>DATIYW010000106.1:0-2053 GCA_035517415.1 Thermoanaerobaculaceae bacterium
GAGCCGCGCCGGAGGCGGTGCCGGAGAGGCCGGCGCTGGCGATCGGCGAGCTGGCGGCCCGCTCGGAACGTCTCGCCGCGCTGCGGCCGCGTGCCGCGGAGCGGATGCGGCGGCCGTTCTCCGCCGCGGCGTCGGAGGAAGCGCACCGGCTGCTCGACGAGGCAGCGCTCGAGGCGGCGTTCGGCGACGGCGCCGGCGAGGAGGTCGCGGCGGCGCGGCGCGCGAGGGAAGCGGCGCGCGAGGCGGCGGCGGACGCGGGCACCGCGGTCCACCGCGCCCTCGAGGCGCTCGAGCTCGACGGCGACCTCGCCGCGGCGCTGGCGCGGCAGCGGGCGCTGCTGCCCGCCTACCTCGACGCACTCTCGGCGAGCGGGACGCGTGACGCCGCGCTCGCGCGGGCCGCCCGCGTGCTCGACGGGTTCGCGGCGTCGGCGCTGTTCGAGCGCCTCTCCGAGATCGCGCCGCACGTCGTCGCCCGCGAAGTGGCGGTGCTGCTGCCGCCGGACGGCGCGGCCGAGGCGCCGGTCGGCTTCGTCTCCGGCGCGATCGACCTCGTCTACCGCGATCCGCGGACCGGGGACCTGGTCGTCGCCGACTACAAGACCGACGAGGTCGCGAGCGACGCGGAGATCGCCGCGCGGGCGGGCGCCTACGCCGCGCAGGGCGCGGTCTACGTGCGCGCGCTGCGCGAGGCGCTCGGGCTCCCCGCCCCGCCGCGCTTCGAGCTCTGGTTCCTGGCGGCGGCCCGGATCGTGACGCCGTTGTAGACATCCGGCGCGCGCCGCCCGTACCCGAGTCGTGAGCGGGATCACGCCGGAAGGGCGGCCAGATGCGAAACGCGGACTCATCTTCACGGCCGGCGCACGGGCGTGTGCCAATATGCACGTGATGGAGCAGGGTGCGCTGCGCGCGGGATGGACGATCGAGGTGCGGTCCGCCGATGGCGAACCGCTGGTGCGGGAGGCGCGCGAGCTGTTCAAGGAGTACGCCTCGTCGCTCGGCTTCGACCTCGGTTTCCAGGACTTCGCCCGCGAGCTCGAGGAGCTGCCGGGCGCTTACGTCGCGCCGGCGGGCGCGCTGCTGCTCGCGTTCTGCGACGGCAACCTCGCCGGCTGCGTGGCGATGCGCCCGCTCGAGGCGGGGGCGTGCGAGATGAAGCGCCTCTACGTGCGGCCGCGCTTCCGCGGCAAGGGCGTCGGGCGGCAGCTCGCCGAGGCGGTGGTGGCGGCTGCGCGGGATGCGGGCCACGCGGCGATGCGCCTCGACACCATCCCCTGGATGCGCGACGCGGTCGCGCTCTACCGCTCGCTCGGCTTCGTGCCGATCGCCCCCTACCGCCACAACCCGATCGCCGGAGCGCAGTTCTTCGAGCTGCGCCTCGCGGCCGCCGACCCGCCGGTTGCGCTCTAGTCGCCGGCCGCCGCACGCGGCCTGACGATCTCGCCGAGGAGATCGGGCTGCGCGACGTCGCGCTCGAGATGCGGGTAGCGTGCGCCGCCGTGGTAGTCGAGCGCGTAGGTCGCCGGGAAGCCGTCGTTGTCGGCGAGCAGGTCGACTCGCGCGTCCGGCGCGCGGCTCGCGGCGA
Source organism: Thermoanaerobaculaceae bacterium (assembly GCA_035517415.1). Lineage (GTDB taxonomy): Bacteria > Acidobacteriota > Thermoanaerobaculia > Thermoanaerobaculales > Thermoanaerobaculaceae > DATIYW01. Next base: position 1,586 of record DATIYW010000106.1, read on the forward strand.
TCGCCTCGCGCAGTCGCTGCGTGGTGAAGTCGCGGCCGTCGACGGCGAGCAGCTTCATCCCCGGACCGAGTCCGGCGCGGGCGGCGGCCGTGCCGGGCGTCACGTCGACGATCGTGCCGTCCGGATCGAGGCGCAGGCCGACCGAGGCGCTCTCGTCGGTGAACCTCCACGCGGCCTCCTCGAGGCGCTGCCACTCGTTCGACGCCGGCGTCTCGTCGAAGCGCCAGCCTCCGGCCGCGATCCCGCCCAGCGGCGGCGCGGGCGCGAGCGCCGTGATCCGCTTCTGGAAGAAGGCATGCCAGTCGTACGGCGCCACCGCGCCGAGCGCGGCGACGACGTCCTCGAAGCCGTAGGTCCTCAGCTCCGGCGGCGTGTTCGACCCGCCGAAGAAGGCGCGGCAGAAGTCGTCGAGCGAGCGCCGGCCGGCGGTGAGCTGGCGGATCCGCACGTCCGCCTCCAGCCAGATCA
>DATIYW010000107.1:0-2316 GCA_035517415.1 Thermoanaerobaculaceae bacterium
CCACCAGCGCGTCGACGTCGGCGATCGCCACCAGGACGCGCGTCGGCGCGCCGGCCGCACTCACCGCGACGCTCAGCTGGTCGAGGTCCATCGAGTCGTCGTTGTCGATCGAGCACCAGGGCAGGGAGCGCAGGTCGCGCAACGAACGGTCCGGCGGATGCGGCGCCGCCGCGATCGTCTCGAGCTCCGCCAGCGCGGCGGGGGCGAAGTCGGGCTGGAGGCCGCGGTCGGCCATCGCCTGCCGGGCGATCCGGCGCAGCGTGGCCCGCTGGGTCGACGGGTTTTCGCTCATGGCGGGAGGGTAGCGCGGAACGCGCCGCTCTGTCAGCGTCGCGGGGCGAGGATCTCGGCGAGGGCGGTGGCGTTGTTGCGCTCGGCATCGCGGGCGGCGAACAGCAGCGTGACGGTGCGCGACGCCGCGAGCTCGCGCAGGCGGGACAACGCCGGGTTGCCGGCGAGCTCGTCGCGGTAGGCGCGGACGAACTCGCGGTAGGTTTCGGCGTGCCCGTGGAAGCGCTTGCGCAGCTCGCTGGACGGCGCCAGCTCGCGCGCCCACCAGTCGAGGCGCGCCGCCTCCTTGCTCACGCCGCGCGGCCACAGGCGGTCGACCAGCACGCGCGCCCCGTCCTCGTCCGCCACGCCGTCGTAGATGCGCTTGACCCGGATCATCGCGCCGCTCCCTCGCTCCGGCTCACGGGCGGATGCGACCGGCGAGCTCGCCCGCGCTCACACGGCCGGCGGCGGCGATCAGCTCGCGTGCCGCGTCCACCTTGCCCCACACGTCCCACAGCAGCACCCCGCGCACGCGCCCCTCGCGCAGATAGTAGACCACGCCCTTGCGCATCGGCACGTGCCAGTCCGCCACCGTCTCGAGCCGCGAGTCGACCTCCCCCACCGCCTCGTAGCCGAGCTCGAACAGGTCGGAGTAGAAAAACGGCAGGTGGTGGTAGAGGAGCCCGGCGCCGGCCATGTTCTCGCCCGCGACCGAGCCCTGCGCCAGCGCGTTGTCCTCGTGCTCGACGCGGATCCGCCGGCCGAGCGCCGGGCTGGCGAACGCCGCGACGTCGCCGGCCGCCCACACGTCCGGGTGCGACGCCCGCAGCTGCTCGTCCACCACCACGCCGTCGTCGACCGCAAGGCCCGCGCCCTCGGCGAGCTCGGTGCTGGGCTTGATCCCCAGTCCCGCCACCACGCCGTCGACGGCAAGCCGGCGCGGCGCTCCCCCGTCGTCGTCACCGCGCGTCTCGACGGCGAACCGGCCGCCCTCGGCCACGATTCCGGTGACCTTCTCGCCTGCCCGCACGTCGACGCCCTTGCCGCGGTAGTACTCGCTCACGAACAGGGCGAGGTCGCGCGGGAACAGACGCGCCCCGATCGCCTCGTCCGGGAAGACCATCGTCACCGCCGCACCGGCGCCGGCCAGCGCCGCCGCGATCTCCGAGCCGATGAATCCGCCGCCGATCACGGCGAAGCGCTTCCCCGGCGCCGCGAGCGCCCGCAGGCGCCGGTAGTCGGCGAGGGTGCGGAAGTAGATCACGCCGTCGCCGCCGAACGGGAGACGCCGCGGCGTGCCCCCGGTCGCGAGCAGCAGCCGGTCGAAGCGGTGCGCCGCGCCGAGGTCGTCCGTGGCCTCGCGCCGCGCGAGGTCGAGACCGCGCACGGTCCGACCGAGGTGCATCGTCACGCGCTGGTCGTCGCTCCGCCGCCAGATCCCGTCGAGCGGCTTGCCCTTCCACAGCCCCTTCGACAGCGGCGGCCGGTTGTAGGGAGGGTCCGCCTCGGCGCTGATCAGCGCGATCTCGCCCTCCTTGTCGCGCGTGCGGATCCCGTGCACGGCGGCGTCCGCGGTCATCCCGCCGCCGATGATCAGGTACCTCGTGTGCGGCATCGTCGCCTCCTCCCGGCGCCCGGCTCCGGCGGCCGTCGGGTCGCCGCTCGCCTGTGCATCTCGCGACAACCGCGCCGCCCCGCCGCGTGTTCCGCGCCGGGCCCGCGGCGGGAGGGTCGTGGCGAGCTGGCCGTCCCCAGCGCGACTGAGAATCGGTCTTGACCAAGTCCGACCCCGACCGTACACTCGCGTCACAGTCGGGCGAAGCAGGACTCGTCGTACCTCCCCCCGGGGCGCCGAGCGGGGAGGTTGGCATGCGCAGGACCCTGGTTGTCGTCCTCGGTTCATCGGGCCTCGCCGCGCTGCTCGCGGCGGCGGCGGACGCGACGACGCTGACCGTCCTGAACACGAACGACAGCGGGCCGGGCTCTCTCCGCGCCCAGGTCGCGGCGGCCGGTGACGGCGACACGGTCAACTTCGACCCCTCG
>DATIYW010000108.1:0-3282 GCA_035517415.1 Thermoanaerobaculaceae bacterium
CGGCGCCGTGGGAGCCGGAGAAGTTCCTCCGCAACGAGGTGTTCGAAGCGGGGAAGTAGCCACGGGCGGCGTCCCGCGGCGTCCGCGCGCGGCGCGTCCCCGGTGCCCCGGGCGTCGGAGCAGCGAGGGCCGCCGGCGCTCGCGTTGCGCCCGCCCGTGACGCCGTGACGATTCCGTGGTACAGTCCGTCGCCATGAACGATTCTGTGACTCTGTCACAATACCTGCGCGACGGCACCGCCGACGTCCACCGCACCGCCGAGCGCTCGGCGTTCGTCGGCCGCTTCGTCGACGGTACGCTCGACCGCGACGCCTACTCGCGGCACCTGCTCGCCCTCCACGGCGTCTACTCCACCCTCGAGGGCGCGCTCGAGCGGTGGCGCAGCGAATCCCGCATCCGCCCGTTCGTCCTCCCCGAGCTGTGGCGTACGGAGGCGATCGCCGCCGACCTCGCGTTCCTGCGCGGGCCGGACTGGGCGGGCGAGGAGCCGGTGCCGGCGGCGCGCGACTACGTGCTGCGATTGGACGCACTCGACCGCGGCGAGCCGCTCCGCCTCGTCTCGCACGCCTACGTGCGCTACCTCGGCGACCTCTCCGGCGGGCAGATGCTGAAGAAGCTGGCGGCGCGCATCCTGGGCCTCGACGGCGACGGCCTGCGCTTCTACGAGTTCCCGGCGATCGCCGACCCGGGCGCGTTCAAGGCCGAGTTCCGGCGCCGCCTCGACACGCTCGCGGTCGTCGACGGGGAGCGCGAGGCGCTGCTCGACGAGGCGCGCGAGGCCTTCCGGCTCAACGCCGCGATCTTCGCGCAGCTGGTCTGAGCGGGATCGTGCGAGGGAATAGGTCGCAGCGCGGGCTGCTTCCCTGGTGGCAGGTGGAATCGGTCGGGCGCGGGATGGGGGAGACATGAGGATCGCGGTGCCGCGGGAGGTCCGCCCGGGGGAGCAGCGCGTCGCGCTGGTCCCCGAATCCGTCAAGAAGCTGGTGAAGGCCGGGATCAGCGTCGCGGTCGAGCGCGGCGCCGGCGAGACCGCGTTCTTCACCGAGTCGTCGTACCGCGACGCCGGCGCCGAGCTGGAGGCCGACGCCGCGGCGCTCTGGGCCGGCGCCGACCTCGTGCTCAAGGTGCAGGCGCCGGCGGTCAACCCGGTTCTGGGCCGCGACGAGACCGAGCTGATCCGCGAGGGCGGCATGCTGCTCGGCACGATCGTCCCGGCGCGCCACCGCGACGTGATCGAGCGGCTCGCGGCGCGCCGCGTCAGCGCGTTCGCGATCGACCAGATCCCGCGCATCACCCGGGCGCAGTCGATGGACACGCTCTCCTCGATGGCCAACATCGCCGGCTACAAGGCGGTGCTGATCGCGGCCAACCACCTGCCGCGCTACTTCCCGATGCTGATGACCGCGGCCGGCACGGTCTTCCCGGCCAAGGTGTTCGTGATCGGCGCGGGCGTCGCCGGGCTGCAGGCGATCGCCACCGCACATCGCCTTGGCGCCGCGGTCGAGGCCACCGACACACGGCCGGTGGTGAAGGAGCAGGTCGAGAGCATCGGCGCCAAGTTCGTCGGCGTGGTGGCGGAGGAGGCGCAGGACGCGTCCGGCTACGCCAAGGAGCTGTCGGCCGATTTCTACCGCAAGCAGGCGGAGCTGATCGCCGAGCGCTGCGCCGCCGCCGACGTCGTCATCACCACCGCGCTGATCGGCGGGGTGAAGGCGCCGCGGCTGATCACCGCCGACATGGTCAAGGCGATGAAGCCGGGCGCGGTGATCGTCGACCTCGCGGCGGAGGCGGGCGGCAACTGCGAGCTGACCCGACCCGGGCACACGGTGGTCGTGCACGGCGTGACGATCTGCGGCCCGGAGAATCCGCCCGCCGAGGTGCCGTGGCACGGCAGCACGCTGTACTCGCGCAACCTCACCGCGTTCGTGCTGGCGTTCTGGAAGGACGGGAAGTTCAACCTCGACCTCGACGACGAGATCATCAAGGGCTGCCTGGTGACCCACGCGGGCGAGGTCCGCCTCGGCAAGCCGGCGTCGAAGGCCTGAGCGCAAAGGAGACTTCACCGAATGGCCTCTGATTTCGAGCTCTCCCTGTTCGTCTTCGTGCTGGCGACGTTCCTCGGCCTCGAGATCATCCGCCGGGTCTCGCCGCTCCTGCACACGCCGCTGATGTCGCTCACCAACGCGATCTCGGCGATCGCCGTGGTCGGCTCGATCCTCGTCGCGGGCAAGCAGGAGAGCACGCTCTCCACCGTGCTCGGCACCGCCGCGGTGGCCTGCTCGAGGATCAACATCGTCGGCGGCTACCTGATCACCTACCGGATGCTGGCGATGTTCAAGAAGAGCGGGAAAGCGAAGCGATGATCGACAAGCTCATCCCCCTCGTCTACGTCGCCGCGGCCACCTCGTTCATCCTCGCGCTCAAGTGGCTCTCCGCCGTGCAGACCGCGCGGCGGGGCGTGATCGTCGGCGTGGTCGGCATGGCGCTGGCGGTCGGGGGCACGCTCGCGCGGCCCGAGATCGTGAGCTACCGGTGGATCGCGGTGGCGTTCGTGATCGGCAGCGTGATCGGCGTGCCGATGGCGATGATGCCGATGACCGCGGTCCCGCAGCGGACCGCCCTCTCGCACGCGTTCGGCGCGCTCGCCGCAGCCCTCGTCGGCACCGCCGAGTTCTACCTCCGGACTCCGAGGATCGACACGTTCACGATGTCGGCCCTGGTGCTCGAGGTCCTTCTCGGCTTCCTCACCTTCACCGCCTCGCTGATGGCGTTCGGCAAGCTGCAGGAGATCCTGCCGCAGCGCCCGATCACCTATCGCGGGCAGAACGTCGTCAACCTCTCGGTGCTGGGCATCGCCGCCGCGGCTGGCGTCACGCTGGTCGCGAGGCCGGGCCAGACCTGGCTCCTGCCGTTCTTCGGCGCCCTCGCGCTCGTCTTCGGCGTGCTGCTGATCGTCCCGATCGGCGGCGCCGACATGCCGACCGTGATCTCGCTGCTCAACTCGTATGCCGGCCTGTCCGCCTGCGCGATGGGGTTCGTCCTCGACAACCGCCTGCTGATCATCGCGGGCGCGCTCGACGGTTCCTCGGGCCTGATCCTGTCGATCATCATGTGCCGGGCGATGAACCGCTCGTTCACCAACGTCCTGTTCGGCGCCTTCGGCCAGGTCCAGGCCTCCGCCGCGGGGACCGGCGAGGAGAGGATCGTCCGCAGCGCGACCCCCGAGGAAGCGGCGCCGATCCTCGGCAACGCCTCGCTGGTGATCGTCGTGCCCGGCTACGG
>DATIYW010000109.1:0-7395 GCA_035517415.1 Thermoanaerobaculaceae bacterium
TCGCCTCGTCGTAGCGGCCGATCAGGGTGAGGAGCTCGCCGAGCGAGTCGTGGGGGTTGGCCTGGTCCGGGGCGATGTAGCGGTAGGTCTGGAAGTTCTTCTCGGCCTCGGCGAACCGCCCCTGCGCCATCGCCAGGTAGCCGAGGCTGTTGTACGCGTTCACCCGGTTCGGCGCGACCTCGATCAGGTGGGTGTAGTCGCGCTGCGCCGCCTCCCAGTCCTGGCGCCCCTGCGCCATCGAGGCTACCGCCTCGAGCGCGAACGGGTCGTCCGGGTACTTGGCGGCGTAGGCCTTGATGATCTCCTGCGCCTTCGCAACGTCCTTGGCGTGGCCGGCGAGCGAGTACTCGATCAGGTAGCGCTCGCGCGGCGTCAGCTTGGAGAGGTCCGCGCGGCGCAGCTCGTCGTAGATCGCGGCGACCCTCGGGTCGCTGTCCGGGGCCTCGAGCGTGCGGGCCAGGAAGAGCTTGTCGACCAGGAAGTCGGGGTCGAGCTCGAGCGCCTTGCGGAAGTGGCTGTTGGCCTCCGCCCGGTACACCTTCTGCAGGGCGTCCTGCCCCTTCTCGAACTCCGCCAGCGCCGCCGGCGAGGAGGTCGTCCACTCGGGGCGGTGGCCGGTGACGACGAGTGCCGTCACCGCACCGGCCGCCACCAGGGTGCCGGCGACGATGCCGATCACGCCAAACCTCACCGGACCCCCCCTCTCCGCGCCCGCGCGCGGGCGCACCGCGCCCTCATCATCCTCGTTTACGTCACGGAGGTCCAGTGGTTTCAGCGGCTCGCCAGGTGGCGGCGGGCGTGGGGCAGGCCGCCGAAGACCGGCAGCTCCACCCGCGAGGGGTGGTCGCGGTCGAGCAGCAGCGCCGGGTGCGCGACCACACCGGCCGACGGCTGGTCGAGGTCGCCGCCGTCGTTGGGGTTGACCTCGAAGCGCGGCGCATTCGACCCCGAGATCACGACGCGGATGCGGTGACCGGCGTTGAAGGCGATCGCCGTCGACCCGACGTCCACGTCGAGCTCGGTCGGGACGCCCGGGGTGAGGAAGCACTCGACCGTGTCGCCGCAGCGCTTGCGGGCGCGCTGGACGCCGTCGGTCACCAGCATCGAGCGGCCGTCCGGGTAGACGTCGGTGAGGCGCACCGCGAGGTCGAGGTCGGGGGTGTCGGGGCGCACCCAGGCGCGGAACCACACCCGGCCGACCACTGCCAGCGGCGCGGGAAGCGGCGGGGTGGTGAACGCGACCACGTCGGAGCGGCCCTCGATCGGGCGCTGGTCGTAGGGTCCGGCGACGTCGGACAGCTCCTGGCCGCCGAGCGTCGGCACCGGCGCGGCCGGGTCGGCGAGCATGGCGACCTCGCCGGCGGCCGGGGGCGACGCGACGAGCGAGCGGTCCGCGCTCGGGTAGAGCGTGCCGACGGTCGCGCGCGGCGGCCAGTCCGGCAGGTCGAGCCAGACGTTGCCCGGCGCCCCCGCCTCGCCGACCGCCCCCATCAGGTACACCCGCACCGGCGGCCACGCCGCCACGGCCGCCCCGTCGCCCTTGAGCCAGGCGTCCATCCAGGACTCGACCAGCGACGGGAAGTCGTCCACGTAGAAGGCGTTGGACGGATAGTCGAGCTGGCCTGCGGTGGCCTGGAAGGTGCCGTAGTGCGTCCACGGGCCGATCACGAGCTTCTGCGCCCCGACCGCGCCCGGACCGCCGTCGTGCTGGAAGCGGCTGAACGCGTCGAGGCTGCCCTGGGTGAAGATGTCGTACCAGCCGCCGACGTGGAGCGCCGCCACGTTGACGGTGGCCACCTCCGGAAGCACGGCCCAGCTCGCCCACCACGCGTCCCACAGCCGGTGCGCGAGCAGTTCGCCGTAGACGTCGAGCGCGCCCTGGTCGGCGAGCCAGCCGTGCGCCAGCGCGTAGCGGAGTGCGCCGCCCTGGTAGACCGCGTCGTGGTAGAAGTCGGGCGTGGCCACGACCGGCACCATGCACTTGAGCGCCGGCGGCGCCCCGGGCGCCATCGAGTACTGCGTCATGCCGAGCGCGGAGCCGCCGAACGTGCCGACGTTGCCGTCGCACCACACCTGGCGCGCGATCCACTCGACCGTCGCGCGGCCGTCCCCACCCTCTTCGAGGTAGCCGGTGTAGTGGCCGCCGGAGCCGCCGCGCCCGCGCTCGTCCTGTCCGACGCACGCGTAGCCCCACAGGTTGAAGAGGTAACAGGCGTCCTGCACGGTGCTCGATCCCTTGCCGTAGGGCGTGCGCTGGAGGATCACGGGCCAGGGACCCGACCCGGCGAGGAAGGGGAAGTAGACGTCGGTGGCGAGCGGCGTGCCGTCCGGCGCGGCCACCATCACGTCGCGCAGCGTCTGCGCCGCCGCGACCGCCGGCAACGTCAACGCCGTCAGCAGGGTGACCAGCCCGCGCGCGAGTCGGTTCGGCATCCTCGCCCCCACGCGGATGGTAACCGACGGCCGGCCGCCCCGCGTTCCGCAAATCGCGTCATTGTGGTATTTTTCACAGGCTGGGAGGGAGCCGCGATGCGCGAAGCCGTGGAGAAGCTGTGGCCCGAGCTCGAGTGGATCAGGGACCTCGAGCTGCGGGAGCAGGTCACCCGGACCTGGGTCAGGGCGCTCGAGCTGTCGCCGCTCACCGCCGATGACCTGCAGCGGATCCCGTTCACGCTCCTGGTCCCCAACTGCAAGGTGACGTTCATGGAGCACAAGCGCTGCGTCGTCCACATCGCCCGCGCCGCGGCGGAGGCGATGCAGCAGTTCCTCGGCCACGCGCTGCCGGTCGACCTCGACACCGTGATCGCCGGCGCGATCCTCGCCGACGTCGGCAAGCTGCTCGAGTACGAGAAGGTCGACGGCGCGGCGCGGGTCAGCCCGCGCGGCGCGCTCCTCCGCCACCCGTTCACCGGCGTGGCGCTGGCGCTGGAGTGCGGCGTGCCGGACCGCGTCTGCCACGTGATCGCCGCCCACGCCGACGAGGGGAACCTGGTGAAGCGCTCGCCCGAGGCCTACGTCGTCCATCACGCCGACTTCATGAGCTTCCTGCCGTTCAAGGCGATGGCGAAGAGCTAGGGGACAGGGGTCAGGGAACAGGGGCCGGTTGTCCGGGCCGCCTGACAGGCCACAGAGCCGATGCCAAGGACACGACGATGACGACTGCGACCGCCAACAAGACCGAGAAGATCACCGCGACGATGGCCCGCTGGGCCGCCGGACTGAGCTACGGGGACATCGCGCCGGACGCCGTCCGCGAGGCCAAGCGCTTCCTCCTCGACTCGCTCGGCTGCGCCCTCGGCGGCTACCTCCAGCACGACGTCAAGCTCGTCCTCGCCGTGCTCGACGAGACCGCCGGCGCCGGCCCGGCCACCGTCATCGGCACCGGCAAGCGCCTCGACGCGGTCTCGGCGTCGTTCGCCAACGCCCTGATGGTGCGGGTGATGGACTACAACGACATCTACTGGAAGCAGGACCCGTCGCACCCCTCGGACCTGATCCCGGCGGCGCTCGCCTGCTGCGAGCGGCGCGGCGGCGACGGCCGCGAGCTGGTCGTCGGCATCGCCATCGGCCACGAGTTCGAGCAGCGCCTGTGCGAGGCCGCGTTCCCCGGCATCCGCGAGCGCGGCTGGCACCACGCCACGCTCACCGCCTTCGCCGCCCCGCTCGTCGCCGGCCGCTGCCTCCACCTCACGCCGGAGCAGATCCAGCACGCGATCGGCATCTCGGGCAGCCGCCACTGCACGCTCGGCGCCGTCACCGCCGGCAAGCTGACGATGATGAAGAACACCGTCGACCCGCTGGCGACGCAGTCCGGCGTCCTCGCGGCGCTGCTCGCCGAGAAGGGCTACACCGGCCCGGAGCACGTGATCGACGGCAAGGAGGGGCTCGCCCACTGCTTCGGCCCGGAGTGGAAGCTCGGCGTGCTCACCGAGGGCCTGGGCGAGCGCTGGCGCATCACCGGGTGCGGGATGAAGGCGTTCCCCACCGAGGCGCTCACCCACGCGCCGATCTCCGCCGTGCTCGAGATCGTCAAGGCGCACGACCTCAAGCCGGCGCAGGTCGCCGAGGTGCACGTCCGCTCGCTCCACCGCGCCGCCGACATCCTCGCCGACCCGAGCAAGTACGACCCGCGCAGCAAGGAGACCGCCGACCACTCGCTGCCCTACGTGATCGCCGCCGCGATCGCCGACCGCGCCGTCACCCCGGTGCAGTTCACCCCGGCGAAGATCATGGACCCGGTGATCCGCGAGCAGCTCCACAAGGTGAAGGTGGTGGCGGACCCCGAGATCGAGAAGCTGTTCCCCGCCCTCCAGCGCGTCGTCGTCGCGATCACCACCAGCGACGGCCGGCGCTTCGAGAAGCAGCTCGACTACCCCAAGGGCGATCCGCGCAACCCGCTCTCGGACGAGGAGATCGAGGAGAAGTTCGCGGCCCTGGCGGAAGGCGTGATCGGCCCCGAGCGGCAGCGCCGGATCCGGGACGCGGTGTGGAACCTGGAGAAGCTCGGCAGCGTCACCGAGCTGATGGCGTTGATGAAGGCCGAGGAGACGAGCTAGGCGCGGCGATCGCGGCCGCGCGGCGCCGGGCGGGGACAAGCCCCGCCCACACCCCGCGACGGGGGGAGGTACTGATGGGTCAGACCATCGTCGAGAAGATCGCGCAAGTACACATGGCGGAAGGGCCGCGGCGCCCGCTGCGCAGCGGCGACTTCCTCTCCATCCGACCCCACCGCATCATGACCCACGACAACACCTCGGCGGTGATGGGCAAGTTCAAGGCGATCGGCGCCAAGCGCGTCCACGATCCCAGCCAGATGGTGTTCACGCTCGACCACGACATCCAGAACCTGGGCGAGGAGAACCTCGGCAAGTACCGCAAGATCGAGGCGTTCGCCAAGGAGCAGGGGATCGACTTCTACCCCGCCGGCAGCGGCATCGGCCACCAGATCATGTGCGAGCAGTGCTACGTCGTGCCGGGCGCGTTCGTGGTCGCGTCGGACTCGCACTCCAACATGTACGGCGCGCTCGGCGCGGTCGGCACGCCGGTGGTGCGCACCGACGCCGCCGCGGTGTGGGCGACCGGCGAGTTCTGGTGGCAGGTCCCGCGCACCGTCCAGGTCGTGCTCCGTGGCCGGCTTCGGCCCGGCGTGACCGGCAAGGACGTGATCATCACGCTGTGCGGCCTCTACGGCCACGAGGAGGTGCTCAACGCCGCGGTCGAGTTCGGCGGCCCCGGCGTCGCCTCGCTGTCGATGGACGCGCGGATGTCGATCGCCAACATGTCGACCGAGTGGGGCGCGCTGGTCGGCTGGTTCCCGGTCGACGAGGTCACGATCACGTGGCTGGAGGCCCGCCGCCGCCACCTCGACTCGCGCGGCGTGGAACGCTTCAGCGCCGCGCAGCTGGCGGCGTGGGCGAAGCGCCCGCCGGCGCCCGATCCGGACGCCGCCTACGCCGCGCGGATCGAGCTCGACCTCGCCGCGGTGACCCCCCACGTGTCGGGACCGGACACCGTCTTCGCCATGCAGTCGCTGGCCGAGATCGCCGCCAGGCGCGTGCCGGTCAACAAGGCGTACCTCCTCTCGTGCGTCAACTCGCGGCTCGAGGACCTCACCGCCGCGGCGGCGGTGGTCGCGGGCCGCAAGGTGGCGCCGACGGTGCGGCTCTACCTCGCCGCCGCGAGCGCCGAGGTGCAAGCCGAGGCCGAGCGCCGCGGGGTGTGGAAGGCGCTCGTCGACGCCGGCGCGGTGGCGCTGCCGCCCGGCTGCGGCGCCTGCATCGGGCTCGGTCAGGGGCTGCTCGAGGCCGGCGAGGTCGGGATCTCCGCGACCAACCGCAACTTCAAGGGGCGCATGGGGTCGCGCGACGCGCGCTGCTACCTGGCGAGCCCGGCGGTGGTGGCGGCGTCGGCGCTGGCGGGGTTCATCACCGCGCCCGAGGCGTGGGAGCGGGTCGAGCCGCGGCGCGAGTACGTGGAGCTGGCCGCCCCCCTGGCGAGGAGCGAGCGGGTGGAGATCCTGCCCGGTTTCCCCGAACGGCTCACGGGACGCCTCGTCTTCCTCCCCCAGGACAACCTCAACACCGACGGCATCTACGGCAAGGACTACACCTACAAGGAGCTGGCGCGCGAGGAGATGGCCCGGGTGGTGATGGAGAACTACGACCCGCAGTTCGTCGCGCGGGCGGCCGCCGGCGACGTCGTGGTCGGGGGCTTGAACTTCGGCACCGGCTCGTCGCGCGAGCAGGCGGTCACCGCGCTGCAGGCGAAGGGGATCCCGCTCGTGATCGCCGGCAGCTTCTCGCAGACCTATCTGCGCAACGCGTTCAACAACGGCTTCCTCTGCGTCGAGTCGCCGGCGCTGGTGGCGCGGCTGCGGGAGAGGTTCGCGGGGGAGATCGCGGCCAAGACCCGCACCGTGATCCCGGGCGACGAGATCGTCGTCGACTTCACCAGCGGGACGCTGACCTACCGCGGCGAGACGTTCGCGTTCCCGGCGCTCGGCTCGGTGCCGCAGTCGCTGGTGGTCGCCGGCGGGGTCGAGAACCTGGTCCGGCGACGCCTCGGCATGGCATAATCGCGCCCTGCCCGCGCGGGGCGGCAGGCACCTTGAGCTACCCCGCCGGGGCGAGCCAGCGATGAACGTCCCGAACCTCCCGCCGCGCGTGGTCGGCACCGACCTGGACCGCCTTCCGGACGCGGTCAAGCACGGCATCGACCTGTTCAACCACCGCGAGTTCATGGAGTCGCACCACGTCCTCCAGCGCGTCTGGCACGACGAGCACGACCCGGTGCGGCTGCTCTACCAGGGGATCGTGCAGATCGGTGCCGCGGCGTTGCACGTCCAGCGCGGCCACTGGCGCCAGGCGCTCACCCTGTTCGAGCGCGCCAAGCCGAAGCTGGAGCGCTTCCCGCCCGTGTTCCTCGGCGTCAACGTCGAGCGCCTGTCCAAGGACGCGCGCCACTGCGAGGCGCTGGTTCGCGACCTCGGTCCCGACGGGCTGCCGCAGTGCGACCTCGAGCACTTCCCGGTGATCGAGCTGCGCGAGCGCGGCGGCGATTCCCACGCCTCCTCGAACTGAGACGCCGCACGACAAGCGAGGATTCAGAACAGCCGGCGGGCCCGCGCGGCGCTGCTCTCGCTCCGCAACGGACCCGCATCGGCTCCCGAGGTCACGACTTGCCGGGCGCGGCGTGATCGAGGATGAACGACACCGTGATCGTCAGCTTCGCCTCCATCGCCCTGCCGGCGGCATCGCGCGCCGGCTCGTAGCGCCACTGCGAGACCGCGTCGAGCGCCGCCTGGGTGAGGCCCATCGCCTCGGCGCGGAACGGTTTGAGGTCGTGGAGCACGCCGTCGGTCCCGACCACTCCCTCGAGGATCACGATCCCGTCGAA
>DATIYW010000110.1:0-17492 GCA_035517415.1 Thermoanaerobaculaceae bacterium
TGGCGCCGTCGGCGTACGACGGCGAGATCGCCGCCGCCGACGAGGGCGTCGGCACGATCGTCGCGGCGCTCCGCTCGCGGGGCCTGCTCGACCGCACCCTGCTCGTGCTCACCGCCGACCACGGCGAGAGCCTCGGCGAGCACGAGGAGAAGACCCACGCGCTGTTCATCTACGACGCGACCATCCACGTGCCGCTGATCTGGCGCTACCCGCGCCTGCTCCCGGCCGGGCGCACGGTCGACGCGCCGGTGAGCTCGGTCGACATCGTGCCGACCGTGCTGGCGGCTCTCGGCCTTCCCGGCGGCGAGCAGACCCAGGGCGTGAGCCTGCTCGGCGCGCTGCAGGGCGTCTCGCCCGCGCCGGTGCGGCCGCGCTACAGCGAGTCGCTGCTCTCCGAGGTCGGCTTCGGCATGGCGCCGCTCTACGGCGTGCGCGCCGACGGCCTGCTGTTCATCCGCGCGCCGCGGCCCGAGCTGTACGACCTCCGCAAGGACCCGATGGAACTCAGGAACCTCTATACCAGCGGCAATGCGGACGCGGCCCGCCTCGACCGCGAGCTGGAGGCGATCCTCGAGGACTCCAAGCGCCACCAGCACAGCGCGCGCGAGAACCCGATGGACCGCGAGACGCTGCAGGCGCTGCGCTCGCTCGGCTACGTCACCGGCGGGCAGGAGCGCGCCAGCATGGGCGGGATGGACCCGAAGGACGGGATCGGCATCTACAACCAGCTCGAGGATGCGCGCCACCTCTGCCAGGGCAGCCACTGGCAGGCGGCGGAGAAGGCGCTGCGGGAGATCCTTGCGAAGCTGCCGACCCACCTGACCGCCCGCAACATCCTCGCGCTCGTGCTGCAGCGCGAGGGCCGGATGGCGGAGTCGAAGGCGGAGTACGAGCGCTCGCTGGCGCAGGACCCCAAGCAGGCGCGGGTGTGGGGCATCCTCGCCATCATCGAGATGAGCAACGGGGATCTCACCCGCGCCGAGGCGGACCTCAAGCGGTCGCTGGAGATCACCCCGCACTTCGTCGAGGCGATCTGCAACATGGGGTTCCTCGCCTCGCTGCGCGGCGACGAGGCGACCGCCCGGAAGTGGTACGAACGCGCGATCGCCGAGGACCCTGGGTTCCCGCGTGCGTACCGCCGCATCGCCGACATCTACTTCGAGAAGGGCAACTACGCCGAGGCGCGGCGCTACTACCGGCGCACCCTCGAGGCCACGCCGGACGACTTCCCGGCGCTGATCCAGAGCGGCAACTGCGCCCGCCGCCTCGGCGATCCCGCGGGCGCCGCCGCCGAATTCGAGCGCGCGGCGAAGCTGCGCCCGGACTCGTGGGTCCCCGCCTATAACCTCGGCTGCCTGGCAGCGGTCACGGGCCACCCCCAGACCGGGATCGCGCAGCTCGCGGCTGCCGTCGCGAAGGGACTGCGCGACCCGGCGCGGCTGCGCTCCGACCCGGACTGGGAGAGCGTGCGCCACGACCCGGGCTTCGAGCGGATCGCGCGCGAGCTGGAGAAAGCGGGCGCCGCCCCCGACGCCGACGAGCTGCCGTAAGCCGACGGACCGCTGGCGGCGTGATCGGCGCGAGGATCCGAGCTATATTCTGGTTCCACACCACGGTGGAGGTGCGAGGGTGCCGGTTGCGGCGGTGAGGCGCGGGAGTGCGGCGATCCCCGAGGCCGCGGGCACGATGCCCGCGACCTCGCTGGAGTCGATCCACCTCGCGGTCGAAGAGCTGGCGGCGCGCAAGGACGCGTGGGCCGCGCTGCCGCTCGCGGAGCGGATCGCGATCGTGGACGAGCTGCGCGCCGGCTTCGCGCGGGTGGCGGAGCGCTGGGTGGCGCTCTCGCTCGCGGCGAAGGGGATCGACGCCGACGAGCCCGCCGCCGGTGAGGAGTGGATCACCGGCCCATACCTCGTGCTCCGCAACCTCCGCCTGCTGCGGCGCGCGCTCGAGGAGATCGGCCGCTTCGGCGCGCCGCGCATCGCCGGGCCGGTGCGGGTCCGGCCCGACGGCACGGTCGTCGCACGCGTGTTCCCCGGCGACCTCTCCGACCGCGTGCTCTTCCGCGGCTTCACCGCCGACGTGTGGATGGACCCGGGCGTGGACGCCGCCGGGGTCGCCGCCGCCCAGGCGGTCGCGTACCGCCCCACGCCACCGGCGGGGCGGGTGGCGCTCGTCCTCGGTGCCGGCAACCTCTCCTCGATCGCGCCGATGGACGCGCTCTACAAGCTCTTCGTCGAGCTGAAGGTCGTCGTGCTCAAGATGAACCCGGTCAACGCCTACCTCGGCCCGGTGCTCGCCGAGGCGTGCCGCCCGCTGACCGACCGCGGCTTCCTCCACGTCGTCTTCGGCGGCGCGGAGGAGGGCGCGCTGCTGTGCCGGCACGAGCGCGTCGACGAGGTCCACATCACCGGCTCGGACCGCAGCCACGACGCGATCGTGTTCGGCACCGGCGCCGAGGCGGCGCAGCGCAAGGCGGAGCGCCGCCCGCGACTCGCCAAGCCGATCACCAGCGAGCTCGGCAACGTCAGCCCGGTGATCGTCGTGCCCGGGCCCTGGAGCCCCGGCGACGTCGAGTTCCACGCCGCCAACGTCGCCACCCAGCTCGTCAACAACGCGGGCTTCAACTGCGTCTCCGCCCGGGTGGTGGTGACCTGGGCGGGGTGGGCGCAGCGCGGCGCGTTCCTCGACGCGGTCCGCCGCGTCCTTGCGGCGCTGCCGCCGCGGCTCGCCTACTACCCGGGCTCGGAGGAGCGCCTCGACTCGTTCCTTGCGCTCCACCCCGATGCCGAGCGCTTCGGCCGCCGCGAGCGCGACCGCCTGCCCTGGACGCTCGTCACCGGCCTCGATCCCGCTCGCGCCTCGGACATCTGCTTCACGACCGAGGCGTTCTGCGGCCTGATGGGCGAGACCGCGCTGGCCGCGCCGAGCGTGCCCGAGTTCGTCGCGCGAGCGGCGGAGTTCGTCAACGGCACGGTGTGGGGCAACCTCGCCGCCGGAGTGATCGTGCACCCGCGGACGATGCGCGACCCCGCCGCCGGCGCCGCGGTGGAGCAGGCGATCACCGACC
Source organism: Thermoanaerobaculaceae bacterium (assembly GCA_035517415.1). Classification (GTDB taxonomy): domain Bacteria; phylum Acidobacteriota; class Thermoanaerobaculia; order Thermoanaerobaculales; family Thermoanaerobaculaceae; genus DATIYW01. The sequence continues at coordinate 3,071 of DATIYW010000110.1, forward strand.
TGCGCTACGGCACCGTGTCGGTCAACCACTGGTCGGCGGCCGGCTACGCGCTCGGCTGCACGCCGTGGGGCGCGCACGCGGGCAACGACCTTGTCGACGTGCGCTCCGGGATCGGCGTGGTCCACAACACGCTGATGTTCTCGCGGGTGCGCAAGACGGTGGTGCGCGGGCCGTTCCGGGTGTGGCCGATCCCGCCCTGGTTCGTCACCAACCGCAGCGCGCACGTCACCAGCCGGCGCCTCGCCGCGTTCGAGGCGAAGCCGTCGTTCGGGCGGATGGCCGCCGTCCTTGTCGCCGCGCTGAGAGGTTAGTTCCGCCTAGTGCGCCGCTTGCGAGACGCTCGGCATGCGGGCGTCGCGGACCAGGAGGCGCGGCTTGCCGCCCGGGAGCGCCATCGCGTAGATCGAGGGGGTGTGCTCGCCCTCGTGCTGGGCGATGAAGACGATCTCGCTCGGCGACAGCCAGCAGCCGTCCCAGGCGAGCAGCCCCTTCGGCGTCAATCGGCGGGCGGTGGCGGCGGTGAGGTCGACGGCGAACAGCGCCGGCGGCGGCCCGTCCCACCCCTCGATCGTGGTGTCCTCGTCCATGTCGACGTCGGCGAGCAGCGAGCGGCCGTCGGGCGAGACGACGAGGCGCGCGCCGCTGTTGAGGTCCTGGCCGGGGAACAGCTTGGCGATCTCGGCGCTCCACGGCTCCTGGCCGTCGAGGCCGATGCGGTGGATCGTCTCGAGGTCCTGGCAGAAGAACGAGGCCCCGTCGGCCGCCCACGCCGGGCCGTAGCACGAGCGCCCGCCGGCGGCGCCGCGGACGACGCGGAAGCCGCTCCCGTCGGCGCCGATCAGCCCGACCTGCCACGCCTCGTCGATCAGGATCGCGAAGAGCAGGCGCTTGCCGTCGGGCGACCACACCGGGCCGAACGCGTTGCGGCTCGGCACCGCGGAGAGGACGCGCGAGCTGCGCGCGGCGAGGTCGAACACCGCGATCGCGCGCAGCACCTCGCCCGCCGTCGAGGTGTCGTTGGTGTAGGCGACCGCGGTGCCGTCGGGCGAGATCTGCGGGTCGACGCCGGCGGTCAGGCGCTGCGCGCCGCTGCCGTCGATCGCCGCGATCCAGACCGCCTCCTCGCGCTCGAACGCGAGACGGCGGCCGGCGCCCGGTGCCTGCGCCGGCGCCGGAGGTGCCGCCGCCGCGGCGGCGACCGCAACACACAGCAGCGTGCCCGTCAGTGCCGTGCTGATCGTCACGTCGCCTCCCGGTCCTGCCCAAGAACTGCCCGCGATTCTATTCCGGATCGTGGGGCGCAGGCGAGCGCGGGACGGTGTGAGACAATCTCGGCATCAGTCGAAGGGAGGCTCAGATGCGCGCATTGCTCGCCGCCGTCGCGTTCGCGCTCGTGTGCGGCGTGCTCGCCGCCGCGGAGCCGCCGCTGACCAACGCGGACGTCATCAAGCTGGTCCGGGCGGGCGTGTCGGCGGACGCGATCGTGGCCAAGATTCAGTCGTCCGCGAGCGCGTTCAAGCTCGACACCGACTCGCTCGTCGCCCTCGCCGGCGAGAAGGTCCCCGACGCCGTGATCAAGGCGATGATGGCGAGCACGCCCGCTCCGACGCCGGCTCCGGCGCCCGCGGCGTCACCGGCGCCCGCCGCTCCCGCGCCGTCCGCGGTCAGCGTCACGCCGGTCGCGGTGGAATCGCCGAAGGTCGCGGTCACCGAGGTCGTGATCAAGGGGATCTACCGCACCCGCGGCATCTGCACCGCCCGCGGCGACGTGACGATGAACGTGAAGAAGTTCACGTTCAAGCCGGTCGACACCTCGCCGCTGTGCTCGGAGGAGGCGTTCGGCAAGACCGCCGCGGAGTTCGCCTGGGACGACGTGAGCCGGCTCTGCTTCGAGTACGCCGCCTCGGGGGAGGTCCAGGTGTGGCTGAAGGACGGCAGCGACATGTCGTTCAAGGCGATGCGCGGCGCGATGGAGGACATCGCCGCGCGGATCAAGGCGCTCCGCCCCGACCTGCAGGTCCGCTGCGACGACTGACGGCGCGCCGGACCGCGCGCGGGCGGGTCAGAGCGCGGCCGCGGGCACGGCCTCGGTGGTCGCGACGCGGTTGCGCCCGCCCTGCTTGGCGCGGTAGAGCGCGGCGTCGGCCTCAGCGAACAGCGCCACCGCGCCGAGGTCGTCCGCGTCCGGCGTCGCCGACGCCCACCCCACGCTGACCGTGACCACGGGCGCGACGCTCGAGGCGTTGTGGGCGACGTCGAGCGCCTCCACCGCGCGCCGGAGCCGCTCGGCCACCGTCGCCGCGTCCTCCGCGCCGGACTCCGGAAGCAGGGCGACGAACTCCTCGCCGCCGAAGCGGGCGAGGACGTCGACGCCCTCGCGCAGCGCCTCGCGCATCGCGGCGGCGACCCGCACCAGGCAGGCGTCGCCTGCCTGGTGGCCGTAGAGGTCGTTGTAGGGCTTGAACAGGTCGATGTCGACGACCAGGAGCGACAGCGGTTGCCGCGACCGCGCCTGGCGGCGCCACTCGCGGCCAAGGCGCTCGTCGAAGCCGCGCCGGTTCGGCAGGCCGGTGAGGGCGTCGGTGAGGGCGAGCCGCTCAAGGGCGCCCTGCGCCGCGATCAGGTCGTCGGCGAGGCGGCGCGCGTTGAGCATCAGGAAGAAGATCGTGATCGACACGTCGTAGAGCAGCAGGAAGAGGAAGATCGCCTCGTTCGGCGCGGTCGACGCGAAGACGGCGCGGCTGGCCGGGGAGACGATCCACAGCGCCACCCGCAGCAGCATGACAGCGGGGAACGAGAGCAGGAACGCCGCGGTGACGGCCGGGGGCGCCCCCTGGGTGCGGGCGGCGGGGAGGAGCGCCGCGGCGGCGCGCGCGAGGATGAACCCCGTCACCGCCGACGTTACCAGCAGGCGCATCTCGGGCGCGTCGTTCGCGTAGAGGAACCAGGCGGCGCCCGCCGGGGCGAGCGGTATCGCCGCCAGGTCGGGCAGGTGGGAGCGCGGGCGGCCGAAGAACAGCAGCGTGGCCTTCGAGCGGAGCGCGGCCGCGGCCGCGATCAGGCCGTTGAGGAGCACCACCGAGAACAGGTCGGGGATCGCGCCGCGGAGGCTCAACAGGAGGTACGCGGAGAGGACGACGCCCTGGCACGCGACCCAGTAGCCGAAGCCGATGTAGGTCTTCTGCGTCCGCCAGAAGATGAGCAGGGCGGCGCACAGCACGACGTTTACCGCCGTGACCGCAACGCCCAGCGGCCGCAGGTCGACCGCCGCCGGCATCATCCCCATGCCCATTTTCGAGGCGAGACTAGCATCCCCGGCGCACTTCCGGAGGCCGTCCTGAGACGGAGACGACGTCTAGGTGTGCGGCCGGCGGCGGGAGGCGGCGACGACGGCGTCGGCCTCGATCTCGACCAGCCACTCGGGGTCGAGCAGTCCGGCGACCTTCACCATCGTCGCGGCGGGGCGCACCGCGGCGAAGAACTCGCCGTGCACCCGCCCGACCTCCGGCCAGTCCTCGACCCGGACGAGGAAGATCCTCGTCCGCACCACGTCGTCGAGGCTCCCGCCGAGCTGCTCGACCGCCGCGCGGATGATCTCGAGGCAGCGCCTCGTCTGCGCGGCAGGGTCGCCGGGGCCGACCGTCGCGCCGTCGGGGCCGATCGGCGCCGTCCCCGAGACCGCGATCGTACGGCCCACTCGCACCGCGCGCGAGAAGCCGATCCTCGGCTCGTACGGCGAGCCGGAGCTCGCGCGCTGCCGTGGGTTCCGAGTCATGCCGACCTCCTCCGCCGGGCTTCGGCCGGCGGGCGTCAGTGCGACCTGAGCCGCTCGAGCATCCGCGCCGCGTTGCCGTTGGCGGGGTCGAGCTGGAGCGACTTCGAGTAGTTGGCGATCGCGAGGTCGCGCTGGCCCGCGTTCGCGTAGGCCTCGCCGAGGCTGTCGTAGGCGTTGGCCGAGTCCGGATACGCCTCCACGGCCAGCTTGAAGACCGCGATCGCCCGGTCGAGCTGCTTGTGGCCCATCAGCTCGTAACCGAGGTCGTTGAGGTCGCGCTCGACGGAGGCGTAGGCGTTGCGCGAGTCGGCCCTGAAGCTGCGGATCGCCGCGCGGGCGGCGTCGAAGTCGCCCTTCGCCAGCGATTCGCGCACCGCGGCCGCGACGCCCGGCTGCGGCGCGTAGTGGAGGACCGCCTCAATCGCCGGGTCGACGCCGCGCCGGTAGTCGGCGAAGCTCGCCTCCGCCGCGACCTGCGGCGCCTGCCAGCGGCGCATGTCCCGCTGGTCCATGTCCTGCCACCACAGCGTCGAGGCGCGGATCTCGAGCCGGCTGTTGGGCAGCACGATCCCGGCCGGGTCGCCGAACATGTTGGGCGCCTCGCCGGTCGGCTCGCCGACGAAGATCGTGCCGGTGTACTTCGCCATCATGTTGACGAAGTTCTGCGCCGCGGAGAACGTCTGCCGGCCGATGATCGTGAACAGCTTGCCGGGCTGGTTGACCTTGTCGCAGCGCAGGATCCAGTGCAGCAGCGGGAGGTTCAGGTAGTTATTGCCGCCGCCGTTGAGGCGCACGTCGATCACCAGCTTGTCGACCGGGTTGGCGTCGACGAAGCGCGAGACGCGCTCGAAGAACGCCGCCACCGGCTCGTCCGGCCTGTTCTGCACCGCGTTGTACTGGACGTAGAGCACGCGGGAGTCGGGCAGGAACTCGAACCAGTACGGGTTGCTCGGGTCCTTCAGCCACAGCGGCGGCACCGCCGACTCGCGCGCGTCGACCCAGCTGGCCGGCAGCGGCGGCCACCCGTGACGCGTCCCCTCTGGATCGACCGGCCCGGGGTGGACGACCGCCGAGACCTCCCGGCCCTCCTTCTCGACGACGATCGTGGCGCTCTCCATGTCGTCGATCAGGTCGAGCCCGTCGAGCAACTCCGGGACCTCCAGCAGGCGCGGGCCCAGGTTGCGGCACCACATCTCGTTGTCGCGCTCGCGCGGGATGATCGTCCGGATCGCCTGGTAGGCGCGCTCGATCCGCGTCCGTCCGATGCGCAACACGCGACCGCCCACGATCGCGGCGTGCTCCTTCGCGGCGCTGATCACGTAGATCCCGTCGGTGAAGGAATACAGCCGGATCGGGTAGGCGCGGAGCCCCATCGTGGCCGGGTTGATGTGGGTGTGGCCGTCGGCGAGCATCGCGACCAGCTTCGCGAAGCCGACCACGATCTGCTCCCGCCGCAGCGACGGGATCTGCCGGTCGAGCTCTCCCACGGCGGCCTCGAACCGCTCACGCGTGACGGCGTGGAAGGCGTTCATGTGGATCCTCGGGAGCTGCTCGGCGAAGTACCGCAGGTCCTCGCGCCACTGCTCGGCGTCGAGCGCCGGCGCGGCCGGGGTCGCGGCGAACGCGGAGCCGGCGAGCAGCGCGCCGGCCAGCGTCCAGACCGTCGTGCGGTGTGGTCGGGGCATCGTCGCCTCCTCGCGGGACCCGCGGCCGAGCGCCGCCCGGCCGGGCGTCACCCGGCGGAGCGTCGACGAGGCTCGCCCGCGGCTCATGCACCGGCTTGTACGTCGCGCGCCCGTCCGCGGTTCCGCGATTCGGGCGGGGGGCGTCGAGGCTGCTCGCCGGGCAGCCACTCGCGGCGCGGGGCTGCCGGCGTCCCGCCTCAGAGGTCGCCGATCGTGCTGATCAGGCGGGTCCAGAGGTCGCCGCCGGCGGTGCCGTTGGTCATGATCACGATGCCGGTGCCGCGCGCCGGGCTGAACTGGCTGAAGCAGCGGAAGCCGGAGCGGTTCGACCCGCTGTGGTGCGCGATGTCGCCGGCCGGGGTGGCGTTGAGCGACCAGCCGAGACCCCAGAACACGGCGCGCCCGCGCGCCGAGGCGGGGCGCTCGATCGGGTCGCGGGAGTCGAGCGCGACCTGGTGGGCGAGCATCGCGTCGATTGACGGCTTCGCGAGCGACCACGGCGCTGAGCGGTCGAGCCTCATGATCTCGACCAGGATCGCGGCGAAGTCAGGCGCCGAGGTGTAGAGCGAGTACGCCGCGTTGGGGTGGGTGTAGCGCGTCTTCTGCCGGAAGGCGCCCTTGTCGTCGTGGCCGGCGGCGAGGTCGGGCTCGATGGTCGGGCCCCAGGCGTAGCCGATGTGGCTCAGGCCGAGCGGCGCGAACAGCGTGCGCCGCGCGTAGGCGTCGAGCGGCTCGCCGCTGATGCGCTCGACGACGCGCTGCAGGTAGTAGACGCCTTCGCCCGAGTAGGAGAACCGCGACCCGGGCCGGAACAGCACCGGCAGCGGGCCCTCGCGCTCCTCGTCGCCTTTGCGCCAGTTCGGCAGGCCGCTGGTGTGCGAGAGGACCATCCGAGCGGTGATCAGCCGCTTCTCCGCCTGATCCGGCGGGTCGTCCTCGGCGAGGTAGTCGGCGAGCGGGCGGTCGAGGTCGAGGCGGCCCTGCTCGGCCAGCTTGAGCGCCAGGTAGGCGAACACCGGCTTCGACATCGAGCACGCCTCGAACAGCGTCTCGCCGGTAACCGGCGTCCCGCTCCGCGCGTCCGCCACGCCGAACGCCTTCGACCAGGCGATCCGGCGCCCCGAGACGATCGCGACCGCGACGCCGGGCACGTGCAGCTCGCGCATCAGCGCCGGCGCCAGCTCCTCGACCGTCGCCGCCGCCTGCCGCCAGTCGAGGCTGCGGGCCGCGAAGCGCGGGTCGACCGCCTCCAGCGCCTGCTCGGCGGCCCCGCGCACGTCCTCGTCGCGATCGTGCAGGCACGCCGCGAGCGCGGGCCCGGCCGGCGCCGCCGGCGCGCCGATGCCGCCGAGCGCGACCGCCGCGCAGTAGCGCACGTTCTCGTCGGCGTCCTCGAGCGCGCGGACAAGCGCCGAGGCCGCCTCCCGCGCGCCCGCGCCCATCCGCGCGAGGGCGATCGCGGCGCACCAGCGCACGGTGCGCTCGCGGTCGGCGAGTGCCTTCGCCAGCGCCGGGACGGCCTCCGGCCCGATCCGGCCGAGCGCCGCGGCCGCGCTGCCCTGGACGTAGGCGTCGATGTCGGAGAACGCGCCGACGAGCGCCGGAACCGCGGCCGCCGCGCCTGGCCCGAGCCGGCCGAGCGCCTCGGCCGCGCGGCAGCGGGCGTCGGCATCGGGGGCGGCGAGCGCCGCGACCAGCCGCCCGACCTCCGGCGCCGCAGGCGCGGCTGGTGCCGTTGCCGCGAGCGCGCCGGGAGACGAGGCGACGATCGAGCAGACGACGAGCGCGGCGCCAAGTCGCATCACGCCAAGTCGCACCATGGCCGAACCTCCTCTGAGCGGCGCGCGCCGGTCCGCGGACGGGACGGCGCGAGACGTCGCACGTCCTTGCACGGAGAGTCTAGTCCGTCGCAAGGTCCGGTCGCGGCGCTTCGCCTGGACGAGCCGCCACTGGGACAGCGAGGAGAGCGCCGATCCGGCGGCAACGGTGGCCGGCGGGCGAGCTCCACCGTCAGGCGTGATCGGGGCGCCGCGGCAATCGAGGAGGTCCGCCGCACGCTCGGGCCGGCCGCGGCGCGGGAGCCGGACCCGCGAGGCACTGTCACCGAGCCCCGCGCCCCGGCAAAGCTGGCGGCGGAGGTTGTCGCCTTTGCCGCTCCTCGCCTTGCTCGCCGCCGTCGCCGCCGCGCAGCCCGCGGCTGCTGCGACGCCGGCGGCGCCGTTCGCGCTGGTGGAGCTGTTCACCTCGGAGGGGTGCTCGAGCTGCCCGCCGGCGGACCGCCTGCTCGGCCGGATCGCGGCGGAGGCCGCGCGGTCGGGGCAGAACGTGCTCGCCCTCGCGTTCCACGTCGGCTACTGGGACTACCTCGGCTGGACCGACAGGTTCGCGCGCCCGGAGTTCGGGCGCCGGCAGCGCCGGTACGCGGCGGCGCTCTCGGACGGCGTCTACACGCCACAGCTCGTCGTCAACGGCGCCGCCGCCTTCGTCGGCTCCGACGAGAGCCGCGTCCGGGCCGCAATCGCGGCGGCACTCGCCCGGCCCGCGGCGGCGTCGCTCGCCGCGGACGCCGTGCTGCACGGGCAGGCGCAGCGCGTCGACGTGCGGGTCGCCGGGTCCGGGCTGCCGGACGGCGCGACGGTCGAGGTCGCGGTGGTGGAGGACGGGCTGTCCACCCGCGTGCTGCGCGGCGAGAACGCGGACTCGGTGCTCCGCCACAGCCGGGTGGTGCGGGCGCTGGGGGCGCTCCCCGCCGGCGCGGCCGCGGGAGAGGTGACGCTCGACGTGCCGCCGGACCTGGTCGGCGAGCGCTCGTCGGTCGTCGTCTTCGCCCAGGACCGCGTCACCGGACGAGTGCTGGCCGCGGCCGGGGTCCCGCTCCGCCGATCACCGTAGCAGCGGCGACACGCTCCTACCGCTGCGCCTCGCTCCTCGCGCGGGCGCGCACTGGGCGCGCGACCCAGCCGCGCATGACGTCCTTGGCGTGGGTGATCTCCCAGATCCGGCCGCCGTGCTCGAAGCGCATCCCGACGCGCAGCTCGCGCCCGCAGTCGATCGCCGCGACCTCGACGTGGGTGCCGCCGTCGAGGATGACCGGGACGCCCGCGTCGCCGCCGCCGGCGTGCTGCGCGCCCATCTGATTCGAATCCCGTGCCGCTGCCGCCATCGCTGTCCCCCCTTGTGCTGCGATCTCTCCGCCTGCCGATCGACTCGCCGTCCGACACTCCATAAGACGTAAACCGAGCCCGATTGGTTCATACGGATGCCGCCCGGAGGCGTCACGCGGCGTGGCCCGCGTCACACCGCGAGGCGGAGCGGATCCGAATGCGCCGCCCCGCCCGCGCGGGCGGCGCGCTCGGAGGGCGCCTACGCGGCGATCTTCCCGCCGCCGCAGAGCTTCGCGGTCACCGCCGGCTCCGCGTGCAGGCTGGTCTGCAGGTAGTAGCCGAGCAGCGAGCGGGCGAGCGCGCGGTCGCCCGCCGGGACGAGGGGGCCGAGGTCGGCCAGCCAGCCGTCGATGCAGGCGGCGTCGGGCTGCTTGCGGTCCGCGCAGGCGAGCAGGTGGTCGAAGCCGGCGCGGTAGGCGTCGAACTGGGCGCGGTTGAGCGCGGGGCCGTGGCCCGGGACGAGGACGGTGAAGCGCACCGCCGCCAGCCGGCCGAGCGCCGCCTGCCAGCCGCGCGGACACGCGGTGTCGAACAGCGGCGCGGGCAGGGTGACGAGGTCGCCGGCGGCGAGCACGCCGCTTGCCGGGTCGAACACCCACACGTCGCCGGCGGTGACCGCGTAGCGCTCCAGGCCCAGCTCGAGCCGCATCCCCGCGATCGTGCGCGCCCCGCCCGCGCTCACCACCTCGTCGGGGGCGAGCGCGGGGCCGGCGTCGATGATCGCGATCTCGTCCTGGTAGCCGCGGCGCGCCTCCGGGTCCTGGGTCTGCGCCGCCGCCTCGACGAGCTGCTTGCGGTACTTGGCGAGGAACCCGGTCAGTGCGTCGGCGATCGCGTCGCTCGCCCACACCCGCACCGCCGGGTAGGCGCGGCGGATGCGCGGGTTGCCGCCGACGTGGTCGAGGTGCCAGTGGCTGTTGATCACGGCGGCGATCGGCGCCCCAGCGGTCGCAGCGAAGTCGAGGATCGCCTGGGTGTGGCTCGCGTGCCGGCCGGTGTCGACGACGACCAGCCCCGCCGGGGCGCGGAACACGACCGAGTTGCCGTCCGGCTGGCGGCCCGCGACGAACTCGCCGGGCAGCAGCACGACGCCCGGCGCGACCTCGACGGCCGGCGCGGCGGCCGCAGCGAGGATGGCGCACAGCGTCGCAGCGGTGCAGATCTGTCGTCGCATCGATCCCCCCCGGCGGCTTCCGCGCCGCCATCGCGAGCCATCGCGATGCCGATGCGTACGCGAGGCGGCCGGGAAGGTTGCTCCCCGGCGCCGCGGTGGGCGCTACGGGGCCGCGCCCGCCGATTCGAGCATCAGCGGCGCGAAGAGGTCGGTGAGCAGGCCGTCCATCAGGGTGACGCGGTCCTTGCGCTCCTCGCGGGGCCAGGCGCCGCGGGCGGTCTCGAGGTGGAGATCGCCCTTCCACGCGTGCGCTCCGTCCGCCGCCCAGGCGAGGTCGAACGCGAGCCAGGGGCGCACCTCGTGGCGCGGAGCGGGCGGCGTGAACCCGAACGTCGCCGGCACTGCCAGGGTGAAGCTCGCGTCGACCGCGGTGTCCATCCCGGTCGTGTTGAGCCTCGCGTCCCACGGCGGCTCGAGCTTGACGACGTCCTCGGGCTTGGGCGGCGCGGCGGCGTTGAAGCCGCGCGGCAGGCCGGCGACCAGCCCGACCAGCGCGAGCGGGCTCTCGAGCAGCGCCGCGCGGCTCATGCGCTGCAGTGGCTGGGGCGAGGTGAACGCGAACTCGAGCGACGTGGCGCCGCCGCCGTCGACGCCCGCCCGCCTCCGCGTCGACTCGGTGAGGCGGGCGCCCGGCACCTGCTCGCCGAGGGCCAGCGCGAGGTTGCGCCGGCACTCCTCGTCGCCGAGCGCGAGGACGAGCCGCGCGATGAACGCCGAGTGGCCGTTGTCGGACGCCTTGACGCGGCCCCGCAGCTCGCCGTCGTCGTCGAGTGCGAGCTGCACCGCGACGCGGGTGCGCGCCACCGACGGCGTCCGGGTCCGGATCGTGAACACGGGCTCGGCGGCGTCGCCGACGAACAGCGCCGGGAAGCCCTCGAACCCGGGCAGCGGCTGGCCGAAGTCGGCGGTCTCGACGGTCGGGTCGAACAACACCCAGTCGCGTGCCGGGCCCTCGAGCAGCGCCGCGGGGTAGGGCGCCGGCTCGCGCCGCAGGTCGACCGCGAGGACGACGTGGTTGATCAGCGCCGTGCCGAGACGGCCGTCCCAGCCGAGGTACTCGAGGCCGCTGTGGAGGAGGATCGGCACGCTGTCGATGCCGATCGCGCGGAACAGCGCCTGCGCCAGCATCGCCTTGCCCTTGCAGTCGGCCTTCATCGCGCGCAGCGTCTCGCGAGTCGTGATCGGCAGCCAGGCGTCCACGGATGACGCCCTCGTCGCGTCGTACTGGACCTCGTGCTGGACGAAGCGCGCCAGCCGCGCCGCCTTCTCCGCGGCCGACCCGGCGCCGGCGGTGAGCGACGCGGCGCGTTCGGCGACCTGCGCCGCATCGATCTCCTTTGCGCGCGCGTCCCACAGGCCGCGGTAGCGCGACGCGAAGCCGCGGAACGAGCCCCCCTCGCCGGCCCCGGCGGTGACCAGGAAGCAGGGGTAGAGTCTGGCGAGCGACGGCTGGTAGACGAGGCGACTGGTGCGGAGCCGCTCGAGCGCCGGCACCGCGGCGACGGTCCAGCTGCCGTCGGCCTCTTGCGCGAACCCCGCCGGCGCCGGCCCGTTCCCGGGCGTCACCAGCTCGAGCTTGAGCCCCCGGGCGGCGGCGCCCGGCGCGAGCGAGTAGCGCATCCGGGCGACGGGCTCGGCGCGGAACGCGTACTCGACCGCCCAGGGCGTGACGCCGAGGCGGTCGGTGAGCGAGTACTCGAGGACGACCCTCCGGTGCGACTCGATCTTCTCGGCGCTGACGTAGATGAACTGCTCGGCCTGCGCCACCGAGACGCGGTTCGCCTGGCGCTTGAGGTTGATCTCGTGCCAGAGCGTCCGCTCCACGTCGAGCGAGAGGTTGGCCAGCTCCTGCGCCCCCTCGTCGTATGCGAGCGTCATGACGTAGGCCTCCTCGCCGCCCGTCATGTTCTCGAGGATGAGGCGGTAGCGCGTCTCGATCGACTGCTCGCCCTTGAGCGAGAACGTGACCTCGCCGTACACCACCGCCCAGGTGTCGTTCTTCGCGATGTACCCGCCGGCCGGGCTCGGCAGCGTGAGGAACGGCTTCGCCCAGTCGGGACGCCCGAGGGCGCCGGCGCCGGGAGCGATCGCGGCGGCGAGGGCGCCCGCGACGGCGAGACGGAGGAGCGCCGGCCGGGCCCGTCGCATCGCCTACTCCAGCTCTTTCTTCGCCGGCATCGAGATGATGCAGCGGTCCTGCGCGATGCGGGCGATCTCGGTCTGGAAGCGCCGCCACGCGGCGTCCTTGTCCGAGCCGACGACGAGCGGGAGGTCGTACTCGACCCGCGAGTGGACGAACGTGCGGCCGTCGCGCTCGATCGCGTCGACCTTGGCCACCGCCTTGACGCCGTCGGGTCCGGCGATCTCGGCGGGCTGGGGGAGCTCGACGACCCGCGCGCCGGCGGGCAGCTTCGTCTCGCCCTCGACGACGAAGTGGCCGCTCTTGGCGTACCAGATCGGCGTCATCCGCACGTCGTCACCGAACGGGCTCGCGAACCCGGCGAGCGCCGCATTCGCGTAGAGCAGCCACTTCCCCTGCGCCGGCATCGCCAGGCCCTTGGCGAAAGCCGCCGCGCCGACCTCGACCGCCTGGCTCGGCTTGATGTCGCCGGAGGGCAACGTGTAGTTCATCAGCTGGAGCTTGTCGCCCGGGAGCTCGAACTCGTCGCCGAGGGTGCGGTCGTACTCGTCCTTCTTCTGCTTCTCGGCGGAGGCGGAGGCCGACTTGTCCTCCTTCGTCGGGTGCGCGGCCCGATAGAGGCGGTACTTGTTCCAGCGGTAGAAGTACAGCGCCGGCGCGCCGGTCTCCTTGAGCGCCACCTTCCCCGTGGCGTCGCCCGAGCCGTCGAGCTCGAGGTCGTAGCTGGTGACGACGGTGTCGAGTCCGGGTTGGTCGAGCCCGGTGTGGTTGTACTCGAGGTCGTTCTCGCCGAGCGCGAAGAACACCAGCGAGTCCTGGTAGAACTCCGGGAGCGTGCCGAACGGCAAGCCGAGGTACCCGGGCATGGCGTAGAGCGGGGGGAGCCCCTGGCGCTCGATCGCCACCACCTTGTCGAAGCCGAACAAGTACTCGTTGCGCACGATCGGCGTGAAGCGGAGGCTGTAGCGGTCGGCGACGACGCCCACCCGATGCGCGATCCCGGCGCGACCGAGCAGGTAGGAGTAGAGGAGCGTGCCCTGCCAGCGGTAGACCATGCCGCGCCTCATCATCGCCGACAGCGAGGTCGGCGACTCCTCGTCCGGGTTGTAGCCGCAGTGCTCCTGGGCGGCGCGGTAGAGCCGCGCGGCGCGCTCCTCGACCGGCAGCTCGGGGGGCGCGATCGCCTTGACGTCGATGTCGAACGCGGCGCCCGGCCGGGCGAGGAACTCCTTGTCGGCCTTTGCCAGCTCGGCGAGGAACTTGCCCCAGAACTCGCGGTGCCGCTGGCTGGGGAACGCCACGCTGGCGACCCGCCCGCGCGAGTCGATGTCGGTCGCCGAGTGGAACAGCGCGCCCTTGTCGTCCCCCTTCAGGCGCCACGAGGCGAGGTCGATCGAGCAGACCAGCGTCGGGTAGAGCTGGTGCGCGGGCGGGTCGAACGGCAGCCCGCGCGGGGGCGTGAACGGCGCGACGTGCACCTTGATCCCGCCGTTGCTCAGGTACTCGAGGCTGACGACGCCGTCGGAGTCGCCGACGGTCAGCGCCGACCACGGCACCTTGCCGACGCCGCCCTTGATCGTCAGCTCGAGGTCGGCGTTGAGTGACGGCGTGTTGGTCTGGACCAGCGGCTGAACGTAGAAGTAGACGGTGCCCTCCCTGGTCGTGGAGAAGTGGAGGTCGAGGATCGCGCCCTTGGCGGGGGCGGGGAACGCCACCTCGGCGAGGCTGGCGGTGAGGCCGTGGCGGCGGAGGTTGGTGAGGTCGATGCGCTTGATGTCGCGCTTCTCGTCGACCGCGGTGACGGCGCCGCCCGGTGCGACGGTGCGGCCCTCGACGTAGGCGATCTTCGCGGCGGGGTCGTCGTTGACCGTGATCGTCGCCTTGCGCGCGGCCTCGTCGCTGACGATCAGGTAGCGGATGAAGTCCTCGCGGGTCGTCCCCTCCGGCTTGGCGATCAGGCTGCGGATCTCGAGCTTGCACTGCCAGTCGAGGATGACGAACCCGGAGACGCTCTTCCTCGCCATCGCCTTGGCGACCTGCTCCGGGCTCGGGAGCGGGGGCCACGAGTAGGGCTGCTTCTCGGCGGCGGACGCGGCCGACCCGAGCAGGGCCGTGGCCAGCAACGCGGAGTGACATGCGAATCGTCTCATTTGAGCGCTCCTTCTTCGAACAACCTTTGTGAAATCTAGTTCAAAGTCGAGGCTCGATCAATCGGGTACGACTCACGACGTGCCGATCGGTGGCGGTGATCGCCGCCGCCATGCGCCCGGCGTCAGACGCGCGCGCCCGGAGCCCTTGGCGGTGAAGGCGCGATATACTCCAAGAAACTGAGATTGGCTCTCGGCAGTTCATGAACGGGCTGTCCGCGGTCCGCCCGCGGGCGCGACAAGAAACGGGGGATCACATGCCAGACCCGACGCAAGCCGCCGCCAACGCGCTCGGCGATCCGTCGCAGAGCCTGCAGACGTTCGACCTGCGCGACCT
>DATIYW010000111.1:0-8399 GCA_035517415.1 Thermoanaerobaculaceae bacterium
GAGAAAGGTGTTGCGGCAACCGGTGTGGCTCCTTGCGATCGTCGCGTTGGCGATACTCCTCGCGCCCAGCATCGCCTCCGCCCAGATGATCCTCAAGGTGAACGACAACACGTTCTTCAGGCTGGGCATGCAGATGCAGGCCTGGGCAGACTGGTTGCAGGACCAGACGGGTGGATACGGCCAGAACTACTTCCTGCGCCGCGCCCGCGTCCAGATCACCGGCCAGATCGCGCCCGACGTCACCTTCTTCTTCCAGACCGACAGCCCGAACCTCGGCAAGACCGTGGCCGCCAACACCACCAAGGGGTTCACCGGCGCCTTCCTGATCCAGGACGCGTGGTTCGAGTACAAGATCGCCAACGAGTTCGCGATCGATTCCGGGTTCCAGATCGTCCCGTTCGCGCGAAACGAGTTGACCTCGACCCTGAGCTTCATCACGCTCGACATCAGCCCGACGTCGACCGTCTTCGCCTCGCCGACTCAGACCAACGGCACGCGTGACACGGGGTTCATGGCGCACGGCTACCTGGCGAATGGGCGCTTCGAGTACCGAGCCGGAGTCTTCCAGGGCGTCCGTCTGGCCACCGCGCGCAACTCGCCGCTGTTCGACGCGTATCTCCAGTACGACTTCTGGGACAAGGAAACCGGCTACGTGTTCGCCGGCACCAACCTCGGCAAGAGGAAGATCCTCGCGCTCTCCGGTGGCTACCAAACCCAGAACTCGTACCGCGCCTACTCGGGCGACCTGTTCACCAACCTCCCCGTCAATGCGGGTGACGAGTTCGCCGGTCAAGTCCAGTGGACGCACTACGACGGTCAGACCTTCCTCGCCGGCGTCCCCAACCAGAACAACTACCTCGCCGAGCTCGGCTACTACGTCGCCGCGGCGAAGGTCCAGCCGTTCGCGAAGTACGAATCGCAGAAGTTCGTCGACGCCGCCAAGCAGATCAACGACGTCAACCGCTGGGGTGTGGGCTTCAACTACTACATTCACGGCCAGAACCTCAAGCTCACGGGGCAGTACCTGAGGGTCCAGCCAAAGAACAACGCAGTCAAGGAAACCAACGAGGGCACGATCCAGCTCCAGATGTTCATGAACTGACGCAGCGAGCGACCGCCGCCCGGGGGGGCCGCGCGACGCGGCTCCCCGGGCGCGGCGGATTCCACGCCGGACCCTTTCCCACCGACCCGCCGCACAACGAGCCGCCCGCACCCGGGCGGCGATTCTCGTTTCTCGGCCCCTCCCTGTACACTGGCGAGCGGGGGAGAGGGAGCGCCACCATGTACGAGGCGTTCAGGGCACGGGCCGAGGCCGTCAGCGCGGAGGTCCACCGCGTCGCCACCCGCCGCGAGGCACTCGACTTCGTCGCCGACCACCTGCGCCGCGAGGGCGTGAGCGACGCGCCGCAGGCGCGGGCGGTATGGGCCGACGACGGCCGGCTGACGTCCGTCGAGCGCGACGGCCTCGCCGCCCGCGCGCCCGGGCTCACCTTCGCGGTGACCAAGGAGGCGGCCGCCGACTCGCGCGTCGGGGTCAGCGAGATGACCTGGGGGCTCGCCGACACCGGCAGCGTGTTCCAGGACGCGACCGACCCCGCCCTGCGGCTGGTCTCGACGCTGCCGCCGCAGCACGTCGCGCTGCTGCGCACCGACCGCATCATCCCCGACCTGCCGAGCCTGCTCGCGCGCGTCGACCCGCGGTCCGCCCCCTATCTCTCGCTGATCACCGGGCCGTCGCGCACCGCCGACATCGAGCGCGTGCTGACGATCGGCGTGCACGGCCCGGAGCGGCTGATCGTCGTCTGCTACGACGGCGGAGGGGAGTAGCCCATGGCGACCGAGTTCAAGCACGCGATCGAGCGCGCCCTCGCCAACCCCAACCTCACCGGGGCGCTCGGCCGCTTCTCCGAGGCGTACGTCGTGACGCGCGCCAAGGCCTACGAGGGGATCGACTTCGAGGCAGTGCGCGGCGAGATCGCGGCGATCAAGGGCGGCGCGGCGGAGCGCCTGGACGAGCTTGCGCAGGAGTTCACGAGCGCGGCGTCCGCCAAGGGCGTCACCGTGGTCCGCGCGCGCACGCCGGAGGAGGTCCGCGCCTACGTCCTCGGCCTCGCCGCGAGGCACGGCGCGACCCGCGTGGTCAAGTCGAAGTCGATGGCGTCCGAGGAGATCCACCTCAACCCCGCGCTCATCGAGGCGGGCATCGAAGTGCAGGAGACCGACCTCGGGGAGTGGATCATCCAATTGGCCGGGCAGCGCCCCTCGCACATGGTGATGCCGGCGATCCACCTCACCAAGGAGGACGTCGCCGAGATCTTCAGCAAGGAGGTCAAGGAGCGGATCGCCGCCGACATCCCGCGCCTGGTCAAGCTCGCCCGCAAGGAGCTACGCGAGAAGTTCCTCAACGCCGACATCGGCATCTCGGGCGCCAACGTCGCGGTGGCGGAGACCGGCAGCCTGGTAATCATCACCAACGAAGGGAACGCGCGGCTGGTGACGACGCTGCCGCGGATCCACGTCGCCGTCGTCGGCCTCGAGAAACTGGTGCCGCACCTCGCCGACATCGTGCCGATCCTCAAGGCGCTGCCGCGCAGCGCGACCTCGCAGCTGCTCACCAGCTACGTCTCGATCATCACCGGCCCGGCGCCGAGCCCCGACGGCAGCGCGAAGGAGCTGCACGTCATCCTGATGGACAACCGCCGCACCGAGATGGCGGCGGATCCCAAGTTCAAGGAGGCGCTGCAGTGCATCCGCTGCGCCTCCTGCCTCAACGTCTGCCCGGTCTACCGCCTGGTCGGCGGTCACGTGTTCGGCGACGTCTACGCCGGCGGCATCGGCACCATCCTCACCGCCTGGTTCAACGAGCTGCAGAAGTCCGCCGACATCCAGGGGTTGTGCATCCAGTGCGGCAACTGCCGCGACGTCTGCCCGGGCAAGATCGACATCCCCGAGCTGATCGTCGAGATCCGCCGCCGCCTGGTGAAGGAGAAGGGCCAGCCGACGGTGCAGAAGGCGATCTTCTCGGTGGTCAACAACCGCCGGCTGTTCCACGCCATGCTGCGCAGCGCCTCGCTGGCGCAGAAGCCGTTCGTCAAGGACGGGCTGATCCGCCACCTGCCGATGTTCCTCTCCGGCCTGGCGGAGTTCCGCAGCCTGCCGGCGATCGCGCCCAAGCCCTTCCGCGACGAGATCCGCAGGATCGAGCAGCCGAAGGACTGCCGCGAGAAGGCGGCGTTCTTCGGCGGCTGCCTGATCGACTTCGCCTACCCGGAGATGGGCGCGGCGGTCGTCCGGGTGCTCAACGCCGCCGGGATCGAGGTGACGTTCCCGGAGGGGCAGACCTGCTGCGGGGCGCCGGCGCGCTACTCGGGGGCGTTCGAGGTCGCGGCGCAGAACGCGGCCGACAACATCGCCGCGCTCGCCGACCCCGACGTGCGCTACGTCGTGTCGGCGTGCGCCACCTGCACCGCCGCGCTCAAGCACGAGTTCGCCAACGCGCTCGCGACCTCTGGCCGCACCGGCGAGCTACCCGCCGCGAAGGCGCTGGCGGAGAAGACGTGGGACTTCTCGACGCTGGTCAAGCAGCTGGTCGACGAGGGCCGCCTCGCGTTCGCGCCGGGGGGGGAGCGGACGCCGATCACCTACCACGACTCCTGCCACCTCAAGCGCACGCTGCGCGTGACGACCCAACCGCGCGACCTGCTCGCGCTCGCCGGCTACGAGCTCAGGGAGATGTTCGAGTCCGACATGTGCTGCGGCATGGGCGGCTCGTACTCGGTCAAGTTCCCCGAGATCTCGACCCCGATCCTCGCCCGCAAACTCGACAACGTCGAGAAGACCGGCGCCGGGCTGGCGACGATGGACTGCCCCGGCTGCGTGATGCAGATCCGCGGCGGCCTCGACAAGCGCGGCTCGCCGGTCGCGACGCGGCACATCGCCGAGCTGCTCGCGGAGCGCCTCGCCTGACAGACCCGCCCCCGCGCGGCGGGCCGCGATCAGCCGTTACACTTCACCGGATGGAGGTGACCTGATGGCTGCCAACCCGGTCGTCCACGAGGTGCAGGAACCCGCGAGCGGGCTGATCGACGCGCTCGCCGGGGTGGTCGGCCGCGAGCGCGTCCTCCACCGGCCGATCGACCTCGTCGCCTTCGCCTCCGACGCCGGCTTCTACCGGCTCATCCCGCAGGCGGTGGTGCTCGCGCGCGACATCGGCGAGGTCAACGCGCTCTTCCGCCTCAGCCACGAGCGCCGCGTCCCGCTCACCTTCCGCGCCGCCGGCACCAGCCTGTCCGGCCAGTCGATCACCGACGGCGTGCTGGTCGAGGTCGCGCGTTACTGGAAATCCGTCAAGGTCGAGGACGGCGGCCGGCGGATCCGCGTGCAGCCCGGCGTGATCGGCGGCCACGCCAACCAGGCACTCGTCCCCTACCGCGCCAAGATCGGGCCCGACCCCGCCTCGATCAACGCCTGCACGATGGCCGGCATCCTCGCCAACAACTCGAGCGGGATGTGCTGCGGCGTCGCGCAGAACGCCTACCACACCGTCGAGTCGCTCACCTTCATGCTCCCCTCCGGGACCGTGATCGACACCGCCGCCGCGGACGCCGACGCGGTCTTCCGCCAGCGCGAGCCGGCGCTCGCCCAGGGGCTGCTCGAGCTCAAGCGCGAGCTCGCCTCGCGCCCCGCGCTCGCCGAGCGGATCCGCAGCAAGTACCGGATGAAGAACACCACCGGCTACTCGCTCAACGCCTTCCTCGACTTCGAGCGGCCGGTCGACATCTTCGCCCACCTGCTGATCGGCTCCGAGGGCACGCTCGCCTTCATCGCCGAGGCGGTGCTGCAGACCGTGCCGGACCTCCCGGTCAAGCACACCGGGCTGCTGCTCTTCCCCGACCTCCACGCCGCCTGCGCCGCGATCGTGCCGCTGCGTGAGGCGGGCGCCAAGGCGCTCGAGCTGATGGACCGCGCCTCGCTCCGCTCGGTCGAGGACCAGGCCGGCATCCCGCCCTCGATCAAGGGGCTGCCGGCGGCCGCCGCCGGCCTGCTCGCGGAGTTCCAGGCGAGCGACGAGGCGGAGCGGCGCGAGCTGGCCGCCGGCGCGAGCGCGGCCAGCCGCGCCCTCACCCTGATCGAGCCCGCCCTGTTCACCGACGCCGCGGCGGAGCAGGCGGCGCTGTGGAAGATCCGCCAGGGGCTGTTCCCCTCGGTCGGCTCGGTGCGGCGCAGCGGCACCACCGTGATCATCGAGGACGTGGCGTTCCCGCTCCCGGCGCTCGCCGACGCCGCGGTCGACCTCACCCGGCTGTTCGCCAAGCACGACTACGACAACGCGATCATCTTCGGCCACGCGCGCGACGGCAACCTCCACTTCGTCATCACCCAGTCGTTCAACGACCAGGCCGCGGTCGACCAGTACGCGGGCTTCATCGACGACGTCGTCGATCTGGTCGTCCGGCGCTACGACGGCGCGCTCAAGGGCGAGCACGGCACCGGCCGCAACATGGCGCCGTTCGTCGAAACCGAGTGGGGCCCCGAGGCGTACGCCGTCATGCAGCGCCTCAAGCGGCTCACCGACCCGGAGGGCCTCCTCAACCCGGGCGTGATCATCAACCCGGACCCGAAGGCGCACCTCGCGAACCTCAAGCCGATCCCCTCGGTCGAGGAGGAGGTCGACAAGTGCATCGAGTGCGGCTACTGCGAGAGCAAGTGCCCGAGCCGCGAGCTCTCGCTCACGCCGCGCCAGCGCATCGTCGTGCGCCGCGAGATCGTCCGCCTGAAGGCGCGCGGCGGCGCCGGCGCGACCCGCGCCGCGCTCGAGCGCGAGTTCCCCTACATGGCGCTCGACACCTGCGCGGTCGACGGCCTGTGCGCCACCGCCTGCCCGGTCTCGATCGACACCGGCCAGCTCACCAAGCGCTTCCGCAAGCTCGCGCATCCCGCCTGGGCGCAGCGCCTCGCGCGCTCGATCGCGCTCCACTTCGCCGCGATCGAGGCGCCGATCCGCCTCGGCCTCCGCCTCGGCCATCTCGTCCAGTCCGTGCTCGGCGCCGGCGCGATGGTCGGGCTGACCCGCGGGATCCGCTTCCTCCTCCGCCAGCCGTTCCCGCAGTGGAGCCGCGAGATGCCGCGGCCGGCCCGCCGCCGCGCGATTCGCACCAGGAAAGACGGCGCCGCCGCGGTCTACTTCCCCGCCTGCATCTCGCGGGTGATGGGGCACCTGCCCGGCGAGCCGGACGAGCTGACGCTGCAGGAGGCGCTCGTCGCCGTCGCCGAGCGCGCCGGCCGGCCGGTGTGGATCCCGCCCGATACGGCCGGCGCGTGCTGCGGGGTGCCGTTCTCCTCGAAGGGCTACGACGAGGCGAACCAGGTCGCGGTCAACCGCACGATCGAGCGGTTCTGGGAGTGGTCGGAGCACGGCCGGCTCCCGGTGGTGGTCGACACCAGCCCGTGCACCTACGGCCTGCACACCTGCCGCGCCAAGCTCACGCCCGAGAACCAGGCGCGCTTCGACAAGCTGGCGATCCTCGACGCGGTCGAGTTCGCCCACGACGCGCTGCTGCCCGGCCTCGAGGTGCGGCGGAAGGTCGGCTCGGTGGCGCTCCACCCGGTCTGCTCGGTGGTTAAGTCGAACCTCTCGCCGAAGCTCGAGGCGATCGCGCGGGCGTGCAGCGAGCGCGTGACCGTGCCGGTGCAGGCGGGCTGCTGCGGCTTCGCCGGCGACCGCGGATTCCTCTTCCCCGAGTTGACCGCCTCGGCCACCCGCGGCGAGGCCGCCGAGGTCGGCGGCGGCTCTCACGACGGCTACTTCTCGTCGAGCCGCACTTGCGAGATCGGCATGACCCGCGCCACCGGCGAGGTCTACCGCTCGTTCCTCTACCTGCTCGAGGCCGCGACCCGGCCCTGAGCGCCCGGCTCCCGGGGTTGATCGCGAGGCCCGCGGCGGGGCGCGCCGGCTGCGGGTTTGACACGTCCGCACCGCGATCGTATCGTCTTGGCAGGCAAACGTGAGACCGTCCGCCGGGCGGTGCCGCGGCCGCGGCGAACCCGGCCGGTGAGTGGGGAGGACAGGACCATGAGACGAGCCGAGCTCCCGCCGTTGCCGTACGCCATCGACGCCCTCGAGCCGCATTACGACGCCAAGACCGTCGAGATCCACCACGGCAAGCACCACCAGGCCTACGTGACCGGCTTCAACAACGCGCTCGACAAGCTCGCCGCCGCGCGCGCCGCCGGCGATCACGCGCTGGTCAAGCACTGGCAGCGCGAGCTCGCCTTCCACGGCGGCGGCCACGCGCTCCACTCGCTGTTCTGGACCAACCTCTCGCCGCACGGTGGCAAGGCGCCGGTGAGCGACCTCGCCGCCGCGATCAGCCGCGACTTCGGCAGCTTCGCCGCGTTCGACGCCCACATGCGCGCGGCGACCAACGCGGTCGAGGGGTCGGGCTGGGGCGCGCTCGCCGTCGACTGCGCGAGCGGCGAGCTCGCCGTGCTCCAGGTCGAGAAGCACCAGAACCAGCTCCTCCCCGGCCTCGTGCCGATCTTCGTCATCGACGTGTGGGAGCACGCCTACTACCTCAAGTACCAGAACCGGCGCGCCGACTGGGTGGACGCGGTCATGCTCCACCTCGTCAACTGGCCGAACATCGAGCGCCGCTACGAGGCCGCCGTCAAGCACTGACGTACGGCGCCGACCGGCAGGCGGCCGAACAACGACGTTCGTTGCGGAAAAGAGGGCACAATGATGGCCAGGGGGCAGACATTGGCGCTCATCGGTTGCATCGTGCTCCTCGCAGAGTGCGTCTGGGCTCAGGACGTCACGCCTGCTCCCTGTCCGGCGCAGCAGCTCTGTCCTCTCATCGCTGCACAGTTCACGACCTGTGCCAAGGAACGCGGTCAAGCGGCTTGCGCGGCGTTCGTCGCATCGTTCCGCAAGCTCGCTGGGACTTACGACTGCAAGCGGCCGTTCGACACTGCTCCGGTTCCCGCCGCATGGCTCTGCGAGCAGGCGGATCCCAAGCGGGACATCCTCTTTCAATACATCGACCTGCTCAGAAGCCTTCACACTCTCGAGGCCAGCGTGTTCTTTGCCAGCGCCGAATTCCGCGGGATGCTCGACGGTCATCTGGCCGAAATCTACCTGAAGGAGTCCCTCGACCAGCAGAAGCGCCTCGCCCAGCCCATGGGGAAGTGACGATGGGCGCGCTTAACCAGCCGCTGAAGCCGCACCAGATGGCTGTGACGCGGGTTGGGGGCGCACGCGTCGCGCCAGCCGGCCGGCGGCTGAACGCCGGCGTTATGCGGCATCTCAGGTCTGATGACGATGAGCGACGGTTGGGTCACGCGGGCGAACAACCTAGGATGAGCGCGACCGAGGGAGGCACCTCGCGATGAGTCAGGCG
>DATIYW010000112.1:0-2702 GCA_035517415.1 Thermoanaerobaculaceae bacterium
GGCGATGCGCGGGTCGAGGACGTTGATCAGCCCGGACTCGGGGGTCGAGCCGCCCCTCGCCTCGATCAGCCACGGCGTTTCCTCGAGCGCCATCCGCCGGTTCGGGTCGGCGGCGTCGAACGTCTCGAGGCGCGTCTCGCGATTGGCGAGCTGCTGCGCCAGGCGGGCCACCGCCGGGTACTGGTCGTACAGGGTCGAGACGATGCCGGTCGCCAGGAAGCGGTTCAGCGTCTGCTCGGTGCACTCGTACGGGTAGTCGACGAGGTAGGGCAGCGCCTCGAGCACGGTCGTGAACAGCTGCGCGTCGACCGTGACCACGAGCTGTTCGTTGACTCGGGACGGATCGTCGTTGGCGGCCAGGTCCTCGAAGCGCATCACGCGGTGGTCGGCGTCGTGGAGCGTGACGAAGCGCGACTGCGCCAGGTGCATGCGCCCGGGGAGCAGCGGCAGCGGCCGCAGCTCGCCGTCGGAGAGGTCGCCGGCGGTCGCGACCACCTTGAACGCCACCGCGCCGACGCGCTTCGGCGCCGTCACCGCGAACGTGAGGTCGGCGCCGCCGCCCGCCTTGACCGCGAACGGCGCCGCCGCGGTCGCGGGAGTGAGGCCGAACTCGGAGAGGACGCTCGCGCCGGTGTCGGGGTCGACGACGTCGAGCCTCACGGTGCCGGCGAGCGGGCCGTCCGCCGCGTCGTTGACCACGACCTTGATCTCGGCCCGGTCGCCCTCGCGCAGGAAGCGCGGGACGTACGGCCGCACCATCAGGTCCTTGACGGTTTTGGCTTCCGCGCGCAGCGAGCCGGCCTTGAGGTCGCGCGTCACGGCGTGGACCCACACGTTCCATGCAGTGACGGAGTCGGGAACCGTGAACTCGATCGCGGCGGTGCCGTCCGGCCCGGTGAGCAGGTGCGGCTGCCAGAACGCGGTCTCGGCGAAGTCGCTGCGCAGCTCCGGAGGCGCGGCGGGAGGCGGCGCCGCCAGCTGCGCCGCCGCGGCCTCGGCCTGCTCCGGCACGCCTCCCGCCACTCCGCCCTCGATTCCGCCATAGACGCCCTCGTCCTTCCCGGCTTGTGCGGCCCGGAGGCGGTCCTCGGCGGAAGCGGCCACCATCTGCGGCGCGCCGGGCGCGGCCGCCGCCATCATCCGGACGCCGCGCCGGCCCGGCCCGCCGATCCCGTACGCGTCGACCGTCTTGAGGCGGTCCTCGCGCGGCGCCTCGAAACCGGGCGGGCGGGCGAAGTCGGTGTTGTCGAACCACTGCCCGGAGATCGCGCCGAGGCTGGCGTGATCGGTGAGGGCGGTGGTTCGGGCGGGGTAGAGCGAGAGCGGGTCGGGCGGCGTGTGCGGCGCGAACAGGTCGAGGCTCTTGTCGTACATGTAGGCGAGCAGCTCGGCGGCGCCGGCCTCGGCGCCGGTGCCGGCGGCGCCCTTGACGCGCACCCGCCAGGTCTCGCGGGCTCCCGGACGGAGGCGGTCGCGGAAGGTCGCGAACGAGAGCTCGAGCTTGCGGTCGTCCCACGGCACGAACACCTGCGCCGACAGCTCGACGAACTGGTGGTCGCGGAGCAGCGCGAGCGTCACGCCGAATCCGCCGCGGTCCGCCTCGGTCACCGGGAGGTCGATGCGCGAGGCGTCGGCGCCGGCGGTCAGCCTGCGCCGCTCGACCACGTCGCCGCCGCGGAAGATGGTGAGGAACATCGGCTGGCCCGGCAGGCCGGAGAGCGCGAGCAGGCGCGCGGTGCCGCCGACCGCCACCGACGGCGTCTCGACGAGCAGCAGCGCCGGGAGCGCGACCTGCGTTCGCGGTCCGGCGACGACGAACTCCCGGGCGACCTCGCAGACGGCGCCGAAGTCGTCGACCGTGCGGTAGCGCAGGCGGTACGCGCCGGCGGGGAGAGCGCCGAGCGCGAGCTTCGCCTCGCCGGTGGCGTCGTGGGTCGCCTCGCCGCGGGCGCGCTCCGCGCCGTCCGGCCACGACCGCAGCGTCGCCGCGGCGTCCGCGCCGGCGTCCCAGCGCGGGCGGAGCAGGTCGCCGGGGGTGCGGTAGGGCTCCGCGCCGCCGGCCGGAGCGGGCGGAAATTCCGCCGCCTGGTCGGCGGGGAGGAGCGCGCGCTCCGGCTGCCTGAGCTCGCACAGGCGCCAGCTCCCGCTGCCGGCGCGCGGCGCGCCGTCGAGCGTGCTGCGCACCACCGTCGCCTCGGCCGGGGCGCCGGCGGTGAAGAACGCCTGCGGCAGGTCGATGCGCGCCTCGACCGAGACGAAGCCGAGGCGGAACGTGCGGGTCGCGGTGCGGGTCTCGCCGCCCTCGTCGGTGACGTCGGCGGTGACGGTGAAGCGGTAGCTCACCTCGCGGCTGGTCTTGGCGAGGCGCTCGTCGGCGCCGGCGGTGAAGGCGACGTCGAAGCCGCCGTCTTCGCGCAGCGCACCGGCGCCGCTGGCGATCGTCTGCGTCTGCTCCCGCGGAATGCCGAGCCACCACCAGCGCGGGTAGACCGGCTCGCGGGTGACGCGCCAGCGGACCGTGCCGCCCGTCACCGGCAGCCCGAAGTAGTAGCGCGCCTCGCCCGCGAGCTTGGCGCCTCGGTTCAAGCGCAGCGGCGCCGACGGCTCCCCGAAGCTCGCCTCGAATGTCGGTCGCTTGTACTCCTCGACCCGCACCGTGCTGCCGCCGCCAAGCGAGGTCGAGATCCGCCACGCTCCGAGCA
>DATIYW010000113.1:0-11082 GCA_035517415.1 Thermoanaerobaculaceae bacterium
GGAGACGGGTTTCTTGCGGGATTTACTCTTTGTTCGGAGCGGTCATCCCGTCGAATTCGAGGTTCTGGCCGCGGCCGACGTTGGGAAGGTGCCGAGAGCGTGGCGAACGATCCGGCTAGTGCCGCAGCGCTAGGGGGGTTGCCTAACATGCCGTTGCAGCCGTCCCACTCGGCTGTCACGCCGCTTGCGTGCGCTACAGGCGCGCCAGCCAGCGGGCGGCTGAATGGCGGCGTTGGGCAGCGTAGGGCGTCAGTCACAAACGTAGAGGCGAGAGGAAGAAGATGAGCAAGAAAGCAGAAGGAGAGTTCAAGGTCCTATTTGTCGCTGGGTTCGGTCCCATTGTCCAAGACATCCCCAGCTCCCACAAGTTCTATGTGGATGCTCTCGGCTTGTCCTTCCAGAAGGAGGCGGGAGACTATCTACACACAGAGAAATTGGAAGGCGCCATGACTTTTGCTCTCTGGCCGCTTTCGCAGGCAGCACAATCCTGTTTTGGGTCAGAGATCTGGCCATCGGACCTTCCGGCACCTCAAGCATGGCTGGAGTTCGACGTTGATGACATTGAGCGGGCCAGCACAGAACTACAGAGAAGTGGATATAGGTTGTTGTCGAGAGCACAGAAAGAGCCGTGGGGACAGATTGTTACTCGTTTGCTCAGTCCCGAGGGCATATTGGTCGCGGTCACTGTTACGCCGGCGATGCGCAGATAGTCACTATGTCGGGCGCCTAGCCAGCGCTTGCAGCCATTCCACTTGGCTGTCACGCCGCGTGCGTGCGCAACCCGCGCGCTGACCGGCGGCGGTGCGACGGGCAACGGCGGGCGAGACGATGACCCACGCTGAGGGCCGCACTCCGGTTCTCCGAGAGGCCCTCGCCACCTGTCGGGAGCCGGCACGGCGTGGCGATCCGGCGGCGAGGAGCGGGCGAGTCGGCTGGACCGTCCCTCAGTCGTGCGCGCCGGCGCCCCGGAGCGCTGCCTCGATCTCCTTCTTGCTGAAGATCTTCGCGAACATCAGCGGGGTCGCGCCGCCGGGCGCCTTGGTGTTGACGTTGGCGCCCGCCTTGATCAGCACGTTGACGATCTCGACCCCGGTGCAGTGCTGCGCGGCGGCGAGCAGCGGCGTGATGCCGTTCTTCGCGCCAGCATCGACCTTGGCGCCCGCCGCGAGCAGCGCCTTCGTCATCTCCAGCGCCTCGGCCTCGTGCTGGTAGGCGCACTGCGTGACCGCGGAGGCGAGGGGCTGCTGGTCGGAAGGTCCCGGCTGGTTCGGCGACATGCCGAGCTTGAGGAAGAGGCCGACCGCCTCGACGTTGGAGTCGCTCACCGCGTGCATGAACATCTCCGGGTTGTACTCGTAGCCGAGCTTGCCGAGCCGCACCTTCATCTGCGTCTTGGGGTCGCCCGGCGCGGCCTCCGCGGCGGCGGCCGGCTCCTCCGCCTCGGGCTCCAGCTCGAGCGTGCCGCCCGGCTGGATCGCGGCCTTCACCTTCGCCTGGAAGAACCAGCTCTGGCCCAGCATCTTGGACTGTATCGAGCCCTCGAACCGTGCCCCGTCGTAGCGCTCGAGGTCGATCGACGGGTGCTCGACGCCGCGCTTGCCGCTGTCCGGCAGTCCCAGCGCGTACGGCACCGCGACGACGCGGTCGAGGCCCTCCGCCCAGAGGACGCGCACGGCGCGCAGCTTGCCCGCCGCGGCCAGCTCGGCGAGGCGCGCCGGGGTGCGGTCGCCGGGCGCGACCGGCGCATCGCTGGCAAGCACGACCAGCCACGACTCCGACGGCGTGTCGGGGTCCGCCTGCTTGGAGACCGCGACGCTCTTGAGCGCGATCGGCTTGCCGTTGACGGTCAGGGTGCCGACCACCGAGTCGGCGGCCAGCGTGGCGGTGGCGAAGAGGCCGGCGATGACTGCAGCCCACAGGTGTCTCATCGGTTCCTCCATCCGGGACGCGGGTTCGCGGCGCGTGACCGGAATTCTAGCGCAGGCGCCGCGCCGACGGCGTCACGACGGGAGGCGGCCGGCGCGGTAGGGGTAGAAGCGCGGCGTCCACTGCGCGCGGCGGATCAGCGCCGCCAGGCCGTCGTCGTCGAGGAGGCGCCCGAGGCCCGCCCGCCGCGCCTCGATCGCCACCGCCCGCGCGACCGTGAACGCGACCTCGCCGATCGACTCCATGCGCGGCAGCAGCAGGCCTTGGGCGAGCTCCTGCGGCGTGACCATCGCTGCGAGCGCCTTGGCGCCCTCGACGAACATGCGGTCGGTGATGCGCGCGGCGCGCGAGACCAGCGCGCCGAGGCCCACGCCCGGGAACATGTAGAGGTTGTTGCACTGCGAGATCGCGATGCGGCGGTCGTCCCACGGCACCGGGTCGAACGGGCTCCCGGTCGCCACCAGCGCGCGGCCGCCGCTGGCGCGCAGCGCTTCGAACGGCGTGCACTCGGAGCGGTCGGTCGGGTTGGAGAGCGCGAGGATCGCCGGGCGCGGGTCGTTGGCGGCCATCTGCTGGAGGATCTCCGCGTCGAAAAGCCCGCGCATCGCGGTGTAGCCGATCAGCGCGGTGGCGCGCGCGTTGCGCACGACGTCGGCGAGAGCGATCCGGTCCGGCGCGGCGAGCTTCCAGGTCGCGACGACGCCGCGTGGCTGGGCGAACGGCCGCTGCGCCTGCTCGAGCGCCGGGTCGCCCTCGACCAGCAGCCCCTGCCGGTCGACGGCGAAGATGCGCCGCCGCGCCTCCTCGTCGGGCAGCCCGTCCTCGACGAGGATGGCGCGCAGCGCCTCCGCAGTGCCGATCCCGGCCTGGCCCATGCCGGCGATGACGAAGCTCTGCTCGGCGAACCGGCTGCCCTTGATCCGCATCGCCGCCAGCAGCGCGGCGCAGGCGGTGGCTCCGGTGCCCTGGATGTCGTCGTCGAACGAGAGCACGCGCTCGCGGTAGCGCGCGAGCAGGCGGAACGCCTTGTCCTTGGCGAAGTCCTCCCACTGCACCAGCGCGTCGGGGAAGTTGCGCTTGACGCCGAGCACGAAGCGCTCGACGAAGCGGTCGTACTCGTCGCCGGTCAGGCGCGGCCGGCGGGTGCCGAGGTAGAGCGGGTCGGCGAGCAGGCGCTCGTTGTTGGTGCCGACGTCGAGGCAGACCGGCAGGCAGACCGCCGGGTGGATGCCGCCGGCGGCGACGTAGAGGCTGACCTTGCCGACCGGGATCCCCATGCCGTCGGCGCCGAGGTCGCCGAGGCCGAGGATGCGCTCGCCGTCAGTGACCACCATCAGCCTCACCTCCGGCGCGGGGAGGCTCTGGAGGATCCTGTCGATGTTGGCGATGTTTTCCGGGTGGAAGTAGATCCCGCGCGGGCGCCGCATGATGCGCGAGAGCAGCATGCAGGCCTGGCCGACCGTCGGGGTGTAGACGATCGGCAGCATCTCGGTGAGGTTCTCGGCGAGGACCTGGTAGAACAGCGTCTCGTTGCGGTTGAGCAGGCCGAGCAGGTAGAGGTAGCGCTCGAGGTCGTCGGGCTTGCGGCGGTACGACTCGAGCGCGCGCGCCGCCTGCTCCTCGATGTTCGAGACGCCGGGGGGGAGCAGGCCGGAGAGCTCGAGCGAGGTGCGCTCCTCGAGCGTGAACTGCGAGCCCTTGTTGAGCAGCGGGTCGGCGATCAGCTGCTGGCCGCGCAGGTAGACCTCGTAGTACTCCTCGCCGGTCAGCGGATCGATCTTGAACGAGAAGCTCTTCATGACGCCCCCCCGGAACTCCGTCAGCCTGCGTCGCGATCGCGACCAGCATACTCGCTCGCGACCGGCGCTCGGGTATGATCCGCGTCGCAAGCCAGGAAGGGAACGCGGCAATGACGAGGTGCGTCGCACTCCTCCGTGCTGTCAACGTCGGCGGCCGCAAGCCGGTCGCGATGGCCGACCTGCGCCGGCTCGCCTCGGACCTTGGCTTCGCCGAGCCGCAGACCCTGCTCCAGAGCGGCAATCTCGTCTTCACCTGCGGCGACGGCGAGCTGCCCCACGCCGAGCGCCGCCTGGAGCGCGAGGCCGCGGAGCGCCTCGGCCTGACCACGGAGGTGTTCCTTCGCACCGCGGCGGACCTCGACCGGGTGATCGCGCGCAACCCGTTCCCCGAGCAGGCGGCAGGCGATCCCGCCCGCCTCCACGTCGTGTTCCTGCGGCGCGCGCCCGACCGGGCCGGCGTCGAGTCGCTGCGAGCGGCGATCACCGGCCGGGAGGTGGTCGCGTACGGAGGCCGCGAACTCTACGCCGTCTACCCCGAGGGCGCCGGTCGTTCGCGCCTGACGCTGCCGCTGATCGAGCGGCGCCTCGGCGCGCACGGCACCGCGCGCAACTGGAACACCGTCCTCCGCCTCGCGGCCGCGGTGCGGTCCTGACCGGCCGGCGCCAAACGGCTATGATCTCGACGCGGCGACCGATGACGGCGAGCGATCCGACCCCGAGTGGGGCGGCGATCCGTTGGCCGGCGGCGTTCGAGCCGAGCCGCAGCCCGGTCCACGTCCGCAACCAGATCGAGATCGCGGCGAGCGCGGAGCGCGTGTGGGCCTGGCTCGTGCGCGCCGAGCGCTGGCCCGAGTGGTACGCCAACTCGCGCGACGTGCGCTTCCTCGCCGGGCGGCCGCCCGACCTCGCGCCCGGCGCGCGTTTCCGCTGGCGCACGTTCGGCGTGCGGATCTCCTCGCGCGTGCTCGAGTTCGAGCCTCCGCACCGGCTCGCGTGGGACGCCCGCGGCGTCGGCGTGCGCGCGTACCACGCCTGGCTGCTGGAGGAATCGTCGGGCGGCTGCCGCGTTCTCACCGAGGAGACGCAGCGCGGGTGGGTGGCTCGCCTCGGCGCGCGGCTGATGCCCGCGCGGATGTGGCGGGGACACCAGCTCTGGCTCGAGTCGCTGCGCGATCGCGCGCCGGCGGACGCGCCCGACCGGGTCGAGCCTCCCGGTCCGATCGGATAGGAGGCGCCGTGGAACAACTGGAGCATCCGGAGCACTCGCAAGCGCGGCGGTCCTGGCATCTCGCCGGGCACATGGTGTCGCGCGGCTACGCGCTGCTGCCGCTGGCGCTCGGCACGCTCGCGGCGGGGATGGCGATCTACCACTGGGTCGAGGGGCTGGCCTGGCCCGACGCGTTTCTCAACGCGGCGATGCTGCTCGGCGGGATGGGGCCGGTCGACCAGCTCCACACCACCGCCGGCAAGTGGCTGGCGGGCTTCTATGCGCTGTTCGCCGGCGTCGTTTTCCTCGTCCTCGCCGGCGTGATGCTCGCCCCGGTGCTCCACCACGTGCTGCAGCGGTTCCACCTCGAGACGGCGGAGAAGGGCGCCCGGAAGGGATGAGCGCTCGGCGCCGGCGCGAGCCCGCTCGCCCCGTTGGCGGCCGCCGTTGAGGCTCTGGACGCTCCATCCGCGCTACCTCGACGCGCGCGGCCTGACCGCGGTGTGGCGCGAGGCGCTGCTGGCGCAACGGGTGCTGCAGGGCCTCACCCGCGGATACCGCTCGCACCCCCAGCTCGAGCGCTTTCGCGCGCAGCCCGACCCGGTCGCCGCGATCGCGGCATACCTCGTCGGCGTGCTCGAGGAGGCGACCGCGCGCGGGTACCGCTTCGACGCCGCCAGGGTCGTGGCGCCGCCGTCGCGCCGGCGGATCGACGAGACCGAGGGCCAGCTGCGCCTCGAGTGGCGGCACCTGCTGGCCAAGCTCGCGGTCCGGGCGCCGGAACTGGCTGACCGCTTCCGCCGCGTCGACCTGCCCGAGGCTCACCCGCTCTTCCGCATCGTCCCAGGGGAGCGCCGCGAGTGGGAGCGCGCGCCGGCGAACTAAAATCGGCGCGGGAGGGGACGATGGAAGCTGCCGTCGACACTGCGCGCGAGCTGCTGCGGCACACCCTGGCGACGCTTGCCTACCGCGGCGGGAAGGCGGTGCGCGGCGCGCCGCCGGAGTTCGCCGCGACCCGGTTCGGCCAGGGCAGCCGGACGCCCGGCGAGATCCTGGCGCACGTCGGCGACCTGCTCGACTGGTCGCTGTGGCTGGCGCGGGGCAAGCACGTCTGGCACGACTCGCCGCCGCAGGGCTGGGACCTCGACACGGCGCGCTTCTTCGCCGCCGCGGGCGCCCTCGACGCGCTGCTCGCCTCGAGCGTGCCGCTGGGGTGCCCGATCGAGCGGCTGTTCCAGGGTCCGATCGCCGACGCGCTCACCCACGTCGGCCAGATCGCGATGCTGCGGCGCATGGCGGGGGCGCCGATCCGCGGCGAGAACTACTTCAAGGCGGAGATCCACGCTGGCCGCGTGGGCGCCGAACAGGCCGCGCCGGTGCGCGAGTTCGACTGAGTCGGACGCGCGCAGCTGCACCGCTCCGGCGACTCCAGCGCGACCTCGCCGGCGAACGGGCTCGGATGAGCTACTTCCGCAGCAGCTTGAACGCGTGGTCCCAGCTGTTGGTGCGGATGCCGTAGAGCACCCACAGGATGCACATCGGCTCCAGAAGCCTCGCGCCCTCGATGCCACCGAGGTCGATGGTCGGCCAGCCGAACTCCTTGAGGATGGTCGTCACCACCGCCTTGGCGTCCGCGTCGTTGCCGGCGATGAGCATGTCGGGCGGGCCGCCCGGAAAGCTCGGGTTCACCATGTGCGCGAACCCGACGGTGTTGAACGCCTTCACCACCCGCGACTCGGGCAGCCAGCGCTGCACCTGCTCGCCGCCCGAGTCGTTGTGGCCGAGCGCCAGCGCGGGCGGCGCGTTGGGCGCGAACACGAGGGGGTTGGTGGCGTCGATCACGACCTTGCCGGCGAGGTGCTTCGGGTTGGCGAGACGGATCGCGCTCTCGGTCCCGCTCCACAGCGTCGCCAGCACCACCACCTCGCCGAACTTCGCGGTCTCCGCGAACGTGCCGGCGGTGGCGCCGTGGCCGACCTTCGCCAGCATCGCCGTGACCTTCTCGCTGCCGGGCTCGCGCGAGCCGACCTTGACCTCGTGACCGTGCTTCGCGAATCCGGTCGCCAGCGACCGCCCGACGTCGCCCGTGCCCAGGATCCCAATCCGCGATTTGGCCATCGTCAACCTCCGGACGGGAGAACACCCGGCGCCGCCGCCAATTTCCCGATCCGAGAGCCCAGCGATGGGCCGGATTCGTCGCGATGACGCGCGAGCGTGGCGGAGGGGAGGAGCCTGCGGGGCGATGCGGCGCCGCCGTGGCGGAGGGGAGGAGGTTCGAACTCCTGAGGGCTTGCACCCTGCCAGTTTTCAAGACTGGTGCCTTCGACCGCTCGGCCACCCCTCCGCAGGCGCGGGCAGCATAGGTCCGCCACGGAGCAAGCTCAAGCCGGACGGCGTGGGACCGAATGGGGCTCAACCGGGGCGACGCCCCCGCGGGCGCGAGTGGCTCTGCCGGGAGAGATCGTGCCTCGCCAATCCGGACCGCAGCGGCCGCGGCTGAGCCGCTCCGAGCTAGCCCTCCGACTCGGCGATCAGGCGCTTCGCGAAGGCCGCCTGGCTCTCCGGTACGAGCAACCGCGTGCACGTGGCCCAGTCCGTCTGACCGTCGAAGTCGCGGCCGTCGTCGAGGAACTCGATCACGACGACGCCGTTCGCCGCGAGCAGCGCGAGCGCCGGCCCGGCGTCGTCGCGGCTGTCGAACGCCGCCACCGCCACGACCTGCTCGGCGACCGGCGGCACCTGCTCCGTCTCCGGCGCCGCGTCGAGCTGGATCTCAGCGCGTGATGCGGCCGACTGCACAGCGGCCACCTCCTCGACCAGCGTTGCGCCGCAGATCGGGCAGACCGTCACGCCGTCGACGTATTCGCCGTGGATGCGGCTCTCGACGAAATCCGGGCACTCGCGGTTCGGGCAGAACACCGGCGCCTCCTCGTGTCGATCTCGGGTGGCATCTGACCGCTCGACTCGCTCACGTCGCGTCGATCTCGCGCTCGGCCGAGTCGTCGATCGACTCGGGCGTGGCGCCCTGATCCGGGTCCTCCGCGCGGGCGAAGCGCCGCGCCAGCTCGGCGGCGAACCTCTCGAGGTCCTCGAGCCCCTTCGGCGCGTCGGTGGGGCTCAGTCCGGTCCTCTCCGCCAAGAGGATCGCGATCAGCTGCGTGAACACGTTCGCCACGCCCGGCCCGCCGCCCTCGGCGCCGCCTCCCATCGTGAACAGCCGCTCCGGCACGATCGGCTGGGCGCTGTGGGCGAACTGGTCGGCGACGAGCGAGAGCGCGAACAGGCGCGGGTCGCCGTAGGCGCGGATCTTCTGCAGGAATACCGCCGCCTCCGACAGGCCGGTCTGCGCGATCCTGGCGCCCTCGCCCTTGCCGAACAGCTCCTTCGAGCGCGCCTCGCCGAGCGCGCGGACGACGTCGCGCTTGGCCAGCCGCCGCGCCTCGGCCAGCTGCGCCTCGCCGCGGTTGCCGGAGATCGCCACGTCGACCTGGGTCTGCGTCAGCTCGGTCTGCTTGTCGGCCGAGGCGCGCGCGTCGTTCAGCTCGCGGAGCTGCTTGGCCGCCTCCTCCTGCTTGGCGAAGGTCTGCTTCTGCTCCTCGGCGAGCCGGCGGGCGCGGAGCTGGTCGAAGAGCAGCTCGATCGGGTCCTGCTGGCCCTCGGGGACGCGCGACTCCGGGCGTCCGATCAGCACCGCGATGCAGTTGATGTCGTACTCCTGGAAGCGCCGCCCGAGCTCCTCGGTGGCGCGCTTCTGGATGTCCTCGCGCTTGGTCAGCAGGTCGAGCATGTGCGAGCTCTGCGCCACGTCGCGGAAGTACGACGAGAGGATCGGGTCGAGCGTCTGCGAGATCAGCCGGCGCACGTCGCCGAAGCGCTGGATCACCGACGGCGCCTTCTCGTAGTCGATGTGGAGCACGAGGGAGAGCGGCAGCACCGGCTCGTAGCCGTCCGCGGTGATCAGGTCGATGCTGGTGAGGTCCTTGTCGTACTGGTGCTCCTCGGCCTGGCCGGTGATCCAGCGCAGCACGAAGTTCACGGTCGGAACCAGCTCGACCTTGAGCGCGTAGGGGTTCAACGGGTACTTGCCGGGGGCGAGCGCGCGCTTCCACACGCCGCGCTGGCCGGCCTCGACCTGCTCGCCGTAACGGAACCCGGTGCCGGTGACGTCGGCGCCGCGCCCGCCGAAGTACGACACCACCACGCCGACGTAGCCGATCGGGATGAGCGTCTTGGGATTCATCTCGACGGTGGCGAACCAGCGGTTGAGGAAGAACGTGCCGTCGGTGAGCACCTGGAGCTGCTTGCCGCGGCGTCCGCCGAGCGCGAGGAACGCCTCGGGGTCCTGGAAGTAGTTGTGGTCCGTCTCGCCGTGGGCCGGCTTGACCTCGGGGGCGATGATCTCGGAGGTCTCGATCGGCGGCCCGTCCTGCACCGTCACCACGCCGATCGTGTCGGTCGCGGTGATGCGGATGTCGGCGCCGCCGACCGCGCGGTCCGCGCCCGCCGCCGCCTCGCGGCCGCCGTGGCCGACGATCACCGGCGTGAAGCCGCCGATCGCGCGGAGCTGGCTCTGCCACTCCGCGTACTTCGCCCCGTGCTCCTGGATCGGGCCGGAGTACACGCGCTCCTCGGTGATGACGACGAACTGCGCCAGGTTCACGGCGAAAACGCCTTCACGGAGGATCGCGCGCTGGCGGCCGCGCTGGCCGCCCTTGGTCAGGAAGCCGCGCGCGTCCTGGAAGTGGTTGCCGTCGGCGATCCGTCCGAGCGTCTGGGTCGGCGGCAGGGGAGAGCCGTCGCGGGCGTAGACGTAGCCGATCCGGCTCTCCGCGATCATTACGAGCGGCTCCCGGTGGACGCGGTACTGCCAGGGGAAGTAGCCGAAGTGCAGGCCGCCGCGGAGGATCTCGGCCTGGAACCCGGCCTCGCCGTCGAGCGCAATGATCTTGCCGGACTTGAGCGAGCCCTTCGCCGACCAGTACTTCTCGATGATGCCGACCTTGTTGTGCGGGATGTAGCGGAGCCCGAGCAGCCACTTGAGCAGAATCAAGCCGACGACCACGCCGATCGGGACGTACGCGATAGGGGGTATGGGCATGATGCCTCCTGAGAAAACACCGTTGCTGATGGCGATTCTACTCCCTCCGCCGCGAGGCGCGGCGCGCGCGTCCCGCCCTGCACTACACTGCGCCCCCATGACCGTGCTCGCCGGGCTCGTCCCGGTCTTCCTGCTGCTGGTTGTCGGCGTCGTCGCCCGGCGCTTCGGCGTGCTCGACGATCCGGCCGCGAATGGACTGAATCGGCTGGTCACCAACGTCGCCCTGCCGGCGCTGTTCATCTCGACCGTCGGCACCGCGCCGCTCGAGTCGGCGTTTTCGCCGCCGGTGATCCTGGCGACTTCGCTCGCGTCGGTGGCGATCGCGGCCGCGGCGCTGCTCGTCGCGCGCTCGTGGCGGCTGCCGGCGAACCAGCGCGGCGTGATGGCGCAGGCGTCGCAGCGCGGCAACATCGTCTACTTCACTTTCCCGATCATCCTTGCGATGTACGGTCAGAGCGGGCTGCAGCTGGCGGCGGTGACCTCGACGCTGCTGATCCCGGTGATGAACCTGCTCGCGGTCGGATCGCTCGAGCTGCACCGTGCGCCGTCGAAGGGCAAGGCACACTTCCTCGTCCGAGTCGTCGCCAACCCGTTGGTGTCGAGCGCGCTGCTCGGCCTGGCGCTGGCGGCGGTCCACTGGCGCCCGTGGGCGTGGCTCGACAACGGGCTCAAGATCCTCGCGGGGCTGGCGTTCCCCGGGGCGCTGCTCGCGCTCGGGGCGCAGCTCGAGGTGGGGAAGTGGCGCGCCTACGCCCGCCAGCTCGGCGCGGTCGGCGCGCTCAAGCTGGCGGCGATGCCGGCGCTCGGCTGGTGGCTGCTGATTCTGCTCCACGCCTCGCGCCGCGACACCGCGATCGGCGTGCTGCTCCTCGCGTCGCCGACCGCGGTGGCGAGCCACTCGGTGGCGGCGGACCTCGGCGGCGACATCGAGCTCGCCTCCGCCTGCGTGCTCGTCACGACGATCGCGTCCGTGGTCACCTACGCCGCCTGGAGCCTGCTGCTCGGCACCCGCTGACGCCGGCGTCGGTGTCCCGTAGAATGGCCTCGTGTCC
>DATIYW010000114.1:0-14430 GCA_035517415.1 Thermoanaerobaculaceae bacterium
GGTGTTGGCGCGGAAGTGGGAGGCGATGCGCTCCGGGTCGACGCGGTAGTCGGACTCCGCCGGCACGTAGTCGACCTGCACGCCGCGGTCGCGGCGCATGTGGTTCAACGGCCGGATCACCGAGTTGTGCTCGAGCGTGGTGGCGATCGCGTGGTCGCCGTCCTCGAGGATCCCCTGGATCGCGAGGTTGAGCGCGTCGGTGGCGTTGTACGCGAACACCAGGCGGTTGGGGTCGGCGCCGCCGAAGAAGCG
Source organism: Thermoanaerobaculaceae bacterium (assembly GCA_035517415.1). Taxonomy (GTDB): domain Bacteria; phylum Acidobacteriota; class Thermoanaerobaculia; order Thermoanaerobaculales; family Thermoanaerobaculaceae; genus DATIYW01. The sequence goes on from DATIYW010000114.1 coordinate 253, forward strand.
CGCCATCTCCTTGCGCGTCTCGCTCACCAGCTCGCCGGCGAGCAGGCACAGGTCATACCCCGACCGGCCCGGGTTGACGCCGTAGCGCAGGTAGGCGTCGAGCGCCGCCTCGAGCACCTCCTTCGGCTTCGGGAACGTCGTCGCGGCGTTGTCGAGGTAGATGACCTTCTGCGGGTCAATGGGGAGGTCCATTGTCGAGGCCCTTTCGCGCCGGCGGATGGCGGCGGAGGCCGCACGGCCCGACCGGGATCGTATCACAGCATTGTCACGGCGCCGCTCATCGGGCTCCGTGGCCGGGGACTCGAAACCCGTCTGCCGAACCACGGTCCACGAACAACGCCGTTCAGCGGTTCAAAGGCTCCTTGAGGATCACGCCGCGCCCGGAGCGGCCGTCGACGCGCACGTCGAGCGGGCGCTCGAGCCGCACCTGGCGCAGGAAGCGCGTCTCGACGCGCGCCGGCAACGCGTCGAGCCAGTCGAAGTCGACGTGGCCGCGGCCGCTGCGGCGGTGCACGGTGAGGTAGCCGATCCCGAACGAGGTGATGTTCTGGAAGAAGTGCGTGCCCTCCGAGGGCGTCACCGGCACGTCGTCGAGCTCGGTCTCGACGATCACGCGCGCGCCGGAGATCTGGTGCCACTCGACCGGGATGCCGAGCCACTGGTCGGCGGTGCCCCAGCGCCCGGGGCCGATCAGCAGGTAGGGACGGTCCTCCTCGACCAGCGCGCGGTTGAGCGCCTCGACCTCGCCCGCCACCGCGACGGTCTGGGCGCGGTCGAACGCGCCGGGCCGGACGTAGACGACGTCGCGGATCCCCTGCACCCGCCCCTGGCCGAGCGCCTGCTCGGAGAGGCAGAGCATCGACGCGAGCTCCGCGCCGCGCATCAGCTCGTCGATGTCCTCGGTGCCGACCTCCACCACCAGCGGGCGAACCTGGAGCACGGCGAAGTCGCCGGGCGCGTCCCCGTGCGCCAAGTTGACCGCGAACTCGATCTCCACCGGACAGCTCATCGCCTGTGCGCCGAGCGCGAGCAGGCGGGTGAGGATGCGCGGCAGCGGGAAGACGCCGGCCTTGAGCACCGGCGCGAAGGTGACGAGACGAACGCCGGCGCGCGAGGCGCCGTCGTAGATCGCGTCGTTGTCCGGCGAGTAGACCGAGCCGACCGCGGCGAGCGTGCCGTGGCGCTCCGCCTCGTCGAGGCCGAGCGCAACCAGCGCGTCCTCATGGCGGTCGGAAGGGAAGCGGGTGCGGCGCTCGAGGTCGAGGGCGTAGAACTCCCGTTGCGCGCTGTCGAGCGTCGCGGCGGTGGAGGAGAACTGCGGCACGCTGCGCGGCGCGCCGGGCGAGAAGCGCACCGCCTTGCCGCCCTCCACCACCGTCTTGCCGAAGCCGAGCGCCACCGCGGCGAGCCCGTCCTCGGCCTTCATGCCGAGCACCGGGTAGTAGTTGTGCGAGCACGCGACGCCCGCGAAGTCGGGGTAGAAGTGGCGCCCGTGCGGCCTCCCCACCAGGCGCTGCACCACCACCGCCATCTTCTCCTCCTCGGCGCGGTGCGGCGTGTGCGCGAGGTAGGCCTTGGCCTTGCGCGAGAACGTCGAGGCGTAGACGAGCTTGATCGCGGCGGCGAGCTCGGCGAGGCGGTCACGCGGGTCGGCCGCGTTGTTGGCGAGCATGAAGGTGCGGTAGACCCCGGCGAACGGCTGGTCGTAGGAGTCCTCGAGCAGGCTCGAGGAGCGCACCGCGAGCGGGTAGGCGGTGCGCTCGAGCAGCGCCGCGAGGTCGCGCTCGATCGCCGGCGGCAGCGGCGCGGCGAGGAACGCCGCCTCGATCTCGGCGTCGGAGGCGTCGGAGAGCGCCAGCCCCGAGAGCTCGTTGCCGGCGAGGAACTCGTCGTAGAGGTCGGTGCCGAGCACGGCGGCGGGCGGGACGTGGATGCGCGCCTCGCCGTCGCCCGCCTCCTCGCGCGCGAGCAGCGCGTTGATGAAGCCGAGCCCGCGCCCCTTGCCGCCCATCGAGCCGCTGCCGATGCGGAGGAACCCGGCCAGCCCCTCGAACTCGCCGGGCTGGAAGTCGGCGACCACGCCGCGGCGCGCCTCCGACTGCAGCTCCGAGAACGCCTCGACGAGGTAGGAGCGCAGCTCTTCGACGTCGGCGAAGTCGGACACCTTCCACGGCCGGATGCGCGCCGCGAGGGCGAACTCGGTGCGCGCCATGCACCAGTTCGAGAAGTGGTTGCGCGAGGCGTGGTAGCGCAGCGTCTCCCCCGGCACGGTGCGCAGCGCGCGGGGCATCGCGGCGAGGTCGGTGACGCGCCCGACCTCGGCGCCGTCATCCGGGTTGACGAAGACGAAGTCGCCGAAGCCGAGGCTCGATTGGATGAAGCGCCGCAGCTCCTCGAGCAGGCGTGGCGAGCGCTTGTGCAGGAACGCGGCGCCGAGCGCGTTGGCGCGCGGCTCGAGCTCGGCGTCGGTCGACTGCACCAGCATCGGCATGTCGGCGTCGTTGGCCTTGACCCGGCGCACGAACTCCAGCCCCGCCTCCGGGTCGGAGACGCCGCGGAACGGGAAGCGCGCGTCGGTGATGATGCCGAGGATGAACGCGCGGTAGCGCTCGAACAGGTCCCACCCCTCCTCGAACGACTCGGCGAGCAGGATCTTCGTGCGCGCCCGCATCCGCCGCAGCCGCTGGCGGACGTTGACGCCGTCCGCCATCAGCGTCTGCGTCTGCTTGGTCAGCTCGGTGTAGAGCAGCGGCAGGTAGGAGGAGTAGAAGCGCACCGAGTTCTCGATCAGGATGATCGCCCGCACCCCCGCCACCTCGGTGTCGCGCGCGAGGTTGCGGCGGTCCTCGATGAACTTGATGATGGCGAGGAACAGCGCCACGTCGCCGCGCCACACGAACACCTGGTCGAGCAGGCCGGGCTGGTTCGACTCCTTCACCCGGTGCGCCTCGAAGTGGTTGTCCGCGAGCAGCACGAGCGGCAGGTCGGGGTGGCGCTCGCGCACCCGCCGCGCGAACGCGCGCGGGTCCATCCCGCCCAGGCGCGCCATCGTGATCACGAGGTCGAACGGGCGGCGGTCGAGCAGCGCGAGCGCCTCGTCGGCGGTCGACACCTGGGTGATCCGCGGCGAGGTGAGCAGGTTGAGCTGGTAGAACTCGGCGTCGAGACTCTCCGAGAGCTGGCCGTCCTCCTCGAGGATGTACGAGTCGTAGAGCGAGGACACCAGCAGCACCTCGCGCACGCGGTACGCCATTAGGTCGCGAAACACCGCGTGCGTCGGGTCGTACTCGTCGAGCCTGCCCGGCCGGTCCCACACGCTCATTGCGTCGCCGCCTCCGCCGGCATTATCGCCCCCGGCGCGCCCCGCGGTCCTGGTGAGCTCGCCTTCCTCCCGGCCGTCGCCGGCACCCGCGGGCGACCGCAGGGGTCCGGTCGCTCGGTTGACACCGTCTGCGGTCGCAGTATCCTGCCTGGAAGATCTCAAGATGTCCGGGAGGGGAAATGGCGGGACGCGGTGGGTGGACGGCGGCACTGGGCGTGACCGCCGCGATCGTGCTGCCGGGCCTGGCAGGGGCGGCCGCCTTCACCAACGGGAGCTTCGAGGCGGGACCGTCGCCGGGTGCGTTCGTCACGCTCAGCGCGGGCGACGCGTCGATCACGGGATGGACGGTGAGGGCGGACAGCATCGATTACATCGGCACGTACTGGACGGCGGAGGACGGCGGGCGCAGCCTCGACCTCAGCGGCGACGCCGCGGGAGGCATCCAGCAGACGTTCGACACCGTTCCGGGCTGGACCTACACCGTCACGTTCTACCTCGCCGGCAACCCGGAATGCGGCTCGGCGGTGAAGGGTCTCGACGTCGGCGCCAGCGGCGGACCGACGGTCCACTACATCTTCGACACCACCGGCCACACGACGAGCGCCATGGGCTGGCAGCAGGAGACGTACGCCTTCGTCGCCACCGGCACCGCCACGACGCTGTCCTTCCAGAGCACCGAGCCGTCGCCCTGCGGACCGGCGCTCGACAACGTCGCGGTCTCGGCGACCCCGCCGGTCCCGGCGCTCGGTGGAGGCGGCGTCGCGCTCCTCGCGCTCGTCGTCGCCGCTCTCGGGTGTCTCGCCTTCCGGCGGACGTCGGCCGCCTAGCGTCGCCGGCCGAGGCGGGTGGAGCGACCGTGCGTGCTCGACCGTGGCGAGATCCGATCGGCGCCCTGCCCCCTCGCACTCCGCCCGGGCGCGCCGCGTCGGGCGGCGCCTCGTCGCCGAAGGGGATCCGCCGGGGACCGGGGACCCTGGCCGGATTGACGGGGAGGTTGACAGGTGACGCCTCCTCGTACGATCCTCATGCAGGAACTTGACAAGGAGGAAGCGAGATCATGGCCATGAAGAAGGCAACAGCGAAGAAGCCGGCTGCCAAGAAGGCGGCCGCGAAGAAACCGGCCGCGAAGAAGAAGGTCGCGGCGAAGAAGCCCGCGAAGAAGCCGGCGAAGAAGCGCACGCCGAGCGCGGCCTTCATGAAGCCGATGATGCCGAGCGGCGCGCTCGCGATGATCGTCGGCGCGAAGGCGCTGCCCCGGACCGAGGTCACCAAGAAGGTCTGGGACTACATCAAGAAGCACAAGCTGCAGGACGCCAAGAACCGCCGCATGATCAACGCCGACGCGAACCTCGCCGGCGTGTTCGGCGGCAAGAAGCAGGTCTCGATGTTCGAGATGACGAAGCTCGTCAACAAGCACCTGAAGTAGCCGGAGCCGCGGGGCCGGCTCGGCCCCCGCGCGGCAGCACGCGCCGGTCTTCGGCCGGGTGAGGTGTCCCCAGGCGGCCCCGAGCCGCCTGGGTTCGTTTCGCCCGCGCCTCCTCCGGCCTCGCGCCCGCCGGCGGGGCCCTCCCCGTGCTAGAAAGGCGCCGCGAGAGTCGGAGGTGGGCATGGCTTTCGGCGAGTCCGAGTGCGCACGGTGCCGCGGCGACTTCCCCGCTCTCGGGCGGGCGCTCGGCGGCAGCCCGCTGGCGTTCTTCGACGGCCCCGCCGGCACGCAGCTGCCGCGCGCGGTGATCGACGCGGTGTCGGGCTACTACGCGACCTGCAACGCCAACACACACGGCCAGTTCGTCACCTCGCGCGAGTCCGACGCGATGCTCGCGGGCGCGCGCGAGACGGTGGCCGCGTTCCTCGGCGCTCGCTCCTGGCGGGAGGTCTCGTTCGGCGCCAACATGACCTCGCTCGCCTACGCGCTCGCCCGCGCCTTGGCGCGGCGGTTCGGGCCCGGCGACGAGGTCGTGATCACGGCGCTCGACCATGAGGCCAACCGCGGCCCCTGGCTGACGCTCGCCGAGCGCGGCGTGACGGTGCGCGAGGTCGCGCTGCGGCGCGACGGCACGCTCGACCCCGACGACATGGCGCGCCGGGTCGGGCCGCGCACCCGCCTCCTCGCGATCGGCTACGCCTCGAACGCGCTCGGCACCGTCAACGACCTGGCGCTGGCGCGCCGGCTCGCGCGCGAGGCGGGCGCGTGGCTGCTGGTGGACGCGGTCCACGCCGCGCCGCACTTCCCGATCGACTTCGCCGCGCTCGACGCCGACTTCCTGCTCTGCTCGGCGTACAAGTTCTACGCCCCGCACGTCGGCATCCTCCTCGCCCGCCCCGGCCTGCTCGACGAGCTCGAGCCGGACCGCCTGCGCACCCAGGATCAGGCGGCGCCGTACCGGATCGAGACCGGCACGGCGAACCACGCGGCGATCGCCGGCGTGAAGGCGGCGGTCGAGTACCTCGCCTCCTGGGGCGCGGGCGGTTCGCTGCGCGAGCGCCTCGTCGGCGCGATGGAGGCGATCGCGGCGTGGGAGCACGCGCTCGCGCGCCGCTACTTCGACGCGCTTCGCGCCGCCCCCGGCGTGACGGTCTGGGGACCGGACTTCGCGTCGCCGCGTCGCGCGCCGACGGTCTCGATCACGATCGACGGGATGACCGCGACGGAGGCCGCGCGGCTCCTCGGCGAGCGGGGGTTGCTGGTGTGGGACGGCCATTTCTACGCCGTCCGCGCGATGGAGGCGCTCGGGCTGGACGCGCGCGGCGGTGTGCTGCGCGCCGGGATGTCGATGTACACCACGCCCGCCGAGGTCGACCGGCTCGCCGGCGCCGTCGCCGCGCTCGCCGCGTCCCGTAACGATCAGTCCAGGTAACGGGGTGCACGGACCCGGGGACCTGCAGGCGGAGTGCCTGGCGGGACTGGCCGATCGGATCGAGGCCGCCGGAGGCGACGTCGGGCCGCTGCGGGAGTTCCTGGCCGGCAGCTACGCCACGGGATCGGAGTGGTGGGGCGAACTCGGCCTCGTGCTGCGCCGGATCGCCGGGCGCGATCGCCTCGACGCCGCTTTGCGCGATGATCTCGACCGCGTTCTGGCGGATGTCCACAAGGTCTGGCCGCAGCTGTGATGGGACCGGAACGCTCTCACTGCGCCCCGGCGTTGCGGGCTTTCTGGGTCGATCGAACTCGGCGTGTCGGCGGTGGACCGTCGTATCATGCCGGGCGAGCCATGAAGCTGGCGATCGCAATCCCCGCCCTCAACGAGGAAGCCTCAATCGGGGCCGTGACCGAGGCGGCCATCGCGGCGCAGGCGAAGATCACCGGCGCCTCCCCGGTCGAGCAGGTCGACATCATCGTCGTAAGCGCGGCTAACCCTGCTGGGGTGCCTCCCCGAGTGGAGCGAATTGGGTGAGGCGGGTCCCGGCCGTCACGGCCACGAGCCTTGCCGTCATGGTGGGGCTCGTGGCCGTGCTGACTGCGATTGCCGCACCGAGGCTGGCCGCGCGGCTTCAACCGGTGGTGACACCGACGGCGACGACCGGGCCAGCAACCGAGGAGTTCGCTCGGCGTCTGCGCCGAACTGCGTTGGCGTGGCTGGTCGTGGGACCTCTCTTCACCGCCTACGGCTACCGTCTGCACGACGCGTGGGCGACAATCCGGGCCGGTGAGTCTCCATCTCGCCGGCGGTCCTCACTGGCCGTGCCGATCGCCGCGCTCGTGGCCGCGACCTGCCTGGTTCCGCACACGCGAACCGGCGACGAGCCGAGCTACCTTGCGGTCGCCCAGGCGCTAGCCCGCCATGGCACCACGAGCGTCGCCAACCCCAGCCTTGACTACCACCGCAGCCCGGCGTCACCCCAGGGCGAGAACCGTCCGATCCACAGCGTCGGCATGAGCGTGCTGCTGGCGGTGCCTGACCTTCTTCTCGGTGACGTTGGCGTGCACCTGGCCTCCGCGCTGGTCGCGGTTTCGCTCGCCTACACGCTGTGGAGGCTCCTGGTAGTCGGCCCGGGAGCATCGGCCGGATTCCTCACGGTGGTGGTCCTCACCGCGACCTTCCCGATGCTCACCTACGGTGCGCTCGCGCTTCCCGAAGAGGCGGGGGCGCTCGGCTTTGCGGTGCTGTACATCGAGACCGTCAGGCAGCGGCGGCCACGCCTCGGGAGCGCGCTGGCGATCGCAGCGCTGCCGTGGCTCCATGTTCGCTTTCTGCCGGGCGCGGTATGGCTCCTGCTCGTGGGATTTCTCGCCGTCCGTTCGCGGCGTCGGGCGGTGGCGATGCTCGTGGGTCCCTTCGCGGCTTCGGTGCTCGCCATGACGCTTCTCCACCTCCGCTGGTACGGCTCCGCGTCGCCGTTCGCGATGTGGGGCGCCGGGCAGGTGCTGACGCGCTACATGAACCTCCTCCCAGGCAGTCTCGGCCTCTTGGTCGACGAGCAGTACGGTCTGCTCGCATGGGCGCCGCTCTTCCTCCTCATGCCGCTCGGGTTACTCGCACTGTGGCGGCGCTCGCGCGGCGAGACACTTGCCCTCGGCGTGCTGGCTGCTGTGACGGTCGGCCCTGCGCTCCTGCTCGTCTGGTATGGCGGCTGGTCGCCGGGGGGGCGGTTCCTCGTGCCGCTGCTGGCGCCGTTGGCGGTGCTGGCGGCACTCGGGCTCGAGGCCGCGTTGCAGGGGCGGCGCGCCGACAGGGTCCTGGCCGGCGCGATCCTCGCGGCGCAGTTCGCGATCGGAGCGGTGTGCGCCCTGCTCCCGGACAAGGTGTACGGGACGATGCCGGAGCCGGCGCGCAACTACTTCCTCGACCTCGCCCAGCGTCTGACCCATCTCGATTCGCGCTGGATCCTACCCGCGGTGGCGGCAGACGGGAACCGGTGGCCGTCGGTTCTCCATGCCGCCGTGCTGGTGGCGGCGTGGCTGGCGGCTTCCGCCCTCTGGTGGAGGCGGCTCGACCGCCATGCCATGTCACAGCGCGTCGAACGGTCCTGAACCCGGGCCGATGTTCAGAGCGTGAGGATCGGCAGCAGGCCGGCGAGGGCGAGCAGGAGGAGGGCGCCGAGCCCGCGCCGGCCGGTGGCGCGGTCGGCGAAGACCAGCGCGTAGACGCCCTTGAGCGCGTTGTTGCTCGCAGTCGCGATCACCACCGCGATCGCGGCCGAGGCGAGCGGCGTGCCGACCCCGGCGGTCTGCGTCAGGCCGAGGATGAACGGGTCGACGTCGGTGCACCCCATCAGCGTCGCCAGGCCGTAGACCCCGACCGTGCCGAACGAGCGCACCACCAGGCTGGTGGCGATGACGATGGCGATGAAGATCGCGGCGAACGCGAAGGCGGCGCGGATCTCGAGCGGGTTCTTCGCCTCGTACTCCCGCGCCGGCCGCTCCCCCTCGCGGTCCGGCACCCGCGCCCACAGGAACCCGGCGACGATCGCCACACCGCCGAGGGCGAGGAACGGTGCGAGCAGCGGCGCCATCAGCCGGCCGTTGAAGATCGCGAGCAGCACGAGGATGCGCAGGTACATCACGCCCGAGGCGAGCAGCATGCTGGCGGCGTACAGGTTCGGCCGCGGCTCGCGGCGCGCGCGCCGCGCCAGCGCGACGGTGATCACGGTCGAGGAGTAGGCGCCGCCGAGCAGCGCCGCGAGCTCGATCCCGCCGCGCTTGGCCGTTACCTTCTGCAGCACGTAGGAGCCGTACGAGACGGCGCTCACGGCGGCGACGATCAGCCAGGTGCGGAACGGGTTGAGGTGGAACTCCGTGAACTCCCGGTTCGGCACCGCCGGCAGGATCACCACCGTCAGGAGGAGGAACTTGGTGAAGGTGATCACCTCGTCGGAGGGGATGCGCTCGGTGAGGCTCTCGAGGCCGGTCTTGAGCTCCAGCAGCAGCATGCAGACCACGACGAGCGTGACCGCGATCCAGTACAGCTCGGCGGAGACCAGCGCGCCGAGCACGTACGTGAGCAGCCCCGACATCTCGGTGGTCACGCCGGCGTCGTCCGCGCTGGCGAGCTTGTGAAGGTAGGACACGAGCAGGAACGCGCCGACGACGACGAATCCGAGCGCGACCGGGAGGAGCTGCGACCCCTCGACGAGGGCAATCGAGTAGCCGAGCAGGCCGATGATCGGGAAGGTGCGGACCCCGCCGAACAGGTAGTGCCCGGCGTGCGCCTTGCGGCCCTCGCGCTCGAGCCCGAGCAGGAACGAGAGGACCAGCACGAGGAGGATCTTGAGCGCCTCGGGGTGGGTCAGCGCCGCCAGTTCCTTCGCCAGCACGCCGCTCATTGTCGCCGACGTTACACCCGCGCCGCGCCCGTCTCAAGGCGCGGCGGCGCCGCCGCGTGTCAGATCGCGAAGCCGGCCGCGGCGAGGAGCCGCTCGGTGACGGGCGCGGCCAGGCCGGCCGCCCGCGCCAGGCCGAGCACCGCGCCGTTGCGGAACTCGAGCGCCTTGGCGGCGGTGCTGCGCACGAAGCCGAGGGGCTCGGCCGCGGCGAGGAACGCCGGCCACCACGCCGGAGAGACCGCGACCCCGAGCGTTGCGGCGGCCGCGCCCACGCTCTCCTCGAACAGCGCGCGCGCCTCCTCGGGCCGCTGTGCCAGGTACTCTGCCAGCGACAGCCGGTGCACCGCGAGCGGCAGCCCGACGAGGCAGTTGAACCCCATCTTGTCGGCCTCGCGGGCGGCGAACTCGCCCGCGCCGACCGCCTCCGCGGTGATCCCCCCGGCGGTGAGCGCGGCGGCCAGCCGTTCCGCCGCCGGGCCCGCGAACGGGCTCGGCCGCAGCACGCGGAAGAACTCGCCCTTGCTGGTGAACCAGAGCAGGCCGCGGGTGGAGGTCGCGAACGCGCCGAGAACCGGGCGGACCCAGCCGTTCTGCACCAGCACGACGCGCTCCGGCGGCGTTCCGGCGAGACGGGCGAGCGCCGCCGCGAGCGCCTCCTCCCGCACGCACAGCAGGCGCACGCCGCGCGGGTCAGCGAGCGCCTCCTCCCAGCCGCGCTCGCGCGTCACCGGGACGGTCTCGACGCCGGCGGTGGCGAGCGCGGCGGCGAGCCGGCGTCCGGTCTCGCCCATGCCGATCACGTGGACGCGGAGGTCGCCCCTCGTCATGCCGCCATCCTGCCCGCCGCCGCCGGGCGCAATCAGTGGAAGCTCGTCAGCGTGAGCTCGAGCGCGCGCCGGCCGCCCGGCGCCGCCGCCCACTGCACCAGGATCGGGTTCTGGTAGCGCCCCTGCACGATGCCGCCCGGCTCGGAGCCGCCGTCGGAGACGAGCAGGCTGACGGCGCGCTTCATGCGCAGGAAGCGCGAGGCGGGCACCGCCATCACCCGCGCGAGCAGGCGCTCGAGCGCCGACTCCGAGACCTTGAGCGCGTCCATCAGCTCGTTGAGCACGTGGACGACGTCGTACTTCGCGTACCCCCAGCTCTTCGCCGGGATCGCCCGCGGGTCGCGCAGCATGCGCCGGCCGGTGCGCGCCGCGAACTTCAGCGGGTCGGCGAGCACCTCCGCGAGGTCGTGCCGCATCAGCAGCGTCTCGTACTCGTTGACGGTCACGCCGGCGTCGCGCTCGGCGGCGTCGAGGGCGACGTCGACCCGCCCCTTGCACACGCCGTGGCGGGCGACCAGCGCGTTCGCCTGCTCGAGCACGCCGACGCGCGGGTCGGCGAGGTTGACCGAGTCGATCGGGTGGCGCGAGACCGGCACGTCGCAGCGCACGCGCTCCACGCGGCGCGCCTCCTGGTAGGCGACGATGCGGGTGTGGCGGGTGCGGGCGAGGCCGCCGTTGACGCCGTCGAGGTCCATGAAGTAGACCGGCTCGCCCGGCCGGTTCAGGTAGGTGACGCAGTTGCGCAGCCCCGAGCCGATGAACGCGAGGTGGGAGTCGGCGTTGCGCGGCTCCACCCGGCGCTCGTCCTCCGACAGCTCGCCGCGCAGCTCGAGCCGGTCGTGGCGGTAGTCGGCGCCGGGCGGGAACAGCTTCCGGAACGCCGCGATGAACGGGTCGATGCGCTCGCGCCGGTTCTCCAGCCGCGTCGAGAGGCCCTGCTCGAGGTACCCGGCCGTGGTGTGGTAGGAGCAGTAGACCGCGCGCCGGTAGCGGGAGAGCAGGTCGCCGCGCTCGGCGCGGATGCGTTCGACGACGTCGATCGCGTCGTAGCGCGAGCGCGGGCGCAGCACCAGCTCGAGCTCGGCGGGCTGCGCTGCCATCACCCGGGGCCCGTCCTGCCGCGACGTGGGGTCCGACTGGAGTCCGTCATCCGCCGTTGCTGCGAACGCCGCTCCCCGCGGCGTGATTCCGCGCCCCGACCTCCGCTCGAGTCTGGACCGCGACTCAACCGCATGACTCCCGGGCGCAACGATACCCGCTCCCTCGCCTGCAGTCAAAGCGCCGCCCGACCCCGGCCGGCCCGGCGTGACGGGGCGCACATGCCGCGGACGGGTGAGCGCCGGCGCGAGGGGTCGCCGCGCCGCCGCGGGCCGGTCAGGGAGCGGATGCCGGCGCTGCGTCGCGGAACGCGCTGCCGACGCGCGCCAGTAGGCGGGGAGTGAGCCGCTTGAACACTCCGGCGGTGACCGCGCGCAGGCGATCGGCGCGCGGCTGCCGCGCCCGCCGCAGCCACTGTCCGACCGGCCGCGTCCCCTCGCGCGTCCAGCGGCCGAGCACGGCGCCGTCGCTCGAGCGGATCGCCGAGACCCGCACGATCACCGGGTCGATCACCTTCGACGCGACGATCGTCCCGCCCACCCAGGTGGCGACCTCGAGGACGAACTCCCCGCCCCCCACCACCCAGCCGGTCGACACGCTGCCGGTCGCCTTGGCGGCGAGGATTCCGTGTCCGATGCCGGCGGCCAGCCCCTGGCCCGCGAGCAGCCAGAGCCACGAGTGCCGCACCGTGCCGTAGGCGATCAGCTCGGTGGCGACGACGACGTCGGCGCGGTCGGACCGGCCGCGGACGGCGAGGCGCCGTGCATCGGGCCGCGGCCCGGTGAGCTCGTCCGCCTCGCCCTCGCACACCGTCGCGCCGCCCGCCCGCAGCGCGTCCGCGAACTCGGCCCGCAGCGCCCGCATCGCCGCCGCCCGCCCGTCCTCGAGCCCGCCCGCCGCGCCGGGCGGCGCGAAGACGTCCGCGCTCGCCACCGGCACGCGATCCACCGGCGCGAGGACCTCGACGGTGACCGCGGGGTCGACGCGGGGCGCCCGCGTCGTCGCGCAGGCCGCCGCGAGCAACGCCAGCAGACCCGCCGCGAGAGGGCGCCGCATCGCGGGAGGATAGCGCGCGCCGCGCCGCCGCGGCGGGTCCATCGGCTCGGCCCCGCCCGGGCGGCCCGCAGGCGGCGCGGCGGGCTCCCGGCCGGCCGGCGGGAAAGGGTGTATGATGCGTGGCTCAGCCCGAACGGCTGCGCCTGGAGCAGGACCAGGCGGCGAGGTCTGACGATGAGCGAGGAGAAGAACACCACAGGGGACACCCAGAGCTTCGCCGAGGCGCTGGCGCAATCCTTCCAACAAGAGGAGCTCGAGATCGGGCAGCTGATCACCGGGTCGGTGATGGCGGTCCACGGCGACATCGCCCTGATCTCGGTCGGCGGCAAATCCGAGGCGGTCATGGACCGTACCGAGCTCGGCGAGCTACACCCGGGCGACGGCCTCGACGCCGTCATCATCGCCCTCTCGCCCGAGCTGCGCGTCTCCCACCGCCTCGCGATCGAGCGGCGGGAGCGCGAGGCGCTGCGCGGCGCCTTCGCCAACGCCGTGCCGGTCGAGGGCAAGGTCACCGGGCGCAACAAGGGGGGCTACGACGTGTCGATCGCCGGGCTCCGCGCGTTCTGCCCGATGTCGCAGATCGACTTCGGCTTCCCGCGCAACGTCGACGCCTTCCTCGGCAAGACGTTCCTATTCCGCATCACCGAGCTCTCCGAGGACCTCGACTCGATGGTGGTCTCGCGCGCCCAGGTGCTCAAGGACGAGCGCGAGGCGGCCGCCAGGCAGGCCTGGTCGCGCGTCGCCGCGGGCGCGGAGCTCGACGGCACGGTGAAGAGCATCCGCGACTTCGGCGTGTTCGTCGACCTCGGCGGGGTGGACGGGATGGTGCACATCTCCGAGCTCACCCACCGCGTCGGGGCGCGGCCGTCGCACGTCGTCAAGGTCGGCGACGAGGTGCGCGTCAAGGTGCTCGAGGCCGACCGCGAGAAGAACCGCATCGCGCTGTCGATGAAGGCGCTCGAGCCCGATCCGTGGGCCGAGGTGCCGGGTCGCTTCCCCTCCGGCGCGCTGTTCGAGGGGACGATCGCGCGCAAGACCGACTTCGGCATCTTCGTCGAGCTGCTGCCCGGCGTCGACGGCCTGATCCACGTCTCCCAGCTCCCGCCCGGGATGAAGCTCGACGACGCGTCGCTGGCCGCCGGGTCGCCGGTCCGCGGCTGGGTGCGCGAGTGCGACCTCGAGCGACGCCGCCTCTCCCTCACGCTGCGCGAGGTGGCGACCTCCGACCCCTGGCTCGACGCGAGCAGCCGCTACCCGGCGGGCACCGCGGTCGAGGGCACGGTCGAGCGCACCGCCAACTTCGGCGTGTTCGTGCAGCTCGAGCCGGGACTCACCGGCCTGATCCCCGCCTCCGAGACCGACGTGCCGAAGGGCGGCGACCTCGGCGCGGGCTTCCCCGCCGGCGGTCGCATCTCCGCCACCGTGCTCTCCGTCGACCCGGAGCGCAAGCGCATCTCCCTCTCGGTCAAGAAGGCGAAGGAGGGCCGCGCCGTCAAGGAGTTCCACAAGTGGGCCGAGGAGCGGAAGCAGGAGCGCAAGCCCGAGGTGACGGCGTTCGGCGCGGCGCTGATGAAGGCGCTCAACGACAACAACTGAGGCGCGAGCCGGCGC
>DATIYW010000115.1:0-7506 GCA_035517415.1 Thermoanaerobaculaceae bacterium
CCGGAGAAGCCGAGCTCGGACTTGATGAGCGTGCCCAAGGGCGTGATCGAGTCGTAGATGTAGTACTGGGCGCAGCAGATCAGGCTCATGATCGCGAGCACGATCCAGCGGTAGGAGGGCGCGAGCGGCCGCGGCGTCGCAGTCGATTCCATCGGGTCTCCCGTCTCCGGCGCCTGGCTCTCACGCAGGAGCGCGGGCGCGATCATGCACGGCCACGGCGGCGCGGTCAAACAGCGGCGCCGGGCGCGCGACGGTTTCGCGGCGCCGCGCATCTTGGCGGGTGTGAGCGAGACCCCGCAGCTCGGCTGGTTCGGTCCCGGCGCCACCGCGACGGCGATGGCGGGTGCGCTGCGGCGCGCCGCGGCCCGCTCGAATCGGGTATACCGGTGGGCGGGGCGGGATCAGAACTCGGCCGCGTCTGCGACCGTATTCCGCTCTGGTGCATCTATGGGAGCGGTGACGCGGGGATCGTTCGCGGTGGCGGTGGACGAGCTGGTGGTCGCCCGGGCTCGACGGGGAGACCACGTCGCGCTGGAGAAGCTGTTCCGCACCTTCGAGTCGCCGGTGTACAACCTCGCCCGCCGCCTCACCCGTACCCCCCACGACGCGGAGGACGTGCTGCAGGAGACGTTCCTCGAGGTGGTGCGCTCGATCGGCCGGTTCCGCGGCGAGGGATCGCTCGCCGGCTGGGTGCGCCGGGTCGCCGCGAGCAAGGCGCTGCAGCGGCTCCGTCGGCAGGGTTCGCGGCCGGTCGAGGAGGAGCTGCCGGACGAGCTCGCCGACGGCCCCGGCGCGAACTCGCTCGCCATCACGCCGCACCTCGCCACCGCGCCCGAGCGGATCGACCTGGAGGCCGCGGTCGCGCAGCTCTCGGACACCGCCCGTGCCGTGCTCTGGCTGCACGACGTCGAGGGCTACAACCACGAGGAGATCGCCGCGATGGTGGGCAAGACCGCGAGCTTCTCGAAGTCGCAGCTCGCCCGCGCCCACGCGCGCCTGCGCGAGATCCTCGCCCCCCTCCGGAGGGAGGCGTCATGCACCTGAGCCTCGAACAGCTGCTCGCGGTCCGCGACGGCGAGGCGACTGCTGAGGAGACGGCCCACGCCGCCGCCTGCCCGGCCTGCGCAGAGGAGGTGGAGCGGCTGCGCGCGCTGCGCGCCGAGCTCGCCGCGCTGCCCGCCGCCTCCCCGTCGCGGGACGTCTGGCCCGCGGTGAGCGCCGGCATCGCCGCCGACCGCACCTGGCGGCGCATCGCGCGCCTCGGCTGGGCCGCCGCCGCGCTCGCCGCCGGGGTGACGCTGGTGGTCGGCGTGCGCGGCGGCGTCGAGGCCTGGCACGAGGCGAGGGCGGCGCGCGAGATGAGGACGCTGATCGCCGAGTCGCAGCGCCTCGAGCGGGCGCTCCACACCGCCGCCGACGGTGGTCGGGTCGAGAGCGGCCGCACCGCCAACACGATCGTCGAGATCGAGGACCGCATCGCGACGATCGACGCGCAGCTCACGCGCCGGCAGGCCGAGAGCCAGGCCTCACCCGAGCTGATCGACCTCTGGCACGAGCGGGTGCGCCTGCTCGACGCACTGGTCAACGTCCGGGCGACGCACGTCGCCTATGTCGGTCTCTAAGGGAAGGGAGTGACGCGATGAACACGCACGGATTGATTGCCGTCCTCGGCGCGGCGCTGCTCGCCGCCGCGGTGCCCGTCCTGGCGCAGGAGGACGACTCCAAGGCGCGCAAGGACGCCGAGAAGCAGATGCACCAGGCGGAGGAGCAGATGCACCAGGCCGAGAGGCAGATGCGCGACGCGGAGCGGCAGATGCGCGACGCCGCGCGGGCGATGGCGCGGTTGCAGACCGGCAAGGCGATGGCCAGGGTGCACAACAAGGTGGTGGTGTTCGGCAACCGGCCGCGCCTCGGCGTCGTGCTCAAGCACGAGAGCGACCCCGCGACCGACTCGGTCGGTGCGGTGGTCGAGGCGCTCACCCCGGGCGGGCCTGCCGCCGACGCCGGGTTGCTCGCCGGCGACATCATCACCAAGTTCAACGGCGAGACGCTCGTCGGCGCCAAGGTCGACGCCGACGAGGACGAGTCCGCGCCCTCGGCGCGCCTGATCGAGCTCGCCCGCAACCTCAAGGAAGGCGAGAAGGTGAGCGTCGAGTACCGGCGCGGCAGCGAGACCCATACCACGACGGTCACCGCCAGCCGCCTGTCCGGGCCGGGCGTGCGGGTGTTCGCCGTCCCGGGCGAGGCGGGCGGGCCGGAGGTCGAGATCCCCGACGTGCCGGAGATCCCGGACATCAACATCAACCTCGACATGCTCGACGGGCGGCCCTGGTGCGACCTCGAGATGGTGGCGCTCAACCCCGACCTCGGCGAGTACTTCGGCACCAAGGAGGGGGTCCTGGTGGTGCGCGCCCCCAAGGACGCCGGGATCGACCTCAAGGCCGGCGACGTGATCACCTCGATCGGCGGCCGCACGCCGAGCACGCCGTCCCAGACGCTGCGCATCCTCCGCTCCTACGAGCCGGGAGAGTCGGTCACCGTGGAGTTGGTGCGCAACAAGCAGAAGGCGAAGATCACGCTGACCATGCCGGCGAAGAAGATGGGGCTGCTCCCGGAGTGGACGGGGTCCCGTCCGCTGCTCGCGCCGCGCGCGCCGGTCGCGCCGGAGGCCCCGGAGACCCCGCTGGCTCCCGCCGCGCCCGCCGCGCCGATGGCGATGGCCGCACCCGTCGCGCCCGCGGCGCCTGCGCCGCCGCCTCCTGCGCGGCCGGGCCACCGCATCTAGCCAGGAAGTTCCGAGCCGAACTGGACCAGAAGGCCGGGAGCCCGCTCCCGGCCTTCAGTCTTCTTGTCTTGTCGTCATCGGGCCTCGGGCTCCGGAACCCGGACCCCGGTCTCTCACACCTCGACCGGCAGATCGCGGTCGTTCGCGTAGCGCTCCCACTCCTCCTCGAACATCAGCGAGGCCATGTCCCGCATCCGGTCGACGAACATCACGCCGTCGAGGTGGTCGACCTCGTGCTGGATCACGCGGGCGTGGAACCCCTCGGCCTCGAAGGCGAGCGGGTTGCCGTCCGGATCGACCGCCCCGACCTTCACCGCCGGATGGCGCGCCACCAGCCCGCGCAGGCCCGGGATCGACAGGCATCCCTCCCAGCCGAGCTCCGTCGGCTCGCCGAGCAGCGTGAGCACCGGGTTGACCAGCACCCGCGGCGGCATCTCCGGACGGTCGCCCTCGGCCGGGAGGTAGTACGCGAACGCGCGCACCCCGACCGCGATCTGCGGCGCGGCCAGCCCCACGCCGTTGTCCTCGAACATGGTGCGGACCAGGTCGCGCCCGAGATCGCGCAGGAAACGCGTGCCGAACCGCTCCGGCGGCACCTCGAGCGCGGGCTCCCGCAGCACCGGGTGGCCGAGGCGGACGATCGCGCGGTGGCGGCCGTCGAGGGGGCGCGAGCTCACGGCGTCACCCCGTGCCTACTCCACCGCGAACGAGTGGCCGCAGCCGCACGAGCGCACCGCGTTCGGGTTCTCGACCACGAAGCCGGCGCCGCGCAGGTCCTCGACGAAGTCGACGGTCGCCCCGGAGAGGTACTGCGCCGACATCTGATCGACCAGCACGCGGATCCCCTCCGACTCGACGACCATGTCGCCGTCCTGGTGGTCGTCGAACGTGAAGCCGTACTGGAAACCCGAGCAGCCACCCCCCTGGATGAAGATGCGCAGGTCCTTCCCCTTCGCCTCCGGCATCTGCTCGGCGAACGTTCGGACCTTGTCGGCAGCCTTCGTCGTCATCGTCAGCATGACTACCCTCCCGGGGCAGACCTACCCCTACTTCGCGAAAACCCTCACAAGCGGGTGAAATTCCACCCTCACGCCGCGTGCCCGGCGAGCCACCGCTCCGCCTCGATCGCCGCCATGCAGCCGCTGCCCGCGGCGGTGATCGCCTGGCGGAAGACGTGGTCCTGCACGTCGCCGCAGGCGAACACCCCGGCGACGCTGGTGCGGGTGGAGTCGGGCCGCGTGACGATGTAGCCGTTGTGGTCCATCTCGAGCTGCCCGGAGAACAGCGCGGTGTTGGGCTGGTGGCCGATCGCCATGAACACCCCCTGCGTCGGCAGCGTGCGGCGCTCGCCGGTGCGGGTGTCGCGCAGCACCACCGCCGTGACGCCGCCCTCGCGCGTGCCGACGATGTCGACGACCTCGGAATGCCACGCGAATGCGATCTTGGGGTTGGCCTTCGCCCGCTCCTGCATGATCGCCGAGGCGCGCAGCTCGCCGCGCCGGTGCACCACCGTCACCTTGGTCGCGAAGCGGGTCAGGAATGTCGCCTCCTCCATCGCCGTGTCGCCCCCGCCGACGACGACGATCTCCTTCTCCTTGAAGAAGAAGCCGTCGCAGGTCGCGCACGCCGAGACGCCGTAGCCCATCAGCGCCTGCTCCGCCGGCAGGTCGAGCAGCTTCGCCGAGGCGCCGGTGGCGATGATCAGCGCGTCGCCGGTGTACTCGCCGTGGTCGTCGGTGCGGACCTTGAACGGCCGGACCGACAGGTCGACCGCAGAGGCCGCGTCGAAGACCGTGGTGGTGCCGAAGCGCTCCGCCTGCGAGCGCATGCGGTTCATCAGCTCGGGCCCGAGGATCCCTTCGGGGAAGCCGGGGAAGTTCTCGACGTCGGTGGTGATCGTGAGCTGGCCGCCGGGCTGCATCCCGTCGATCACGAGCGGCGCCAGCTCGGCCCGCGACGCGTAGAGCGCCGCGGTCAGGCCGGCCGGCCCCGAGCCGAGGACGATGACGCGAAAGTGCCTGTTCTCCATCGCATGCCCTTCTCTTGCGCACCGCCGGGCGCAACGTCAAGGCCGCGGATGGAATCCCGCGGCCAGGTTCATCTTAGCAGGCGTGTCAAAGGGCGGCGGGGGTCGCCCGGCGGCGGTGGAAGACGCTCACCGCGGCCACCCCGGCGGAGCGGGCGAGGGCGGCCAGCTCGGCGAAGCCGTAGCCGACCTCGGCCGGCGCGTGTGCGTCCGAGGCGAGCACGAACGGGACGCCGGCCGCGGCCAGCTCGCGGACCAGCCCGGGCTCGGGGTAGTCCTCGCCCACCGGCTTGCGCCTCCCGGCTGAGGAGAGCTCGACCGCGCACCCCGACGCCGCGACCGCCGCGACCAGCTCCGCCTGCCGCCCGGCGAACGGGCGCGACGGCCGGAAGCCGAACTTCTTCGGCAGGTCGAGGTGGGAGAGCACGTCGAACAACCCGGAGGCGGCGGCGGCGAGTGCCAACTCGGCGTAGCGCGCCCAGATGCGGTCGACCTCCGCCTCGCCCTCGCGGTAGCGCGCCACTGACGAGGGTGCATCCACCCACCAGCCGTCGAGCCAGTGGACCGAGCCGAGCACGACGTCGAACGGGTACGACTCGAGCAGGCGGGCGAGGGCGTCCTCGTGGCCGGCGACGAAGTCGGCCTCGAGGCCGAGCAGCACCTCGATGCGCCCGCGGTAGCGCTCCCTCGTCGCCAGCACCGACTCGACGTAGCGCGGCAGCTCCTCGGGCGCCATCGCCAGGGTCGGGTCGTGGCGCTCGCGCGGCAGCCAGTAGAACGGCACGTGGTCGGTGACCGCGATCGCGGCGAGGCCGCGGGCGATCGCCGCCTCGACGTACTCACGATCGGTGCCGCCGGCGTGGCCGCAGCGCGCGGTGTGGGTGTGGGTGTCGCAGGGGAAGAGCAACGGGGCCCGGGGTCCGGGATCCGGGATCCGGGAAGAGGGACCTCCGTCGTCGGCCTCGGGAATCACGAGCGCATGATCTCCGCGAGGATCGCCTCGGCGGCGGCGGCCGGGTCCGGCGCGGCGGTGATCGGCCGGCCAATCACGAGCACGTCCGCGCCCGCCGCCACCGTCGCGGCCGGCGTGGCGACGCGCCGCTGGTCGCGGCGGTCCGCGCCGCTCGGGCGCACGCCCGGGGTGACGAGGAGGAACCCCGGCCCGATCGCCGCGCGCAGTGTCGCCGCCTCGTTCGGCGAGCAGACCACCCCGTCGCACCCGGTGCGCCGCGCCAGCTCCGCCCAGCCGCGCACGCGCGCGGCGGCGCCGCCGGGGATGCCGAGGGCGTCGAGCGCCGGGTCGTCGAGGCTGGTCAGCACGGTCACGCCGATCACCTTCGGCACGGCCTCCGGGCTCGCCGCGCCGGCGTTCGCGCCGGCGACCGCGGCGCGCAGCATCGCCTCGCCGCCGGAGGCGTGGACGTTGAACATCGCCACGCCGAGGCGGGCGCAGTTGCGCGACGCCCGCTCGACCGTGTTGGGGATGTCGTGCAGCTTGAGGTCGAGGAACACCGGCAGGCCGAGCGCGCCCAGCTCCTCGACCAGCGCCGGGCCGCAGGCGGTGAACGCCTCCAGGCCCACCTTGACCATCCCGACCCGACCGGCGAGGGCGCGGGCCAGCGCCAGGATCGAGCTCCGCTCCGAGCTGTCGAGCGCGACCGCGATGCGGCGCACCGCCTCGCTCCGGGTCAGCGGCATTGCAGGCCTCCGATCAGCTCCTTGACGTCGGCGACGCCGCGCTCGGCGCAGAACGCGGCCAGCTCGTCGAGGATGCGCAGCGGGGCGCGCGGGTCGCGGAAGATCGCGGTGCCGACCTGCACCGCGCTCGCGCCGGCGAGGAGGAACTCCGCCGCGTCGCGTCCGCTCTCGATCCCGCCGATCCCCACCAGCGGCACGTCGGGAAGGGCGCGATGCACCTCCCAGACCATGCGCAGGCCGAGCGGCTTGATCGCCGGGCCGGAGAGCCCGCCGCAGGTGGTGGCGAGCACCGGGCGGCGGCGGTCCGCGTCGATCGCCATGGCGCGGAGCGTGTTGATCAGCGAGAGCGCGTCCGCGCCCCCGGCCACCGCCGCGCGGGCGGTGCCGACCAGGTCCGGCGCGTTGGGCGAGAGCTTGACCCACAGCTGGCGCTGGGTGCGGGCGCGGCACATCGCGGTGAGGCGCTCGAGCTGCGCCGCGTCGTGGCCGAACTCGATCCCGCCGGCGGTGACGTTGGGACACGACACGTTGAGCTCGTAGGCGGCGACGCCGGCCTCGCGCTCGCAGCGGTCGATGACGGCGACGTATTCCTCCATCCGCTCGCCAAACACGTTGACCACCACGGTCGCGCCGCGCCCGCGCAGCTGCGGCAGCGCGTCGCGGCAGAACGCCTCCACGCCGATGTTCTGCAGGCCGATCGCGTTGATCATGCCGGCGGCGGTCTCGACGATGCGCGGCGTCGGGTTGCCGATCCGCGGCCGCGGCGAGAGCCCCTTGCTGACGATGCCGCCGAGCCGCTCCGGAGGGCAGAACTCGACCAGGTCGAGGCCGTAGCCGAACGTGCCGGAGGCCGCCAGCACCGGGTTCGCGAGCTCGAGCGCCCCGACCCGCGTCGCGAGCGCCGCGTTCACAGCCACCACCGCGCGGCCAGGCGCGCCGCCGCGAACACCGGGCCTTCCTTGCACGCCGGCACGTAGATCCCTTCGGCGAGCTCGAC
>DATIYW010000116.1:0-4565 GCA_035517415.1 Thermoanaerobaculaceae bacterium
CCCACGGCACCACGAGGCCATGGCGCAGTGTAACGCGGCGGCGTGCACAGACTCCAATCCGCTGGCCCCCGGCGCCGAACGCCTCGAAGCAGGAGCGCGCCCTGGGACTCGCCGTCCGCATCTGGGCTGCGGCGACAGGGCGTGGCGACGGGCGCGCGCTTGGCTCGCCCCGAGCGCCTTGCTAGAGTTGGGCGTGCCCCGCATCCTCATCCCGGCGGCCGTCGCCGGTGTCGTCGCCGCGTTGCTCACGATGCTCGTGCTGCCGCTCGTCGCGCGGATCGCGGTCCACCTGCGGGCGCTCGACGTCCCCGGCGGCCGGCGCGACCACGAGCGGGCGACCCCGCGGCTCGGCGGAATGGCGATCGCGTGCGGGGTCGTCCTCGGCGCCGGCGCCGCCACGGTCACGGCGTGGGGCGCGATCGGCGTGCGGCTGCGCGGCGGCGAGCTCGCCGCGCTCGTCGTCGCGGCCGCGATGGTGTTCCTCGTCGGCCTGGTCGACGACCTGATCGGGCTGTCGGTGTCGACCAAGTTCATCGCCGAGTTCGCCGCCGCCTGCATCGTGGTCGGCGCCGGCTGGCGGTTCTCGCTGCTCGGCGTGCCGGGCGGGCACGCGATCGCGCTGGGCTCGCTCGGCCCGGTGGTCACCGTGCTCTGGCTGGTCGGCGTGACCAACGCGATCAACCTCGTCGACGGCCTCGACGGGCTCGCGGGCGGCGTGGTGGCGATCATCGCGGCGTCGATGTCGGTGTACGCGTTCCTGCAGGAGAACCCGGGTTCGATCATCCTGATGGCGGCGGTTGCCGGCGCGTGCCTCGGCTTCCTCCACCAGAACTGGGCGCCGGCGCGGATCTTCATGGGCGACGCCGGCGCGCTGACGCTCGGCTTTCTGCTCGCGGCGACCTGCGTCCACTCGTCGATCAAGGCCTCCGCGACGGTGGCGATCCTGGTGCCGATCCTCGCTCTCGGCCTACCGGTGATGGACACGCTGCTGGTGATGGCGGTGCGGTTCCAGGCCCGCTCGCACGGCAGCCTGGCCGAGCGCTTCCTGGCGATGTTCAGCGCCGATCGCAACCACCTCCACCACCACCTCCAGCGCTGGGCGCGCAGCCGCAACCAGGTCGTGACGATCGTGTACGTCGTGACGCTGGCGTTCTGCACCCTCGCGCTGGTGGTCGCCTACACCAAGAACAACGTCGTCGGCGCCGCGCTCGTGATCGTGGAGCTGCTGGTCGTGATGGTGATGCGCAGCCTCGGCCTCGGCCGCGCCGTCCGGCGCCTGGCGGAGAAGCAGCGCCTCGAGGTCGAGCAACGGCTGGCCGGAGAGGACCGCGCTGGCTGAACTCCCGCCCTCCGGTGCCGGGCCGGGCCGGCGAGCCGGAGGCCAGGGCCGGGGTGCGCGGGTGCTGCTCGTCAACCCGGTGAGCGAGCGGTCGGGGTCGTCGGCGAGCCTGCTCACGCTGGTTCGCGGCCTCGCATCCGCCTCGGAATGGGACATCCACGTCGCGTTGCCCGAGTCGGGTTGGTTGGCCTCGCGTCTCGCCGAGATCGGCGTCGCGACGCACCTGATCCAGCATCCCCGGCTCAGCTCCCGGCTCGGGCTCGGCGGCCGGCTCCGCTACCTCCTCCGCTTCCGCGCCGCCGCGGCCGCGTTCGGACGGCTGTGCGACGCCGTGCGTCCCGACCTCGTCCACTGCAACTCGACGGTTTCGCCGTTCGCACTGCTCGCCGCACGCCGGCGCGGCATCCCGGCGGTCGTGCACTGCCGCGAGGTGCCGGACAACCGGTTCGTGCGCGGCCTCCTCTGGCGCTTCGTCGCGACCCACGCGGCCGCGGTGATCGCCAACTCGCGCTTCACGGCGTCGTCGTTCCCGAATCCGGCGCGGGTGCGGGTCGTCTACAACGGCTTCGAGTTCCCGCCCGCGCCGCCAGGACCCGCCGGCGCGAAGCGGATCGCCGTCGTCGGGCGGCTCTCCGCCGACAAGGGCGCCGACCACGCCCTGCTCGCCTTCGTTCGCGTCGCCCGGGACGAGCCCGACGCGCGGCTCGACGTCGTCGGCGGCGCGGTTCCGGGGCACGAGAGCTTCCTCGACCGTGTCGAGCGGCTCGCCGCGGACGAACCGCTGCGCGGCCGCGTCACGTTGCTCGGCGAGCAGGAGGACGTCGGTGCGTCGCTCCGCAAGGCCGATCTCCTCCTCCACCTGCCGCGCTTCCGGGAGCCGTTCGGCCGCGTGATCGTCGAGGCCGCGGCGCTGGCGTTGCCCGCGGTCGCGTTCGCCTGCGGGGGCATCCCCGAGATCGTCGACGACGGCCGCAGCGGCTTCCTCGTCCAACACGGCGATCTCGACGGCGCGGCCGACCGCTGCCTGCGCCTCCTCCGCGACCGCGAGATCGCGGCGCGCATGGGAGCCGAGGCGCGGCGGAGCGCCGAGCAGCGCTTCCCGGTGGACGCCTACGTCGAGGGCGTCACCGCCGTCTACCGCTCGATCCTCGCGGCCGGGCGCTGACGGCGCCGCCACATCAGGTCGCGTCGTCGCCATCCGGCGCGAAGCTCCCCCACTTTGCGAGGTACCGCAGCGCCGAGCAGGCGTGGCGCCAGGTCGAGCGCCAGGAGCGGTACGACGCCCTCGTCCAGCGGTGCGTGACCACGAGCCACGGCAGGTAGTGGGTCTCGCCGCGCGTCCACAGCCGCCGAGCGAGGTCGACGTCCTCGAAGTACATGAAGTAGCGGGGGTCAAACAGCTCGGCCTCGATGATCGCGCCGGTGCGGACGATCTCGAACGAGCCGGTGCCGAACGGTACCCGTTGCGGCCGGTCGAGGTCGAGGTCGCGGAGTTCGTTGCGGTCGAGCCGGCGGCGGAGCGCGGGGATCCGCCCCAGCAGCCTCAGCCCGAGGCGACGCGCCAGCAGCACGCCGAGCGTCGGGAAGCGGCGGTTGACGTGCTGGCGGGAGCCGTCCGGGTTGCGCACGTCGCCGACCAGCGCCACCACCTCCGGGTGCGCCGCGAAGTACCCGGCGACGCGGTCGAGGTCGACCTGCTCGAGCGTGACGTCGGGGTTGACCAGCGCGAAGAAATCCGAATCGAGGGCGTGGAACGCGGCGTTGTTGCCCGCGCCGAAACCGACGTTCGCCTGCTCGATCACCAGCGCCCCGGGCGCGACCGCGCGCGCGAGCTCGGCGCTGCCGTCGGCGGAGCCGTTGTCGACCACGACGAGCGCGTCGTCGGGTCCGAGCCGCGCGGCGATCGAGCGCAGCGTGGGCTCGAGCACCGCACGCGAGTCGTGCGTCACGACCGAAACCACGAAGCGCCTACGCGCCACGCCGGCTCCGCTCTCCCCGCCGTCCGCGCACTCCGTCGGCGAAGCCGCGGACGGCATCGGCGGCGGCCTGCACGTGGCCGTCTCCCAGGCGTCGAAGCGCCAGCCACGCGGCCGACACCGCGGCCGCGCCGAGCAGCCGGCGCCGCGAAGACGACGAGAACCCGTCGGCAAGCAGCGGCAGGTTGCGCGCGCAGTAGTAGGCCTGGCGCGGCGTCATCCCAGCAGCAGTCCCGCCCGCGTGGAGCACGCGGCCCCGCCCGCGTCCGAAGCGGCCGCAGGAGAACCCGGCACGGCGGAGCCTGACGCCATAGTCCAGCTCCTCGTGGTAGAGGAAGAGGTCCTCGCGCAGCAGGCCAACGCGCGAGATCACCGGCACGGGCGCCATCCAACAGCTCCCCGCGAAGGTCGGCGTCGCCTCCACGCCCGGCGGCGCCGCGGGTGTACGCCCGCCGCCGTCTGCGACCGCGCGGGCGAGCAGGACGCGATGGAACCGCGACTCGACCACCTGCTCGGCCCATCCGCCGCGTCGCACGAACACCGGCGGCGAGAGCGCTCCGAGCGACGCGGCGGGACGGAACGTGCGTTCGGCGTCGGCCAGCATCGCCGGGTACTCCACGACGACGTCGTTGTTGAGCACCGCGACGAACTCCGCGCCGGCCGCGCAGGCGGCGCGCAGGCCGACGTTGTTGCCCGCGCCGTACCCACGGTTCTCCGCGTTGCGCAGCAGCTCCACACCGGCGCCGCGCCGCGCGATCTCGTCGAGGTCCGGCGCCGCCGTGCCGTTGTCGACGAGCAGGACCCGGGCGAAACCGACACCGGCGAGGCTCGCAAGGCACCGCGCGGTGTCCTCGACGCGGCCCCAGTGCAGCACCACCGCGTGCCAGACTCCGGCCGGTGCCGGCGTCTTCGGCTCCGCCGCGTCGAGTTCGATGCCCGTATCCGATCCGACGCTCACTCTCCACCTCGACCGCGAAAGCCGCGCCGCCCCCTGCACCCGCCTCGCCCCGGTGTCGGTCCGCCGTTGCGGGCCGGACGCGACGACACCCTCAGCGCGCGTCGCCGGGCCCGCGGCCGAGCTTCCCGCGCAAGCCGTGCCATGCGCCAACCACCATCGACCTCACTTTCGCCGCCCGGTCGCGCTCGAACAGCATCACCGCGACGGCGTCCCTGAGGAGTGCGCAGCATCCCTGCGCCACCCATCGCGGCTCGCGAAACAGGTACTCGCACATCAGTCTCACCCGGTTGCG
>DATIYW010000117.1:0-13330 GCA_035517415.1 Thermoanaerobaculaceae bacterium
CTCGACGGCGGGTGCCGCCGCCGCGAGCTGCGGCGTGGGCGGGCGCGGCGACGGGTCGAGCGTCTGCTCGCCGCGCTCGTCCGCGACCGGCTGGTCCGCGCCCACGGCGCGGCGTACGACGGCGTGGTCGCGCGGGTCGAGAGCGGCGAGCTCGACCCCTATTCCGCCGCGCGCGAGCTGCTGCGGCGCGGGCTCGAGGAGGTCGGATGAGGGTCCTTCACCACGTCGGCATCGCGGTGCACTCGCTCGAGGAGCGGCTCGAGCTGTACCGCGCGCTCGGACTCTCGGTCGAGGGCACCGAGACGGTCGCGAGCGAGAAGGTCAGGGTGGCGTTCCTGCCGGTCGAGGGAAGCCGGATCGAGCTGCTCGAGGCGACCGCGCCCGACTCGCCGATCGCCGCCGCGATCGCCAAGCGCGGGGAGGGCCTGCACCACCTGTGTTTCCAAGTCGAGGACATTCGCGCCGCCATGGCGTCGCTCGCCCAGCGCGGCTATCAGCTGCTCTCGGACGAGCCGCGGCGGGGCGCTCACGGCGCCCAGGTGTGCTTCGTCCACCCCAAATCGGCGGGCGGAGTGCTGATCGAGCTGTGGCAGGACGGCGTGGGGGGCGGCCGATGAACTCCGGCGAGCTGGTGGTGCTGTCGTGCTCGAGCCCGCGCGAGAAGTTCTTCGGCCTGCTGCTCGGGCTGACGCCGGTCGGGGCGACGCTGCGCGGCGTGCCGCTCGAGGCGTTCGAGGACTGGCTCCGCCAGGCCGCGGCCGGGGGCCCGGCGCTGATCGGCGCGGTCACGCTCTTCGTCCCCGCGCACCGCCTCGAGCGGATCGAGATCGACGAGTCGGCGGGCGCGGTCGAGGGCTACGCCGACCGCTTCCGCCGCGTCTCCGGGCGCGACCCGCGCGCCGAGCTCGGCGCCGCCGATCCGGCGCCGGAGCCCGGCACCGAGATGTAGCCGGGCGAGCCCAGCGCGACCGCAAGCCCCGCCCTGCGAGCGGGCGGCGTCACGCGGTGCGCGGCCAGCTCTCCTGCTGCTCGAGCTTCTGCAGGGCGAGCAGGTGGGCGTAGCGCCCGCCACGCGCGGCGAGCTCCGCCGGCGTGCCGGTCTCGAGGATCCGCCCGCGCTCGAGCACGCAGACGCGGTCGCACAGCTCGGCGGCGGCGAGCCGGTGGGTGGCGAGCAGCAGCGTGGTCCGCGGCAACGCGTCGAGGATCACCCGCTCGGTCTGGGTGTCCACCGCGGAGAGGCAGTCGTCGAGCAGGAGCAGGCGCGGCTTCGCGAGCAGCGCCCGCGCGATCGCGACCCGCTGGCGCTGCCCGCCGGAGAGGGTCACGCCGCGCTCGCCGATCACCGTCTCGAGGCCGGCGGGGAGGCGCCCGAGGTCGTCCTCGAGGCCCGCCGCGATCGCCGCCGCGAGCACCTCCTCGTCGCTCGCGTCGGGGCAGGCGAGCGCGATGTTCTCGCGCAGCGTGGCGGAGAACAGGAAGCTGCCCTGCGGCACGAGCGCAACTTGGCGGCGCAGGCGCGACAGGGTGAGGGCGCGCACGTCGACGCCGTCGAGGAGCACGGTCGCCGGCGCCGGCTCGAGTAGGCGGGGGACCAGCGACAGGAGCGTGCTCTTGCCGCAGCCGACCTCGCCGACGATCGCGACCCGCTCGCCCGGCCTGACGGTGAGCGAGATCCTCGCGAGCGCGTTGCCGGGCGCGCCGGGGTAGGCGAAGTCGACCTCGCGCAGCTCGAGTTGCGCCGGACCCTGCGGCTCGCCGGTGTCGGCCGCGACCGCGACGATCTCGGGGAGCGGCGGCTCCGCGAACAGCTGCTCGATCCGCGCCATCGACGCGGCGCCGCGCTGCCAGAGGTTGGCGACCCAGCCGACCGCGATCATCGGCCAGATCAGCCGCACCAGGTAGAGGTTGAACTCGACGAACTGGCCGAGCGTGATACGCCCGCCGCGGACCGCGTTGCCGCCGATCCCGAGCACGGCGACGAAGGAGAGGCCGATGAGCGCCTGGAGCATCGGCTGGAACGCGGCCTGCACCCGGATCAGGTGCGAGCTGGCGTCGACGTAGGCGCGGTTGCGCGCGCGCATCTCCCGCACCTCGGCGTCCTCGCAGCGGTAGGCGCGCAGGACGCGCAGGCCGACGAGGTGCTCCTGCAGGCGCGCGGTGTAGGTCGAGAGGCTCTCCTGCGTCACGTTCCAGCGCGCGTGGATGCGCGAGCCGAAGTAGCGGGTGACGCCGGCGACCAGCGGCAGCACGCCGAGCGCGATCAGCGTCAGCGGCAGGTGGATGCGCGCCATCAGGACGGCGCTGACGATCAGCACGTTGACGGCGTTGAGGGCGTACATCAACGCCGGTCCGGCGGCCATCCGCACCGCACCGACGTCGCTCATCGCGCGGGTGAGGAGGTCGCCGACCCGCTCGCGCATGTAGAAGCTCGACGGGAGCCGGAGCAGGTGGGCGTAGAGGTCGACGCGGAGGCGGTGCTCGAGGTGGCGCGAGACGGAGACCAGGATGTTGCGCTGCGCGAACAGGAAGTAGCCGGAGACCACCGCGATCGCGACCAGCGCCGCGGCGTAGCGGAGGATCTGGCTCATCGGCGCGCCGGCCGAGAGGGCGTCGATCGCGCGCCGGACGATGCCGGGCCCGAGCAGGCCGATGATGCCCGACGCGATCACCGCCCCGCAGCCGAGCACCGTGGCGGCGAGGTGCTCCCGGTAGTAGCCGAGCACGCGCCGGAAGACCTTCACGCTCCGCACGGGCGAGAGCCTAGCACGCCGAGACGGGCGATCGCGACTCGGTCGTGATTCTCTCGTCGCCGCCCCTCCCCGCGGCCGGATGCCGCGGCGTGTCAGAATGCGGGCGTGAGCGAGCGGCTCTGGTACCTCGGCGGGCGCGGCGTGGGCCTGCTGTTTCGCGCCTGGGCGCTGACGTTGCGGTTCGAGCAGCGCTGGTCGCCGAGGATCACGTTCCCCTACGTCGCGGCGGTGTGGCACGGCCGGATCGTCGGCGCGGTGATGGCGAACATCGGCTGTCGCACGGTGACGATGGCGAGCCGCTCGAGCGACGGCGCCCTGGCGGCCGGGATCGTCGACGGCACCGGGCTGCGCGCGACACGGGGGTCGACCGCCAAGGGTGGGCGCGAGGCGCTCGACGAGATGGAGCAGGCGGTGCGCGAGGGGGCGCCGTTCGCCACCCTGACGGTGGATGGCCCGCACGGGCCGTGGCGGCGGGTGAAGGTCGGCGCGCTCACCCTGGCGCGCCGCCTGGCGGTGCCGATCGTGCCGATCACCGCGACCTGCCGCCGGCCGCTGGTGCTGCGCTCCTGGGACCGGATGGTCATCCCCAAGCCGTTCACCAAGGTGCTGGTGGAGTGGGGTGAGCCGTTCAGCCCGGACGAGCTCGGGGGCGACACCCGGCCGCTCCAGGAGGCGATCGCGGCACGGCTCGATGCGATGACGGCGGCGCTCGACCGCGAGATGCTCGGGCGCGAGCTGTGGCCGGCACGCTCTCCCGCCGTCGCGCCGTCCGAGATCGAGGCCGGCGTTGGCGCCGCCGACGTCTGACGCCGGGAGCACCACGGGCGCGGGCGGCCCCGACCGCGGGCCTGCGCGCCGCCCGCGCGCGGGGCACGGCTGCCTGGCGCTCGCGGCGCTGCCGCTGCTCGCGATCGTCGCGCCGATCACCGCGCACCGCCGCCGCGCCGCCTCGCGCCGGCGGGGGAGCGACATCGTCGTCGGCTGGCGCCGCCGCCGCGACGACGGCCTGCTCTCGGTCGCGTTCGAGATCGACGTGCCCGCGCCGCGCTGGGCGGAGGTGACGGACGCGCTCGCCGGGGCGATCGCGGAGGCGGCGGCCGCGACCGGGGCGACGCTCGGGTGCGTCGGCATCGTCGACGGCGAAGAGCCGATCCTGATCGCCCTCGCACCGCGGCGCGACGTGGTCGGCGAGCACGCGACGGTCGTGCTCGCGAGCCGGCCGCCACATCGGCACGCCCAGCTCTGGCTGACCCTGCCGCCGGGCGCCTACCTCGCCGGTCTGATCGACCCCTACGTTCCGTTCCGCCTGAGGCGCGACTGGTTGGCCGGAGTGCTGGGCTCGGGCGCGGCCGGCAGCGCGGTCGCGTTCGAGGTGGTCGAGGTGGGCGTCAGCACCCGCGTCGCCGTCGAGGTCTACGCCGCGCCCCCCGATCTCAGGCGCTTCCTGAGCCTCGCGCGCAGCTCGCTGGCCACGTTGCCCGGCTGGCGTGCCAGCAGGTAGCCGAGGGCGAGCAGGCCCAGTACCGCCTGGAACGCGACCGTCCAGACGTGTGTCGCGAATCCCGCCGCGAGCGCGGCGGCGGGCGCCACTCCGACGCCGGCCAGCGCCGCGCTCCACCCCGCCTCCTGGGAGCCGAACGTCCCCACCGCGTTGACCGGGAGCGCCGAGGCGACCGCCGCGCCGATCACGCCGACCAGCACCGAGGCCGCCGGCCACCCGAGCCGCATCGCGCGGAGCAGCGACACGCTCACGCCCCAGATCGCCGCCCAGACGAGCAGCGACACCGCCACGCACGCGAGCGCGCGCAGCGGCGAGCGGGCGAGGTGACGGAGCTCGCGGCGGACCTCCAGTGCCTGCCGCAGCGCGCGTCGCCGCACGCCCGGCCGGCGGCGCCAGCGCCGGACGAGCAGGCGGAGCGCGACCCGGCCCGCACCGGCCGCCACGGCCGCGAGCAGCGCCAGTGCGCCGAACGCAGCGGCGAGGACGGCCGTGCGTCCGCCCGCGAGTGCGGCGGCGGCCATCCCCCAGACCAGGACCGCGCCGACGTCGAGCAGGCGGACGAGCACGAGGAACGAGAGCCCGCGCACCGCCCCCGGCACGCCGGCCGCCGCGAGCAGCGGCAGCAGCGCGAGGTCCCCCAGGCGCATCGGCAGCACGCCGACCGCGAACTGCGCCACCGCGGCGACTGCGACGGCGCGGCGCGCGGGCAGCCGCCCCGGCGCGAGCAGGCTCAGGCGCAGCCCGCGCAGCGTCGTCAGCGCCACGCTCCACGCGAACGCGACGAGGAGGCCGGACCAGCTCGCCGAGCGCGCCAGCGCGATCACCCGGCGCGGCTCGGCGGCGATCAGCAGCGCGGCCGCGAGCGCGACGCCGAGGCCGGCGAGGGCCCAGGAGGCGCGGGAGCGGCGCGTCACCGCCGCTCTCGCTCGGCGGCGAGGAGCTCGTCGAGGAGCCGGCGGTTGACGGCGGTGAGGTCCGCCAGGACGCCGAGGACGGCGAGCTGGACCCCGGTGAGCGCGAGCACCGCGGCGGCGATCAGGGACTGGACGTGGCCGGCCGGCGAGATTCCGCTCAGGTAGAAGTAGCCGAAGCGGGCGGCCAGCACGCCGGACCCGGCCCAGCACAGGCACGCGAGCGAGAGGAGGGCTCGCAGCGGGCGGTAGATGAACACGAGGCGAGCCAGCGTCGCGAGCGAGATCGCCACGTAGCCGAGGTTGCTGCGGAACAGCCGCGAGCGCCGCTGCGTCGCGCGCGTCGAGACCGGCACCGAACGCACGGCGAGGCCGGCCTGGCCGGCCTGGATCAGCGTCTCGAGCGTGTAGGTGAAGGTCGTGAAGCAGCTCAGCCGCGCCGCCGCCGAGCGCGAGAAGGCGCGGAACCCGGTCGTGGCGTCGTACACCGGCACGCCGGAGAGCAGCCGCACCGCCCAGGAGCCGAGCCGCTGCAGGAGGCGCTTGGCGGGCGAGAAGCGCGACAGGGTGGCGACTCCACGGTCGCCGAGCACGATCTCCGCTTCGCCCGCCAGGATCGGCGCCACCAGGGAGGCGATCGCGGCGGGGTCGTACTGCCCGTCGGCGTCGGTGTTGACCACCACGTCGGCGCCGCGGCGGAGCGCAGCGGACAAACCGGTTGAGAAGGCGCGGGCGAGGCCGCGATGGGTCGGCATCCGCTCGACGACCGCTCCGGCGTCCCGCGCCTCGCCGGCGGTCCGGTCGGAGGAGCCGTCGTCGACGACGAGGATCTCGACCTCGTCGAATCCCGCCAGCTGGCGCGGCAGTTCGGCGAGCGTGCGGCGCAGCGTCGCCTCCTCGTTCCACGCCGGGACCTGGATCACCAGCTTCATGCGCGCCTCCCGCCGATCGCCATCGCCGCCAGCGTCCCGAGCGCCGCGACGGAGAGGGCCGCCAGGCCGAGCGGCAGGCGCGCGCGGAACGTGACCGCCGAGCTCCCGGCCGGCAGCACGACGCCGGTCCAGAGGCCGTCGACGCGCTCCGTCGTCACCTTCCCGCCGCCGAGCTCGGCGCTCCAGAGCCGCGGCCGGTACTTGACCTCCGCGACGAGCAGCGCGGGCGCCTTCAACTCCGCGGCCAACTCGATGCGGTCCGCCGCGGCCGAGACGATGCGGACCGTACCTGCCGCCGGGAACGACGCGGCGGCGCGGAGCGGCGCGACGCGGCCGGCCGGGACCGAGCAGGCGAGTGGGTCGTCGGGGAGCCCGCGCCCCTCGGCCTCCACGCCGGCGGCGAGGAAGGCGATCCGCGGCGCGGCCTGCCACTCCCAGACCCGAGCGCCCTGGCTCTCGACCCGGAGCCGGAGGCGCGACGAATCCCACGCCACGGCCGCGCTGCGCCCGGTCGCTGGGTCCTCGCGGACCGCGATCTCGGCGGGGCCCGCGGGCCAGCCGTCCGGGAGCGAGAACCAGCGCCAGGCGTCGCTCTCGGCCGCCAGCGCCGGGTCGGGCTCGAGCCGGGTGCGGCGGCCGGGGCGGCTGATCCAGGGCCCGCCGTCGGCCGCCGCCTCGGGGCGGACCGCGATGCGGCATGCGCCGGAGGGGACTTCGGCGAGGTAGTGCCGCAGCCCGTCGCGGGAGCGCCCCTCGTCGACACGCATCTCGGTCTGCTCGATGCGCGAGAAGACCTCGCCGGAGACGAGGTGGAGCGGCTGCGGTTCGAGCAGCCACCTGCCCCCGAGGCGGGCGAGCTCCGGGCTGAGCGCGCGGCCGACCGAGAGCACGCCGCCCGGACCCGCCCCGAGCCGCGATGCGTACGTCGGCTCGCGGCGGAACCAGGCGGCGCGGACGTCGGCGAGGCCGAAGCTCGCCGCCGAATCGGGCGGCAGCGTCGAGAGGATCGCGTCGAGCCGGGCGTCGAGGGCGCCCGACCGGCTCGGCGCCGGCGACTCGAGATCCGCCTCCTCGGCGGCGACGAACGGCAAGCTGCGCACGGCGTTCCCGGTCAGCGTCAACCCCACCGCGCCGCACAGGACGGCCCCGGCGCCGTTGGCGAGCCGGCCGGGGGAGAGCCGGCGCAGCAACGCCGCGGCGCCGAATCCGGCGAGCAGCGCCGCGGCCAGCGCCAGCAGTCCGAACGGGCGCTGCCGAACCGCGAGCCTCGCGAGGGTCGCGGCCGGTAAGGTGAGGGCGACGGCGCAGACGGCGAGCACCGCGACCCAGAAGCCGCGAAGCCGGGCCGGCGCGGCGACGATGCCGATCAGCGCCAGCGCCACGACCGCGGCTCCGAGATACGCGCGATCGGGGGCGGATCGCGCCGCCGCCGCCGGGTCGTCCGGACGAGTCGAGAGGCTCGCCGGCGCGATCACGCCACGCCACCCCTCGACGGCGCGCTCGAGCTGCGCCGTCGGGGCCGCCGCGCCCTCCTCGCCGCCGGCGCGGTCGAGCCACGCCCCGGGAAGCGCCGCGGCCAGCGCGAGCAGCACCCCGAGTCCGATCGCGGCCCACCTCGGCCGGGCGGCCAGGACCGGGCGCGAGAGCACCGCGAGGCCGAGCGCGGCGGCGAGGTAGGGGACCGCCGGGAGCCCGCACGCGAGGAGCAGGAGGACGACCGATCCCCAGGCGGCGACCTGGTGGCGGAGGCGGCGCGCCGGCGAGGCGAGCGGGATCATCGCCAGCGGCCCGAGGACGTGGGCCGAGCCCTGCCAGTCGAGCCAGTGCGAGACGACCGGACCGGAGATCGCGTAGGCCACGCCCGCGACCGCGGCCGGCCACGGCGCGAGCCCGAGGCGGCGTCCCAGCCACCAGCTGGCGAGGAACCCCGCCACGATCTCGAGGCCCACCAGCGCGGTCCACGTCCAGCCTCGGCGCGCGGTGAGCCCGGCCAGCACCGGGAGCGGGGCGCCGCCCTCTTCAGGCGCGGAGAGCCAGCCCGGCCGCCCGCCCCCGATCCACGGGTTCCAAAGCGCGACGTCGAGCCCTTCGCGGGCGATGCACGCGAGGCGCGGCCCGAGCTGCGTCGCGGCCGCGATCGACATCGGCGAGGGCTTCGGGAACGGGCCCGAGACGAGGCGCCACGGCGGCACGCCGCGCAGGCTCGCCTCCGGCGCGATCCTCGCGTCGAGCACCAGGGCCGGGTAGAGGAGCACGACGAGCAGGGCGAGAGCGACGAGGAGGGGAACGGCCGGCGCCCGGCTCTGCATGTCCGCATTGTAGGGCCATGGCGCGGCGCCCGGTCGGCGGGTCGCTGGCGCTCGCGCCCGGGTTAAGCTACGCGGGGGTGACGATGGCTCGAGTAGAGCTGGAGCGGCTGGCGCACGGGCGGTCGGGGGACAAGGGCGAGGCGTCGAACGTCGGGATCATCGCGCGCAGCCCGGCCGCCTACGCGTGGCTGTGCGAGCACCTCACGCCCGAGGCGGTCCGCCGCCTCATGCCGGAGATCGCGCGGGGCCGGGTCGAGCGCTTCGAGGTGCCGAACCTGCTCGCCCTCAACTTCATCCTCCACGACTCGCTGGGCGGCGGGGGCACCGCGAGCCTGCTCACCGACGCGCAGGGCAAGACCCACGCGCAGGCGCTCCTCAGTTGCGTGGTGGACGTCCCGGACGGCCTCGTCTGAGCCGCCTCACCGGAGCTCGGCCACGGCGCCGTCGCGAGTCGCGCTGCGTCGCCACCCGCGGCGTCGCGGGTTGACAGCCTGGCGGGTGGTCGGCATACTCTCCCGGCCTGGAGTGCCCAGGTAGCTCAGTTGGTAGAGCACGGCACTGAAAATGCCGGTGTCGACGGTTCAATTCCGCCCCTGGGCACCATCAATCAGAGCCCACAACTGACCGTTCGTCTGCGCGCGTTCGGCGGAAACGCGGCAGGCGCGGCGCGGCTGCGCGCGGCCCTCAGCCCTTGACCACGCCGATCGGACGGAGCCTGGCCACCGCCCGCGCGATGCCCGACTGCTCGAGCGCCGCGACCACCTCGCCGGCGTCCTTGTACGCCTCGGGCATCTCCTCGGCCAGCGTCTTGGGCGAGCGCGCCGCCACCACGACGCCGCGGCGGGCGAGCTCCGCCGCGATGTCGCGCCCGCCCCCGGCGCGCCGCGCGGCGTGCCGCGACAGCACTCGCCCGGCGCCGTGCGCCGCCGAGCCGAACGTCTCCGCCATCGCCTTCGGCGTGCCGACGCAGACGTACGAGGCGCGGCCCATGTCACCTGGGATCAGCACCGGCTGGCCGGCGTCGCGGTAGGCGGCCGGCAGTTCGGGATGTCCGGAGGGGAAGGCGCGGGTGGCGCCCTTGCGGTGCACCAGGAGCCGGCGCCGCGACCCCTCGACGTCGTGCTCCTCGACCTTCGCGACGTTGTGCGCGACGTCGTAGACGAGCCGGAAGCCGAGCGACCCGCGATCGCCGCCGAGCGCGCGCTCGATCGCGCGCTCGATCAGCGCCATCATCACCTGGCGGTTGGCCCAGGCGAAGTTGGCCGCCGCGCGCATCGCCGCCAGGTACCTGCCGCCCTCGGCGGAGGATGCCGGCACCGCCACGAGCTGCGGATCTGGCAGGGGGATCCGATGCCGGCGCGCGGTCGCCTGCATCGTGTCGAGCGCGTCGTCGCAGACCTGATACCCGAGGCCGCGCGAGCCGGAGTGGAGGAGCACGGTGACGTTGCCGCGGCCGAGGCCGAACGCCTCCGCGCAGGCCGGCTCGAGCACTTCGTCGACGACGCCGAGCTCGGCGAAGTGGTTCCCGGACCCGAGCGTGCCGAGCTGCGGCGCGCCGCGCTCGCGGGCGCGGCGGGAGAGCGCGCGCGGGTCCGCCCCGGCGAGGCAGCCGCGCGCCTCGGTGAATTCCAGGTCGGCCGCCTCGCCGAAGCCCTGCCGCACGGCCCAGGCGGCGCCCTCGCGCAGGACCTCGTCGAGGTCGCGCTCGGACAGCGGCGGGATCGCGCCCTCGCTCCCGACGCCGGCGGGGACGGCGCGGCGGACCTGCTCCACCACGCGCGGCAAGCGGTCGCCGAGGTCGTCGAGGGCGAGATCGGTCCGCATCAGCCGGACGCCGCAGTTGATGTCGTAGCCGACGCCGCCCGGCGAGATCACGCCCTCGTCGGCGTCGAAGGCGGCGACGCCGCCGATCGGGAAGCCGTACCCCTCGTGCATGTCGGGCATCGCCAGCGAGGCCACGGCGATGCCCGGGAGGTGCGCAACGTTGCACGCCTGCTGCAGCGAGTGGTCGCCGCGGATCGCCGCCAGCAGCTTCTCGCTGGCGTAGACGCGAGCCGGCACCCGCATGCCGCCGGTCGGCGGGACCTGCCAGGTTCCCGGCCCGAGGCGCTCGAGCGTCCTGCCCGTGTTCGGCATCAATCCCCCGAGGGCCATCGTGCACCCCCCCGCGCGTGGGCGTCAACGCGCCGGAGGGCGAAGCGAGAGCTCGGCCGGATCGCCCTTCAGTCGCCGTGGCCGGCGGCGGGTTCCGAGCGCGCGAAGAAGCCCTCCGCGGCCGTGCCCTCGGACCAGGACTCCACGATCACGTCCCAGCGTCCCCGCGCGGCGAGGATCAGCTCGACCATCTCGCGCACCGCCCCGTGTCCGCCGCCGGCGCGGCAGACGTGGTGGCAGCGTTCGCACACCACCCCGGTCGCGTCGCCGGGGCAGGCCGACAGGCCGGCGTCGGCGATCGCAGGCAGGTCGGGGAGGTCGTCGCCCATGTACGCGACCTCGTCGAGCCGCAGCCCGAGCCGCGCCGCCAGCCGCGCGAGGTCGCGCTTCTTGTCGCGGCTGCCCTCGACGGCGAGTTCCCGCGGGATGCCGAGGTCGCGGAGGCGCGCCTTCAGCGGCGGCGCCTGGCGGCCGGAGAGGATCGCCACCCGGAGTCCCTCGCTCTGCGCCAGCTTGACCGCGAAGCCGTCGCGCGCGGAGAACGCCTTCATCGCCTCGCCGCGCGCGCCGTAGAAGAGGCTGGCGTCGGTCAGCACGCCGTCCACGTCCAGGACCAGCGCCTTCACCTTGCGGGCCCGCGCCAGGACCTCCTCGCGTGGCAGCGTCACGGTCCACCTCCGCGCCCATCGTAGCGGGCTCGCCTGCCGGGGTGAAGCCGTGCCGGGGCGGCGAGCGGCGCGAACCGCGTAGAATCGCGCCATGCCGCCGCTCGTCGCCGCCTCCAACCTCGCGGTCGCCTTCCCGCGAGCCGGGGACGCGTGGGTGAGAGTCGTCGACGGCGTCTCGCTCGGCGTCGACGAGGGCGAGGCGATGGGGGTGGTGGGCGAGTCCGGCTGCGGCAAGACGGTCTCGGCGCTCGCGCTCCTCCGCCTGGTGCCGGAGCCGGCGCGGATCGTCGGCGGCTCGATCTCGCTCGGCGGCGAGGACGTGCTGGCGGCCTCCGTGGAGCGCCTCGGGCGGCTGCGGGGGGGCTTCGCCGGGTTCGTCTTCCAGGAGCCGACGCGGGCGTTCAACCCGGTGCGCCGCATCTCGACCCAGGTCGCCGAGGCCGCGCGCCTCCACCGCGGCGTGAGCGCCGACCGTGCCGTCGCGCTCGCCGAGAAGCTGCTCGCCGAGGTGGGCCTCGACGACCCCGCGCGGGTGGCGCGCGGCTATCCGCACCAGCTCTCCGGCGGCCAGCGCCAGCGCGTGCTCCTCGCCTCGGCGCTCGCCGCCGACCCGCGCCTGCTGATCGCCGACGAGCCGACCTCGGCGCTCGACACCGTGTCGCAGCGCCACCTGGTCGAGCTGCTCGACTCGCTGCGGCGGCAGCGCAAGCTCACGCTCGTGTTCATCAGCCACGACCTGCCCCTCGTCGCGCGGCTGGCGGAGCGGGTGACGGTGCTCTACGCGGGCGAGACGGTCGAGGTCGCCGACCGCGACTCGCTCTTCGCCGCGCCGGCGCACCCCTACACGCGGGCGCTGGTGGCGGCGCAGACCTCGGCCAGGGCGCACGACGGGCGGTTCGCGACCGTCGACGGGGCGGTGCCGCGCGCGGGCGAGTGGCCGGAGGGGTGCCGGTTCGCGCCCCGCTGCCCGCTCGCGTTCGACCGCTGCCGGCGGGCTCGCCCCGCTCTGACGCCGCTTGGAGGGCGCCGCCAGGTCCGCTGCTTCCTCGCCGGCGACGCGGAGGAGCCGGGTGGGTGAGGAGCGCCGCCCGCCGCTGGTCGCCGCCGCGGGCGTCACGCGGCGCTACCCGACGCGAGGGGGAAACGGCGGCCCCGGCGCGGCGGGCGTGACCGCGCTCGACGGGGTCAGCTTCGAGCTCGGGCTCGGCGAGATCGTCGGCCTGGTCGGCCGCTCCGGGGCGGGGAAGAGCACGCTGGCGCGCGTGCTGATCGGCCTCGAGCCGGTCGACGCCGGCGAGGTCCGATACCAGGGCACCCGGCTCGACTCGCTCGACGGCGCCGCCCGGCAGCGCTTCCGCGCCGACGTCCAGCCCGTGTTCCAGGACCCGTTCAACGCGCTCGACCCGCGGCAGCCGGTCGGAGCGATCGTGGCGGAGCCGCTCGCCGTCCACCGCATCGCCCCCCGCGGGGAGCGCCGCGCGCTGGTCGCGCGCCTGCTCGCCGACGTCGGCCTGCCGTCCGACGCCGCGTTCCTGCGGCGCCGCCCCCACGAGCTGTCGGGCGGCGAGCGGCAGCGCGTGGCGCTGGCGCGGGCGCTCGCGTGCGAGCCGCGCGCCCTGATCCTCGACGAGCCGGTCTCCGCCCTCGACGCCTCGGTGCGGGGCCAGGTGCTCAACCTCTTGCTCGGCATGCGGGAGCGACGGAGCCTGGCAATGCTGGTGATCGCGCACGACGTTGCCCTCGTCGCTCGGCTCTGCCAGCGCGTCGTGGTGATGGCCGCGGGGCGCATCGTCGAGCAGGGCCCGGCGCCGACGCTCCTCGGCAGCCCGGCGCAGGCGGCCACGAGGGAGCTCGTCGCCGCGGCCGAGTGGCTGGCGGGGGAGCCGGCCGCCGACTGAGCGGACGCCGCCGCGAACCGGGGCCGGGAGATCGACGTTTGGAACGGAGGCAACGTACGCGGTAGCATCACCGGCTCGCCGCGCACGCCGGCGCGGCAGCGCGGGGTCGTCGGATTCGGCATGGGTTGAAACCAGGCGTCACGGCAGGACGTAAGAGTCCTGCGATGCGACCGAGGAGGTACTTGTGAAATCGAGGACAATCCA
>DATIYW010000118.1:0-27873 GCA_035517415.1 Thermoanaerobaculaceae bacterium
TGCGGGGGGGCGTGCTCATGCGGCTCTCCTCGATCTTGCGACGTCGCTGCGACGGGAACGGCGAGCGCCGGCTCGATCGCAGCGGTCGCGCGGCTCGAGTCGGCGGGCGGGCATCACGCGGGATTGTAACAACCCGCGGGGCGGCCGGACCACGCGGCAAGCAAGCCGCGTAACGGCCTGCGGACGGTCGGAGGGGGCTGCCTCGCTCCGGCCGCTACGGCACGCGCATCGCGATCGTCGCCGGGTCGCCGGTCGTGCTGTCGATCACCGAGGCGTAGCTCCACACGCGGCTGCCCGCGGTCTGCACCTGCACGCGCGCGTAGGCGAAGGCGATCGGCGGGGCACCGGCCTTGGCGAACACGTCGGTGATCTGTACCCACTGCCAGGCGGGGACGCTCGCGGTCAGCGCGGACCCGACCGCCAGCCCGTCCGAGTCGAACAGCGTGACGCCGACCGTCGCGTCGGTGTCGCTCACGTTGAGGAATCCGATGTTGGTGCGGAACCCGTCGCTGTCACGCAGGTCCGGCAGCAGGCCGGCGACGCCCTGCACGATCGCGTCGGCCGGGGTCACCGCCTGGTACTCCTGGCCGACCGTTCCGCCGCCGAACGGGGTGAAGCTCCGCACGCTGATGCTGACCGGGGTGTTCGAGGTGGCCAGCACCGCGCCCTGCACCACGCCGTCGACGCCGAACAGCGACGAGGTGGCGTTCGGCCAGAGGATCGCCTGGCCGACCGGGACGGCGACCTGCGTCGGGACGTCGCCCGCGGGGGTCTTGAACGTGAAGTTGACCGTCGCGTCGGTGTTCGAGAGGTTGACCACCGAAACGTCCGAGCTCCAGTGGGTGTTGCCGCGGCCCGGGTTCCTGGCGATGAACATCAGGTAGGTGAACGGCGGACCGGGCGCGACCACGTTGACGGTGCCGCTCGCGTTCGCTGAGGCCGTGCCCTCGAGGGCGGCGACGAGCGTCCAGGTGTAGATGCCGGGCGCGGCGTAGACGTGAACCGGAGTCGGTTGCAGCGAGTGGGGCGTGCCGTCGCCGAAGTCCCATTCGAGCGTCACGGTGCCGGAGCAGTTGGCGGCGTTGACCACCGCCGAGAAGGTGATTCCCTGCCCTGCCACGGCCGCCATGCTGGCCGGCGCGGTCACGGTCAGGCTGCACAGTCCGTCGGCCGCGGCGCGCCCCGGCGCCACCGCCGCGAGCACCGCCGCCATACCGACCATCGCGAGTTGGATCGCACGCGTCCTCATGTTGCCCCCTTTCGCCTGACTCGCCGTCTGCGCCGGTATGTTAACGCCATCTCGCTCTCCGGCTCGTGACAAACGTCACGAACTCCCGGGAAGCGCCTCGGGGGCCGTGCGGCCGCGGCTCAGCCGCGGACGAAGTCGAGGCGCGGCGCGCGGGGGATCAGGCCGGCCTCGGACGCGCGGCGGTAGAACAGCTCCACCCCCCGCCGCCCGCGCTCGCCGTAGTCGAGCGTCGCGTCGTTCACGTACATGCCGACGAAGCGGTCGCCGCGTGCCCGGTCGACGCCGCGCCCGAACGAGAGCGCGTGGTCGAGCGCCTCGCCGCGGTGCTCCAGCGCCCAGCGGATCGAGGCCTCGAGCACCCCCGCGACGCGGCGCATCAGCTCGGCGCCGAGGTCGCGCCGGATCGCGTTGCCGCCGAGCGGCAGCGGCGTGCCGGTCTCCCCCGTCCACCACTCGCCGAGGTCGGCGACCTTGACCAGGCCCTCGTCGGCGTAGGTGAGCTGGCCCTCGTGGATGATCAGCCCGGCCGTGACCTCGCCTCGCCGCACCGCGTCGCTCACCGCGTCGAAAGGCATGTCGACGCAAGCGATGCCGGGCTGCCAGAGCTGGAGCGCGAGGCGTGCCGAGGTGAGCTTGCCCGGCGTCGCGACCGGTGTCCCGGCCAGATCCTCGCGCCGCACCGGCCGGCGTGCCACCAGCAGTGGGCCATAGCCGTCGCCGAGCGACGCCCCGGAGTTGAGCAGCGCGTAGGCGCCGTCGAGGTAGGCGAACGCGTGCAGCGATACCGCGGTGACCTCGTAGGCGCTCTCGAGCGCCTTCTGGTTCAGCGTCTCGATGTCCGCCAGCACCTCCTCGAAGCGGAGGTCGCCCGGCGGCACCCGGCCGCTGACCACCGCGAAGTGCATGAACGCGTCGTCGGCGTCGGGCGAGTGGGCGAGATGGACGGTCCTCGGCATGAGCGCTCCTTGGCTGGGCTGCCCGCTACGCGCCGCCGCTCGAGCCGCTGGCGGCGACCCGCGCCAGCGGCGCCTCGGCGAGCAGCGACCCGAGCGCGGTCGCGGCGCACTCCGGGCTCACGACCCCGGCGGGCAGGTAGGCGACGAGCCAGGCCCGCGTCGTCGCCGCCGTCACCCGCACCCGCTCGCCGTCGGTGATCGGGGTGCCGAACGGCCCGGCGGCGTCGGCGAGCAGCGGCTTGCCGGCGAGGTCGAACTGGCCGCGCAGGGACATCATGGCCTCGCCGCTGCGTCCGGCGCGCAGGACGAACGGCGGCGCGACGGAGCCCGCCGCCATGACGCACGCGGGCACCACCAGCGCCACCGACAGGCAGTTGTTGAGGTCGACGAGGGGATGGATGGCGGGGAGGTCCTCTCCCTTGAGGACGCGGCGCAACAACGCCTCCGACGACGGCCGGTAGCGGGTCGGGTCGCACCCCGCCTGGCGGAACAGGCGGCGCACCGCTGCCGCCGTGGGGTGCTCGGAGAGCCGGCCGAGGTCGTGGCTGGCGCGCGCCTGCTCGGCGACGCTCTCGCGCAGCGAGTCCAGGTCCGCCGGCCCTCCGCCCTCGAGCTCGAGGTCGGCGAACCACAGCACCCACCCGGGCAGCTCGTGCGTCACGTCGGGAGGGAAGCTCGACACGCCGCCATCATGCCACGGCCCCGCGCGCCGGCGGCTCCCCCGCGTGGACAGCCCGGCCGGCCGTGCCGCCCGCGGGACGAGGGCCAGGCGCGCGCGGCGGTGCTACAATCACGCCGAAGCGACCGGAAAGACGACCGCCGGCGGGAGGGGAATACGCTCCACCCGCGGGTGGCTTGCATCGAACGGCGGCGAGAAGGCAGGTTGCATGATGGCGAGCCCGTTCCCATCGCTCGAAGGGAAGTACGAGATCCTCGAGAAGGTCCACGAGGGCGGCATGGGCGCGATCTACAAGGTCCGCCACCGCCTGCTGGACGAGATCCGCGTCATCAAGGTCATGCAGCCGCAGCACGAGTCCGACGAGAAGCTGCGCGCGCGTTTCCTCCGCGAGGCCCAGGTCGTGGTCAAGCTCCGCCACCCCAACATCGCGCAGATGTACGACTTCGCGATCGACGACACGGGCCGTGCCTTCATCGTGATGGAGTACATCGACGGGATCTCGCTGCAGGAGCTGCTCGAGCGGATCGGCCCGCCGCCGATCGGGCTGACGCTGGAGCTGGCGCGCCAGTCGCTCTCGGCGCTCGGCTTCCTCCACAAGAAGGGGATCATCCACCGCGACATCTCGCCCGACAACCTGATGGCGATGCGCGACGAGGACGGCAAGCCGCTCGTCAAGATGATCGACCTCGGCATCGCCAAGGTGCTGGCGTCGAAGGGCCTGACGGTGACCGGGACGTTCCTCGGCAAGCTCCGCTACGCCTCGCCCGAGCAGTTCGGCGCCGAGGAGATCCCGGTCGACCAGCGCAGCGACATCTACTCGTTCGGCATCGTGCTGTACGAGATGTTCACCGGCAAGCACCCGATCCCCGGCAACAGCCCCCAGGAGCTGATCACCGCCCACCTGCTCAAGCCGCCGACCGACTTCGACCGCACCGACCCGGCCGGGAGGGTGCCGCCCGAGCTTCGCGAGATCGTGCTCAAGGCGATGGCGAAGAAGCCGGAGGAGCGCTTCCCCACCGCCGACGCCCTCGCCCAGGCGCTCACTGAGCAGCAGGGCAAGTTCGCCGTCACCTCCGATGAGTTCGTCAGGGCGCTGACGCTGCCCTCGGCGCCGACGCAGCGCATCCGCATCCCCGTCGCGGGAAGCACGCAGAACAAGATCGACGAGCAGTTCCGCATCGGCGCCACGCCCGCCCCGGGCTCGCCGTCGGCCGCCGACGGCGCGGCCGGCACCGCCCCGACGCTGATGTTCCCGGGCGGCAGCGCGGCCGGGGGCGTGGTGCCGCAGTCCCATCCGGGCACGACCCCGCCGCCGGCCGCGGCTCCGACGACCGCGCCGCCGAGCGAGGAGGTGCTGGCCGCCGCGCACCGCATCACGGCGGCGATCGCGGCCGGCGACCTCGACGACGCGCTCAAGCAGATCGCCGAGGCGGTCGCGGCCCACGGCGAGCGCCCGGAGTTCGCACGGCTGCGCCAGCTCGTCGACGCCGCCCACCAGAAGGACCTCGCGACCCAGGTCGTTGGGCCGGCGGGGGGCTCGCCCGCACCGGCAACGTCCGGAGGGACCGCACCCGGGACCGACGCCGCCGCCCATCCCACGGTCGTGCAGGCGCCCACCCAGGTCGCCGCGGCGCCGCCGGTGCCCGCGACGGCGGGCGCCAAGCCCAAGCCGCGCCCGCAGGCGGCGCGCAAGCTGCCGATCCCGGCGATCGCCGCCGGCGCCGGCGTGGTCGTGCTGGTCGGCGCGGTCTTCCTCGTCAAGGGACTGCTGAAGTCGTCGCCGGACAAGGCCGCCGCCGTGGTGCCGCCGCCGGCGACGCAGTCGACGCCGGCGCCGCAGCCGACCGCCGCCCGCGGCGAGTCGGCCAAGCTGCAGGCGGCCGAGAGCGCACTCGCCACGGGCAAGCTCGACCAGCTCGGCGCGGCGCTCGACGCGCTCACCCCGGCCGACATCGCC
Source organism: Thermoanaerobaculaceae bacterium (assembly GCA_035517415.1). Classification (GTDB taxonomy): domain Bacteria; phylum Acidobacteriota; class Thermoanaerobaculia; order Thermoanaerobaculales; family Thermoanaerobaculaceae; genus DATIYW01. The sequence goes on from DATIYW010000118.1 coordinate 4,842, forward strand.
TCCCTCTCGCCGGCGGACCAGGCACGCCTTCGCGACCTCCGCACGCTCTCCACCGCCCACCGGCACGACGCCGCCACCTCCGGGCTCGACCGCGCGATCGCCAGCGGCGACCTCGAGCAGCTGCGCGGCGCCCTGGCCGGGCTGTCGAAGGACCAGCGCGCCGCGATGCAGGCGACGCCGGAGGGCAAGGAGCAGCTCTCCCTCGCCGAGCGCGCGGTCGAGCTGAACGCGACGATGGTCCGCTCCAACCACGAGAAGAACTACCTCGCCGCGGTGCAGAACGCGACCGACCTGCTCGAGCTCCTGCCCGCCGCGACGCAGGCCCGCCAGACGCGCGAGAGCGCCGCCGACGCGCTCGAGGCCGAAGGCGAGGCGCTGGTGAAGAAGGGGCAGAGCGACACCGCCATCAGCCGCTTCGAGGCGCTCGCCAAGGTGTGGCCCGACCGGCCCGGACTCGACAAGCACATCGCCCACGCGCGTGCCGAGCGCGAGGTCGACCAGAAGATGTCGGCGGTGCTCGCCGCGGCCACCGCCTCCGAGCAGGAGAAGCGCCCGGAGAAGGGGCTCGACGCCCTACAGCAGGCCGGCCCGGCCGGCCGCTGGGAGCCGCAGTTCGCCCAGGAGCGCGGCCGCCTGCAGCGCCAGCTCGCGCAGCTCGACAAGGAACCGCCGGTGGTCCAGCTCAAGCCCGGGTTCAAGCTCGAGTACTCGAAGGGCAAGCCGTTCACCATCCTGCTCCAGGTCACCGACGACCACGCCGTCAAGAGCGTGTCGGTGCTGGCGCGCGTCGAGGACACCACCTCGTACCAGGCGCTTGCGGTGGCGCAAGCGGGCGGCAGCGACTTCACCTGCGAGCTGACGCCCGAGTTCCACCGCAACAAGACGGTCGACCTCTACGTCGTGGCCACCGACTACGCCGGCCACACCGCCAAGCTCGGCGACGCCGACAGGCCGCTCAAGCTCAAGCACAAGTGGTCGCTGTTCTGAGCCCGCGAGACGGGCGTCGATCCGCGCCCCGGGCGGTCGCCCGGCTCCAGCCGGCGACGCCCGCGGCTCGCCCGCACGCCCGGCGGGGCGCGACTTGCGCCGCCGCGCGTTTGAGCTAGGCTCGCGCAGGCGCGCCGCGGCCCAGGGCCCGGCGGCGCGTAGGAGGACGTATGACGGCTGATGAGCGGAAGGTCGCGGTCGTGACCGGCGCGAGCGCGGGGATCGGTGCCGCGACCGCTGAGGCGCTGGCAGCGGTCGGATACGAGGTGATCCTCGGCGCACGCCGGCTCGAGCGCATCGAGGCGCTCGCGCGGCGGCTCGGCGGGCGCGCGTACCCGCTCGACGTGACCGACACCGGCTCGGTCGACGGGTTCTGCGCCCACGTCCCGGCCCGCCTGCACCTGCTCGTCAACAACGCCGGCGGCGCGCTCGGCCTCGAACCGGTGGCGCAGGCGAAGGACGACGACTGGGAGTGGATGTACCAGGCCAACGTCGTCGGGCTGATGCGCGTGACGCGGGCGCTGCTCCCGGCGCTCGAGGCCGGGCGCGGCCACATCGTCAACGTCACCTCGATCGCCGGCCGCGAGGTCTACGTCGGCGGCGCCGGCTACACCGCAGTCAAGCACGCGGCGGTCGCCGTGACCCGCACGCTCCGCCTCGAGCTCAACGGCAAGCCGATCCGCATCACCGACGTCTCGCCCGGCATGGTCGAGACGGAGTTCTCGGTGGTGCGCTTCGCCGGCGACCAGGAGCGCGCCGCGAAGGTCTACCAGGGGCTCACGCCGCTGACCGCGGCGGACATCGCCGATTGCATCGTGTGGGCGGCGACGCGCCCGGCGCACGTCAACGTCGACGAGATCGTGGTCAAGCCGGTGGCGCAGGCGAGCGCCAGCGTGGTCGCGCGCGGCGCCGGACTCTAGCCGACTCGCCCGCACGGTCGGGAGAAAAAACGGGGAGGGCCTGCGCCCTCCCCGAGTGTTCCGGAGAAGATCGTCCGGGACCGACTACACCAGGCCCTGGTCGATCATCGAGTTGGCGACCTTGACGAAGCCGGCGATGTTGGCGCCGAGCACGTAGTTGCCCGGGACGCCGTACTCCTTCGCCGTCGTGACGCACGCGTGGTGGATGTCCTTCATGATGGTGTGGAGGCGCTGGTCGACCTCCTCGCGGGTCCAGGAGAGGCGCAGGCTGTTCTGCGACATCTCGAGACCGGAGGTGGCCACGCCGCCGGCGTTGGCGGCCTTGCCGGGGCCGTAGAGCGTCTTCTTCGCCAGGAACACCTCGACGCCCTCGAGCGTGGTCGGCATGTTGGCGCCTTCGGACACGCAGATGCAGCCGTTCTTGACGAGCGTCTGGGCGTCCTCGCCGCTGACCTCGTTCTGCGTCGCGCACGGGAGCGCGATGTCGCACTTGACGAACCAGGGCCGCTTGCCCTCGTAGTACTCGCAATGGAACTTGTCGGCGTACTCCTTGATGCGGCCGCGCTTGACGTTCTTCAGCTCCATCAGGAAGTCCCACTTCTCGCCCTTGATGCCGTCCTTGTCGACGACGGTGCCGTTCGAGTCGGAGACCGTGATCACCTTGCCGCCGAGCTGGTTGACCTTCTCGATCGCGTACTGCGCGACGTTGCCCGAGCCCGACACCGCGACGGTCATGCCCTTGAACGACTTGCCCTGGGTCTTGAGCATCTCCTCGGCGAAGTAGACGCAGCCGTAGCCGGTCGCCTCGGGCCGGATCAGCGAGCCGCCCCAGTTGAGGCCCTTGCCGGTGAGCACGCCCTCGAACGAGTGGGTGAGCTTCTTGAACTGGCCGAACAGGTAGCCGATCTCACGGCCGCCCACGCCGATGTCGCCGGCGGGGACGTCGATGTTGGCGCCGATGTGCTTGTAGAGCTCGTTCATGAAGCTCTGGCAGAAGCGCATCACCTCGAAGTCCGACTTGCCCTTGGGGTCGAAGTCGGAGCCGCCCTTGGCGCCGCCCATCGGCAGCGTGGTCAGGCTGTTCTTGAGGATCTGCTCGAAGCCGAGGAACTTGAGGATGCCGAGGTTGACCGTCGGGTGGAACCGCAGCCCGCCCTTGTACGGGCCGATCGAGTTGGAGAACTCGACGCGGAAGCCGCGGTTGACCTGCACCTCGCCCTTGTCGTTGAGCCAGGGCACCCGGAACATGAAAATGCGGTCGGGCTCGCTCATCCGCTCGAGGATCTTGTGCTCGACGTACTCGGGGTGCTTGTCCAGGCACGGGACGAGGGAGTCCACGACCTCCTTCACGGCCTGATGGAACTCGGGCTCCGCTGGGTTCTTGGCGACGAGCCGTTCCATGAACGTCGCCACGATCTGCTTTCCACTCATTTTCATTCCTCCCTTTGTCCTCGCCTCCTGGAGGAGGCGCCGGCACGGCGCGTATTTTGCTCAATTTGTCAAGCAGATTGCAAGTGGGGAGCACTTTCACAAGCTCCCAGCAGCGAGATCTCCGGATCGGCCGCCCGCGAGCGCGGCCGGGCGCGCCGCGCCGCCGCCGGAACCTCACGCCGCGCGGCCGATGCGACACTATCTCAGATTTGGCCAAACAGTTGAGGCTCTTGACGACGCGTGGCGGCGGGCCTATCTTGGCCGCGGAATGGTTGTGCGCCGAGGTGGCCGGCCGGCTCACGGTTCCCGCCGCGGCGAAACGGGGGCCGAGGAACCGACAGGTTGCTTTCCCACCAGAGGTCGCAGGCACGGGAAGAGCGGCGCCCAGAAAAGGGACCGAACCGCATGGTCAACGACACCACCCGGCCCCGCTACGAGCTGACCGACGTCGAACCCGGCTACGTGATCATCGAGCGGGAGATGTACAGCCACGCCGCCCGCTCGTACTTCTCCGCCGAGCCGGTCCCGCCGAAGGAGCCGTACCGCGAGGGCTCGCGGGTGTGGAGCTTCTGGGAGATGGCGCAGTCGTTCCGCTTCGCGGTGCGCGACAACCAGACCGGCGAGACCGTCAGGTTCGACGAAATGCTCGGCCTGCTCTACTACGGCTGCTGCGACAAGGACAGCGAGCTGTACCGCATCGGCGAGCTGGCGCACGAGAACCGGATCTCGATCTACGTCGCGGTCACCTACGAGGCGCCCGACGGCGGCCGCCTCGAGATGCCGCTCGACAAGCTGGTGGTGCTCAACAAGGCGTTCAACGAGCGACTCCGGACCAGGGACAAGAAGATCCTCATCCTCCCGGACTCCTTCGGGCTCTACAAGGAGCTGTCCTACGGCCAGATCATGCTCGACTTCGGACTCACCGCGATGGAGGAGAAGGTTCGATCCGCCTGATCAAGGAGGGCGAGGGATGAAACTGCAAGAGATCGCCGACAAGCTCGAACTCGAGGGGCTCACGCCGGTGCCCGACCGGGACGTCACTGGGGTCTACATCTCGGACATGGTGTCCGACGTGATCGCCAACGCCAAGGCCGGCAATCTCCTGGTCACCGTCCAGGTCCACAGCAACGCGCTCGCGGCCGCCAACCTGGTGGACATCTGCGGCATCGTCGTCGCCCAGGGCAAGAAGCCCGCGGACGACGTGCTCAAGATGGCGGTCAAGGCCGAGATCGCCATCTTCTCCACCGCCCTGAACCGCTGGCAGGTGGCGACCAAGCTCTATGAGGCCGGGATTCGCTGAGGCTTTCGCCGCGGTCGCGCGCCGCGGCGGAACGGGGGGAAGCGGGTGCAACTGAGGTCCGTCGCGTCGCTGCTCGACTGCGAGGTCGTCTGCTGCCACGAGATGCTCGACCTGCAGGTGTTCTCGTGTTTCGCCGCCGACCTGATGAGCGACGTGCTCGCCTTCTCCCTGCCCAACGCCCTGCTGATCACCGGCCTGACCAGCGTCCAGGCGGTCCACACCGCCGACGTGGCGGACTGCAAGGGCATCCTCTTCGTCTGCGACAAGCGCCCCTCGCCGGAGGCGCTCGAGCTCGCCCGCAACCGCGAGATCCCGCTCCTCGCCACCCGCCGCACGACGTTCGAGTGCTGCGGGATCCTCTTCCAGCGCGGCCTCACCGCCGCGACCAGGGCGGCCGCGGAGGCACCGTGCAGCGCGAAGTGAGCGCGCCCCGCGCTGCCGGCCGAACGGCCCGCCGGGCGAACCCCGCCGATGGTCGCTGAGGTCCTCTACCGCGAGCAATTCACCATCCGCGGCAACGACTTCGAGCACGGTGGTGAAGTTGCGACGCAGGTCAAGTCGATCCTCAAGCAGCTCGGCCTCGACCCGGCGGTGATCCGGCGCCTCTCGATCGCGAACTTCGAGGCGGAGATGAACGTGATCATGTACGCCGACGAGGCGCGCCTCGAGCTCGAGGTCCTTCCCGACGCGGTGCGCGTCGTGGTCGCCGACCGCGGCCAGGGGATCCCGGACATCGAGTGGGCGATGCAGGAGGGCCACTCGACCGCCACCGCCGAGATGCGGGCGCGCGGCTTCGGCGCCGGCCTCGGCCTCCCCAACATCCGGCGCAACAGCGACGAGTTCGAGATCAGCTCGACGGTCGGGGTCGGCACGACGCTCCGCTACCTGGTGCGGACCGACGCCGCGCCGGCCGGGTGACCGCGATGATCGAGCGCTCCCACGCCGTCGTCACCGACCCCGACAAGTGCATCGGATGCGTGTCGTGCTCGCAGGTGTGCCCGACGCGCGCGATCCGCGTGCGCGAGGAGCTCGCCCGGGTCGACGACGAGCTGTGCATCGACTGCGGCGCCTGCATCGACGCCTGCCGCTGGGACGCGATGAGGGCGAAGACGTCGTCGCCCGCCGACCTCAAGCGCTTCAAGCACACCGTCGCGGTGCCGTCGCTCACGCTCTACGCCCAGTTCGACAAGGGCGTGCAGCCCGGCCAGGTGCTGCGCGCGCTGCGCCACGTCGGCTTCGACTCGACCTGCGACATCTCGTGGATGTGCGAGATGCTGACCGGCGCCACCGACGCCTACCTGTCGGAGTGCGACGGGCCGTGGCCGAAGATCTCGGTCACCTGCCCGGCGGTGGTGCGGCTGATCCAGATCCGCTACCCCGACCTGATCCCCCACCTCGTGCCGCTCGAGACGCCGCGCGAGCTGGCCGCCAAGCTGCGCCGCCGCCGCCTCGCCGCCGAGCTCGGCCTCGACCCCGCCGAGATCGGCATCTTCTTCATCACCCCGTGCACCGCGATCGTCGACTCGATCGCCGCGCCGGTCGGGCTGGAGGCCTCGAACCTCGACGGCGCCTTTTCGATCGCCGAGCTGTACGGCCCGCTGCTGAAGGCGATCAAGCGCGACCCGGGCGCCGACTCCGCCGAGTCGATCAGCGCCAAGGGGCTGCGCTGGGCGATGGCGGGGGGCGAGATCTCGGCGATGCGCAACTCCAACGCGATGACGGTGCGGAGCCTGCGCGACGTGGTCTGGGTGTTCGACCGGATCGAGTCCGGCACGTTCGCGGGCGTCGACTTCATCGAGGCGTACATCTGCTCCGGCGGGTGCGTCGGCGGCACGCTGACGATCGCCGGGCGTTTCGTCGCCCAGCGCAACATCCGCCAGCTGGCGCGCGCGATCGGCGACAGCGGCAAGGTGAAGGAGGAGAAGGTCCGCTCGATGCTGCGCGAGCACTTCTTCGACATCGAGTCGGAGATCCACGCCCGCCCGGTGCGGCCGCTCGCGCGCGACCTGCGGCAGGCGATCGCCCTGAAGCGAGAGAAGGACGCGCTGCGCGAGCGCCTGCCGGGGAAGGACTGCGGCGCGTGCGGCGCGCCGAACTGCGACACCCTCGCCGAGGACGTGGTCCGCGGCGAGGCGGCCATCGAGGACTGCGTGTTCCTCCGGCTGGAGTCGCTTGAGAAAGAGAGCACGAATCGCCATGGAGGCGACCATGAGTAAGAAGATGCTGCTGCTCGAGCTCGCGTGCCCGTACTGCAACGTGACGCTGACGGTCAAGAACCGGGTCAACCTCGACGCCTACATCCGCGACACGCACCAGGACGGGCAGGTGTCGCTGTCGGCCGTGTTCGGCGACTACTCGCTCGAGACCGACCTCGACATCCCGCCCGGCGCGGTCGCCGAGTTCCGCTGCCCGAAGTGCGACGCCAGCGTCATGCTCGCGATCCCCTGCAAGCTGTGCGGCGCGCCGATGGCGTCGCTCAACATCACGAGCGGCGGCTACCTCGAGTTCTGCTCCCGCCGCGGCTGCAAGGGCCACGCGCTTGGGGGCGTGGGCGACGTCGACCAGATGATGAACCTGATGAACCGCATGTTCGAGACGCCCTACGACTAAAGGCGGGTTCAGGGGTCAGGGGTCCGGGGTCAGAGAAAGACAAGACGTCACACAAGGAGCGACGACTGTGAACGAGCACCGTAAATACGACTTCAGGAAGCAGCACTATGCCGGGCAAGAGGGCCAGCTGATCCCGCTCCTCCAGCGCGCGCAGGAGACCGACGGGTACATCACCCGCGAGAGGATCGCGGAGATCCACGCCGCCAGCGGCATCCCGCTCTCGCAGATCTACGGGGTGGCGACGTTCTACGCCCAGTTCCGCTTCCACCCGATCGGCAAGAACCTGATCCGGGTGTGCCACGGCACCGCCTGCCACGTCAGCGGCGCCAACGCGATCACCAAGGCGATCGAGGACCACCTGCAGATCGCCAACGGCGAGACCACGCCCGACCGCCTGTTCACGCTCGAGACCGTGGCGTGCCTCGGTTGCTGCTCGCTCGCGCCCGTGATCATGGTCAACAACTCGACCTACGGCAACCTCACCGAGAAAGAGGTCAAGAAGGTGCTGAAGGGCTACCAGAAGGCCGCGGCCGGGGAGGTCATGTGACGAAGATCCTCGTCGGCCTCGGCACCTGCGGCATCGCCGCCGGCGCCGAGAAGACGTACGACGCGCTCGCCGCGGCGCAGCTCGCCGGCGGCGGTTTCCAGCTCGAGAAGACGGGCTGCATCGGCATGTGCTACCGCGAGCCGCTGGTCGAGGTCCGCACCGAGGACGGCGAGCGGTTCCAGTACGGCAACGTGACGCCGGACAAGGTCGACCGCATCCTCCACGACCACCTCGGCAACGGCAAGGTGATCGACGACTGGCTGGTGTGGGCCGACGACGGCCGCGGCACCGAGCGCGCCTACTTCACGAACCAGACCCGGATCGTGCTGCGCAACTGCGGCAAGATCAACCCGGAGTCGATCGAGGACTACCTCACGGCCGGCGGCTACAAGGCGCTCGCGCAGGTGCTCGAGCAGAACGACCCCGACGCGCTCATCACCTCGATGATCGACTCCGGCCTGCGCGGCCGCGGCGGCGCGGGGTTCCCCACCGGGATGAAGTGGCGCTTCACCCGGCTCGCACCGGGGCAGCGCAAGTTCGTCATCTGCAACGCCGACGAGGGCGACCCCGGCGCGTTCATGGATCGCTCGGTGCTCGAATCCGACCCCCACGCCGTGCTCGAGGGGATGGCGATCGCCGCGTTCGCGATCGGCGCCGCCGAGGGCTACGTCTACGTGCGCGCCGAGTACCCGAAGGCGATCGAGCGGCTCAACATCGCGATCGCACAGGCGGAGGAGCGCGGCTTCCTCGGCGACGCCATCCTCGGCAAGCCGTTCTCCTTCCACATCAAGCTCAAGGAGGGCGCCGGCGCGTTCGTGTGCGGCGAGGAGACGGCGCTGATCGCGTCGGTCGAGGGCAAGCGCGGGATGCCGCGCACGCGTCCGCCGTTCCCGGCCAACCGCGGCCTGTGGGACTGCCCGACCAGCATCAACAACGTCGAGACGTTCGCCAACGTGCCGTGGATCGTCACCAACGGCGCCGCCACCTTCGCCGCGATGGGCACCGCGAACTCGAAGGGCACGAAGGTGTTCGCGATGGCCGGCAAGGTCAAGCACGGCGGCCTGGTCGAGGTGCCGATGGGGATCTCGATCAAGGAGATCATCTTCGACGTCTGCGGCGGGATGAAGCAGGACCGCAAGTTCAAGGCGGTGCAGATGGGCGGCCCGTCCGGCGGCTGCATCCCGGCGGAGCTGCAGAACACCCTCATCGACTACGAGTCGATCACCAAGACCGGCGCGATCATGGGCTCGGGCGGCATGGTCGCGATGGACGACACCACCTGCATGGTGGACGTCGCCCGCTTCTTCCTCGACTTCACCCAGCGCGAGTCGTGCGGCAAGTGCACGTTCTGCCGCGTCGGCAGCAAGCGCATGCTCGAGGTGCTCACCCGCATCACCGAGGGCGAAGGCCGGGAGGGCGACATCGAGCTGCTCGAGCAGCTCGCCTCCCTGGTCAAGAACAACTCGCTGTGCGGCCTCGGGCAGGGCGCTCCCAACCCGGTCCTCACCACGATCAAGTACTTCCGCTCCGAGTACGAGGCGCACATCTCGAACAAGAAGTGCCCGGCGCACCAGTGCAAGCCGCTGCTCACCTACGCCATCCTCGACTCCTGCATCGGCTGCATGATCTGCGCCAAGGTCTGCCCGACCAAGGCGATCAGCGGCGAGCTCAAGAAGGTCCACGTCATCGACCAGTCGAAGTGCACGCACTGCGGCGAGTGCCACAAGGCCTGCCGCACCGACGCGATCGCGGTCGATTGAGGCAACGGAGAACTCCATGGCGCTTGTCAAGCTGGAAATCAACGGCAAACGGGTGATCGCGGACTCGGGTCAGACGATCCTGCAGGTCGCCCGCGAGAACGGCATCCGCAACATCCCCACGCTCTGCCACGACGAGCAGCTCGAGCCGTTCGCCTCCTGCTTCCTGTGCGTCGTCAAGGTCAAGGGCGCGCGCACGCTCGTCCCCGCCTGCTCGACCAAGGTCTCGGGCGGGATGGTGGTCGAGACCGAGAACGCCGAGATCCGCCGTTCGCGCAAGGCGGCGCTCGAGCTGCTGCTGTCGAATCACTACGCCGACTGCATCGGCCCGTGCCAGCTCGCCTGCCCCGCCGGCGTCGACATCCAGGGCTACGTCGCGCTCGCGGCGCTCGGCAAGTTCACCGACGCCGTGCGCCTGATCAAGGAGCGCAACCCGCTCCCCGCGATCTGCGGGCGCGTCTGCACCCGGCCGTGCGAGGTCAAGGGGTGCCGCCGCAACCTACTCGACCAGGCGGTCGGCATCGACTACATCAAGCGCTACATCGCCGACCTCGACCTCGGCAAGGCGGAGCCGTTCCGCCCCACGCCCGCGCCCGCCAACGGCAAGAGGGTCGCGGTCGTCGGCGCCGGGCCGGCCGGGCTCGCCTGCGCCTACTACCTCGCGCTCAAGGGCTACCAGGCGCAGATCTTCGAGGCGATGCCGGAGGCGGGCGGGATGCTGCGCTACGGCATCCCCGAGTACCGCCTGCCGAAGGAGGTGCTCGACCTCGAGGTCAGCCAGATCCTCGACCTGGGCGTGAAGCTCTCGACCAACGTCTCGCTCGGCAAGGACTTCACCGTCGCGAGCCTGAAGCAGGACGGCTTCGACGCGGTGTTCCTCGGCCTCGGCGCCTGGGACAGCTCGACCATGCGCGTCAAGGACGAGGACGCGCCGGGCGTGCTCCCCGGCATCAAGTTCCTCGAGAACTTCGGCCTGCGGCGCAAGGTCGACGTCCACGGCAAGGTCGTGGTGGTCGGCGGCGGCAACACCGCGATCGACTGCGCCCGCACCGCGCTCCGCCTCGGCGCGGACGAGGTCGAGATCCTCTACCGCCGCACCCGCACCGAGATGCCGGCCAACGCCGTCGAGATCGACGAGGCGGAGCACGAGGGCGTGAGGATGGAGTTCCTCGTCGCGCCGACCCGCGTGATCAAGGAGAACGGCCGCGTCGCCGGACTCGAGTGCCTGCGCATGGAGCTCGGCGAGCCCGACGCCTCCGGCCGCCGCAGCCCCAAGCCGGTGCGCGGCTCGGAGTTCGTCGTGCCCTGCGACTTCGTCATCGCCGCGATCGGCCAGAGCACCAAGGTCAGCGAGCTGGTCGGCGGCAAGGTGCCGAACTTCCTTCCCTTCGGCGAGACGCTGAGCCTCACCCGCTGGCAGACGATCCAGGTCAACGAGCGCACCTTCGAGACCAGCGTCGAGGGCGTGTTCTCGGGCGGCGACGTCGTCACCGGCGCCGCCACCGCGGTCGAGGCGATCGCCGCCGGGCGCAAGGCCGCCCACGCGATCGACCGCTACGTCACGACCGGCAAGGCCGAGCCCGAGCCGATCGAGTTCGTCAGCCGCAAGGACGTGTTCGCCAAGGTGACCGCCGCCGACCTGCGCTCCTCGGAGCCGGCCCCGCAGCGGCCGATGCCGCTGATCCCGCCGGTCGAGCGCAAGGGCAGCTTCAGCGAGGTCGAGCTCGGCTACACCACCGACGACGTCGCGGCCGAGTCGGCGCGCTGCCTGGAGTGCGGCTGCACCGCGCTGTTCGACTGCGACCTGCGCCGCTACGCGACCGAGTACCAGGTCGAGCTGAAGTCGTTCCTCGGCGAGGCCAACCAGCACCGCATCGACCGCACCCACCCGTTCATCGAGCTCGACCCCAACAAGTGCATCCTCTGCGGCCGCTGCGTGCGGATGTGCGCGGAGGTCGTGGGCGTCGCCGCCTACGGCTTCATCAACCGCGGCTTCTCCACCGTCGTCAAGCCGGCGCTCGGCGGCTCGCTGCTCGACACCGACTGCGTCAGCTGCGGCCTGTGCGTCGGTACCTGCCCGACCGGTGCGATCGCGCAGCGGCTGCCGCTCGCCAAGCCCGGCCCGTGGGCGAGCGCGATCACGCCCTCGGTTTGCCACTACTGCGGCGTCGGCTGCCAGCTCGACGTCCACTCGTACGGCAACTCGCTGATCAAGACCGGGCGCCGCGAGGACAACCCGGTCAGCATGGGCAACCACTGCCGGAAGGGGATCTTCGGCTTCGAGTACGTGCAGGCGCCCGACCGACTGCTGCAGGCGAAGATCCGCCCCGGGCGCGAGCTCCAGGACACCACCCTCGACGACGCGCTGTCGTACGCCGCGATGCGCCTGAAGGAGCTGTGCCGCCGCTACTCGCCCGACGAGATCGCGGTGTTCGTCTCGCCGCGGCTGACCAACGAGGAGATCTACCTGGCGCAGAAGTTCGCCCGCGTCGCGCTGCGCACCCACAACGTCGCCTCGCTCGCGCAGCTCGTCAACCGGCGCTTCGACTGCCCGGAGATCGTCTCCACCGCGACCTACGCCGACCTCGTCGACGCCCAGGCGATCCTCGTCCTCGACTCCGACCTCGACCAGGAGCACTTCGTCGTCGACCTCCTCGCCAAGCGCGCGATCCGCAACGGCGCCAAGCTGATCTACGTCGGCTCCGGGGACAACCGCACGGCGGGCACCGCCGAGGTGTTCCTCCGCTGCCGGCCCGGCGCCGAGGGCCGCGTCCTGCTCGCGATCCTGCGCGAGGTGGCGGCGACCTCCGGCGACGGCCTCGACGACCGGCCCGAGCTGGCGGCGGCGGTCGCGGCGCTCTCCCCCGCCGACCTCGAGGCGACCGGCGTCGCGCCCGAGGATGTCGCCGAGGCGGCGGCGATCCTCGCCCGCAGCATCCTCAAGGTGATGGCGTTCAACAAGGACTTCCGCGGGCCGCGCGCCGCCGGCGACGAGCGGGTGTTCGCGGCCGCCGCCGAGGCGCTCGGGATGCCCTACCTGGCGCTGCGCGAGAAGTCGAACATGCAGGGGCTGCTCGACATGGGAGCGAGCCCGGCCTGGCTGCCCGGCTACGTGCCGCTCGACGACAGCGCCGCGATCGAGGCGCTCGAGAAGGAGTGGTGCGTCGTACTGCGCGACCTCAAGGGCCACGACGGCGACCTCGCCGACGCGCTCGAGGCGAAGAAGATCAAGGTCGCGGTCGTGCTCGGCGAGGACCCGCTCGGCAACCCCGGGCTGCCCGCGCCGCTTCGCGAGGGTCTGCTCGCGGTCGACTTCCTGCTCGTCGGCGACCTCTTCGCCACCGCCACCGCGCAGGTCGCCAACGTCGTGCTGCCGCTCTCGGCGCTGGCCGAGACCAGCGGCACGCTCACCAACCACGAGCGCCGCGTCCAGGCCGTGCGCCAGGCGGTGCCGCCGCGCAACGGGATGGAGAACTGGCAGATCCTGTGCGAGCTGGCCGCCCGCATGGGATTCCGCTTCAAGATGAAGTACGCCTCCAGCGCCGAGGTGATGGCGGAGATCGAGCGCGTCGCGCCGATCTACCGCGGTCTCGCCGGCGGGAACGGCGGCAGCGACGCGATCTGGGACGCCGGGCTGTGCGCGCTGCCCAAGCTCGCGCCCGACTTCGCCGCGCTCGCCTCGCCGGCGGCGCCGCACGAGACGCTGTCGCTCGACTGCCTGGAGTCGCGCTTCGCGGCGCGCTTCGACACCGCGATGGCCGCCGCGCGCGCCGCGCGCGAGCAGGAGCTCGCCGCCAAGGGCTGACCCCGGGGCCAGCGCCGGCGACCGGGCACGCAGTCCGCGGCGGCCGGGCGGCTACCTCTTCTTCCGCGCGCCCTTGGCGTAGCGCGGCTGGTAGAGGTCGACGTCGAATCCGCCTGGCATCGTGAAGCGTGTCACGAGCCCCCAGCCGCGGTCGTCGACGCCGCCCTTGAACTTGACGCCGCGCGCCGTCAGCTCCGCGACCGTCTTGGCAATGTCGTCGCAGTAGAACGAGATGTGCGCGGTGCCGGAGGGCGCGCCCTTGGCCGCGTCCTCCGGGTGGCAGCCCATGTCCGCCTCGGGCAGGTCGAAGATCAGCCAGCCCTCGCCGACGTCGTGGCCGGAGAAGCCGAGCTTGTCGCGGAGGAACGCGCGCAGCTCCTCGGGCCTCGAGGTGTAGAACATGGTGTGCACGCCCTTGATCATCGTGCCCTCCCCGGCGCGCGCCGGCGCGGCCGCACCCCGGACAACCGGCCGCGGCGCGCGTCAGTTCCCGAACCGCAGGCCGAGCGCGCCGGCACGCTCGCGCATGCGGGCGTGCAGCTCGCCGATCGCGCACCAGACCGGCGCGGCCATGCGCCGCGGCGACGGCAGCGCGGCCCACTCGCAGCGCGCCGGCATGCCGAAGTAGATTCCGCCGGTCAGCACGCTGGCGGGGGTCTCCCGACCGGCGAGGAGGCGCGGCAGCGCGAGCGCCACCGAGGAGACGCCCGGCCCGACGTAGGGCAGGTAGCCCAGCTCGCGCACCCGCAGGTTGCACTCGCGCGCGGCGCGCGTGAGGCGCGCCGAGCGTCCCGCGTCGGGCGACCGTACGTCGTCGAACGCCAGCACCTCCGCGCTGTGCGGGCCGAACGCCGCGCCGTGCGCGGCGACCACCTCCGCGAACCCGCCGCGCCGCGCCTCCGCCAGCGCCCGCGCCCACATCACGCCGAGGCCAAGGCCGGCGACGCGCTCCGGGGCGAGGCCGCGGCCGTCGAAGCCGCCGCGCGCGTCGAGGTTGGAGTCGTGGAACGCGGCCTGCGCCAGGCCCTCCACCGGGTCCGAGACGATCAGGAACAGCCCGGTGAAGCCCGCCGCGCGCGCCGCGTCGAGGTACGGCCGCAGGATCGCCCGGTTGGGCTCGAACTGCACCAGGCGCACGTCGCCCTCGCTGCCGAGCGGCGGCACCCCGGCCGCGGGAGCGAAGAGGAACGCGTCGCAGCCGTCGAACAGCTCCTCCGCGCGCGCCGCCCGCACTGCCGGGCGCGGCTCGCGATCCCGCCACACCGCGATCGACCCCAGCTCCAGCACCCAGCGCTGCTGATTGGCGGCGTCGGCGTCGTGGATGCGCAGCTCGCGGATCCCGGAGCTGCGCACCGGCGCGGCGGCGAGCAGCGTCGCCGCGGCGCCGCCCACCCGGCCGAGACCGGCGAGGCCGACGACGAGCCCGCCATGCGGCTGCGGCGCGGCCAGGCGCTCGAGGTAGCGATCGAGCCCCGCCGCGCCGGGCAGGTAGGTCCAGTCCCGCCGCGCCTCAGCGCGTCGCTGGCGCGGCTCGAGGCCGAGGCGCGGATGCCAGCGCGGAGGGGCGATCCACGGCTCCGCGGTCGGGTCGCCGTCGCGGGGGCGAAGGACGATCTCCGGCTCGGGACGCGAGCGGCGCCGAGCCGGCCAGCCCAGCCGGCCGGCGGTCTCCCGGTCGCCGGCGAGCGCGGCGCGGCCGTTGCCGTAGAGCGTCACGTCTCGCGCCAGCGCCGGCGGTGGGCGGCGTGCGTCGCGGGGTGGAGACGCGCCAGCGCCTCGATGTCGTCGGCGAGCAGCTCGCTCGGGAAGCGCTCGCGCGGCGGCAGGAACCCCTCCGGGAACGGCGGGCAGCGCGGCACGCGCACCACCGCGCCGAGGTCGCGCACCGACAGCAGCCGGCCCTCGCGCTCGCGGAACGTCTCCTCGATCGCGAGCAGCAGCTGGCGCGCCTGGTGCAGCGCCAGCCGCGAGAAGTCGAGCGCCGCCTCGTTCGCCAGGCCGAGGTGGTGCGGGTAGTGGTAGGGCAGGCAGTCGTTGAGCGAGGGGATCAACGAGCCGGTCTCCAGCGGTGCGCGGCCAACGATGCTCCACCCGCCGAGGAACGGCGCCACCGCGCTCTCGCGCAGCACGCCGTGCCACCCCGGCACCACCACGGTGCAGCGGTGCGGGATGCCGCGCAGCTCGAGCGTCGCGCGCACCGCGGCGTCGGTCACGCCGATCAGCACCTCGCGGACCGTCACGCCGACCTCGCGCGCGGTCGCGACGGTCTGGATCACCGGCTCCGCGCTGTCGAGGAACGGCACGAGCAGGATCGCGTTGCGCGCGAGCTCGCGCGCCACCGCGAGCTGCAGCTGAAGCGGCGGGCTGCCGTGGAGCGGCACCAGCCCGCCCTCGTAGCCCTGCCAGGTCAGCACCCGCTCCAGCTCGACCGCGATCGTCGGCGCGTCGCCGACGATGTCGCGCGAGAACTGCCACCCGAGGCCGAGCACGACGCGCTTGCGCCCGCCTCCCTCGGCGAGCCGCTCCGCCGCCGACTCGACCAGGCGCCGCTTGAGCTGGTCCTCGTTGAGCTGGAGCAGCGCGTCGCCCGGCGCGAGCGCGGCGAAGAACGCGGACGCGGCGCGCCGTCCCGCCGCGAGCGCGCTCCGCACCCGGGGCGAGGCGGCGTAGGGCGGCTGGAGGATCGACTCGAGGTCCATCACCATGACGAGCGGGCGGGTGAGGCGGAACACCGCGACCTCTCCCCCGCTCCGCTCGCCGGCCGCCGCGAGGCCGACCGTGGCCGCGCCGAGCCCGGCGGCGGCCGCGCGCAGCGGCCCGCCCTCGCCGACCCCGAGCGGCAGCATCGCGAACAGCAGCCCGGCGTCGAGCCAGCGCGCGATCGCGTCGGAAAGAAGGCGCTCGAGCACGGCCTCGTCCGCTCCCGGCGCCGCCGCGACTCGCTCCACCAGCGCGCCCTGGCCGACCAGGCGCCCTTCGGTCGCGGCGGCGAGCTCCTCCTCGCCGAGCACCACCGGCAGCGCCGCCGCCGACACCGGGCGCCACGCCAGCGCGGCGAGCGCACCACCTCCGCCCCCGCCGTCGCCCGGGGTGAGGACGCAGATGCAGCGGCCTCTGCCGGCGAAATCCGCGGCCGGCGCTGCGCCCAGCTCCGCGAGCGTCGCCAGCCCCGGCGGCAGCCCGGCGCCCGCGTCGCCAGCGACCAGCCGGTCGGCGGGCGGCGCGACCGGCTGCTTTGAGGCCGGGTAGTTGACGTAGAGCCTGCGCTCGACCAGCGTGCGCGCGACCAGCGGGTGGCAGAGCGCCTCTACGTCCTCGTGGCGGTCGAGCGCCGCGCGCAGCGAGGTCGAGGAGACGGTGTGAGCGCGCGGCGGTGCCGGCACCACCGCGACGCCGCGGCGGAACCGGCCGATGCGGTCGAGCAACCCCTCGGGCTGGGCGCCGTCACGCATCACCACGACGTGCGGCACGCGCCAGATCTCGCTCCCCTCCTTGCCGTAGGCGCTCGCGCCGGCGAGCACGTCGGAGCCGACGACGAGCACGACGCGGCGCCGGCCGAACGCCCGGCGCAGGTGGCGCAGACCGTCGCGGCTGGCCAGGTTCACCGGCGGCCGGAACGGCGCGAGGTGCGCCTCCGGCACCGCCGCGAGCGCCATCCACGCCAGCTCCTCGCGGGTCTGACGCGGCAGCGCGTGCTTGCGCCAGGAGTAGTCGTCCATCTGCACGACCGCTTCGTCGGCGTTCTCCAGCGCCTTCGCCACCACCGCCTGGTGCGCGGTGGTGAACGGGTCGAACGTGCCCGGGATGAACGCCACCGACGGCCGCTCCGGGAAGCGCACCGGCGGGTGCAGCCGGCCGAGCGCGCGGTCGAGGTGCGAGAGCGCCGAGGCGACGAGGAAGAACCGCACCCGGTCGGCGTGCCGGTGCGTGACCAGCGCGAGCAGCTTCTTGGTCGCGAGCGCGAGCAGCGCGCGCAGCCGGCCGTCGTCGCGCGGCGCGCGCGAGAGGCGGTCCATCACCATCGCGACCTGGGCGAACCCCTCGTGCACCGTGCTCGGACGCGTCTCGGCGAGCGCGCCGAGGATGATCCCGGCCAGCCGCCGCAGCACCGCCTCGCCCGCCCGCTCCGACCCGAGCGAGAGCAGCACCCACCCCGCGGTCTGCAGCAGCAGGCGCTGCAGCGGCTCGGTGCCGCGCCGCGCGTTGCCCTCGACGTCCTCGAGCGCCTCGAGGAACTCCTGCTCCGGCAGGCTCGCCAGCACCGGCCCGAGGAAGCGCGGGATGTAGCGCGTCACCGACTCGGCGTCGAGCTCGAGCGAGCGCAGCAGCTCGACCGTGAGGTCGTTGCGCTGCGGCACCGTGAGCAGCGGCAGCAGGCGCAGCAGGCAGCGCCCGGCGTGGAAGCGCGTGCCCTCGACCCGGCTCACCTTGAGCAGGTTGGCGAAGTGCGACGCCACCTCGCTGGCGAAGTAGGAGCCGGGGTCGCGGTCCTCCTGGTGGCGCAGCAGCACCGCCGCCGTGAGGTAGTCGCAGTTGACCTTCTTCTCGACCCAGTCGACGCGGCTCTTGAGGTTGCGGAGGAACACCTCGCGCACCGGGTCGCGTCCCTCCAGGCGCTGGGCGCGGCAGCGCTCGGCGAGCGCCCGCAGCCCGCAGGCGGCCGCCAGCTCCTGGAGCAGGTGCAGCTCCGCCACCGTCGCCGACTCCCCGACCGTCGCGCCCAACCGCTCGACCAGGCGCCGCACCTCGGCCGCCAGCTCGCGGTCGCGCTCGCGCGCGAGCGCCGCGAGCAGCAGCCACGCCATCAGCCGGGTGGCGAGCACCGGGTGCTCCATCCACGCCGCGGCGAACTGCAGCAGCCAGGCGCGGTCGCCCGCGGGCTGCACGCTCAGGCTCGCCTCCAACGCCTCGCAGACGTAGAGGCCGACGAGCGGGCGCGGGTCGCCGAGCCGCGCCGCGAGGCTCGACTTGACCAGCTCCCAGGCGCGCGGCTTGACGTCCGGGCCGGCCTTGCGCAGCAGGCGGCGCACGACGATCGGGATCGCGTAGAGCACCCGCTCGGTCGCCGCCATGTCCTCCTCGGGCGCGGGGCCGGCGAGGTCGAGCAGCGAGAGCACGCGCTCGAGCTCGTCGAGCATCGTCCTCTCGGGGCGCAGCACGATCCCGGCGGGGAGGTCCTTGCGCCAGAAGTCCTCGCGGCTCGCGAGCAGGTCGGCGATGCGGTTGGCGGCGTGGTAGCGGATGTCGTCGTCGCGGTGCGAGAGCAGCTCGAGGAAGAAGTCGAGCGCCATCGACTTCTGCTCGCGCGAGAGCGCGGGCGAGTACTCGCCGAGGATCGCGAGGTAGGTGCGCAGGTCGCGCCAGCGCTCGAACGACCTTGCCTCCTCGAGCAGCGCGCGCAGCGCCGGCTGGTCGCGCAGGCGCTCCATCACGCCGAGGTTGTGGGCGGTCACGAACAGCCGGCGCGCGGCGGCGAGCTTGCGCCCGGCGACGAGCGCGACCGCGTCGGGGCGCTCGCGCCCGGCCAGCACGGCCGTGACGTCGAGCTCCGCCGGCAGCGCCGGCCGCGGCGGCTGCGGGCAGGTGAACCCGGGCGGATCGAGCTCGACGCCGAGGAACTGGAGGTACTCCTCGAGGTCGCGCAGCTTGCGGTAGACGCCGCGGTAGCGCCGGATCTTCTCCTTGTCCGGGTTCTCGAGCTTGTTGCGGATCGCGTCGAACGCCTCGCCCAGCGAGATGATCCGCATCCGCTCGCGGCCGGCGTCGTCGGGCCACTCCTTGACGCGGAAATCGGCGTAGATCAGCAGCAGCGTCTCGACCGGCAGGCGCACCAGCTCGAGGTCCCAGACCGAGTGGTTGGTGGCGATGTGGCCGAGCCCGGGCAGCCCGCGGTCGGCGTAGAACGCGTTCGTGTAGTAGTAGTGCAGCCGCGGGATGCGCCGCACCTCGTCGCCGACGCAGCCGAACTTGCCGATGTCGTGGCCGATCGCCGCGCCGTGCAGCAGCGGCAGGTCGACCGCGGCGACGCGGGCGAGCTGCCGGCCGACCCAGAGCGACAGCCCGGTCACGCCGAGCACGTGCTCGTAGAGCGTCAGCCCGCGCCACTCCTGCGCCATCGCCATCGCCACCAGCACCGCGTCGTCGGCGACGTGGCGCAGCATCCGCCGGTACTCCTCGCCCGACGGCCAGCGCGCGATCTCCTCCTCGGCGAGCGGGACGAACGGCAGGCGCTGCACGATGCCGCCGCCGGGGCCGCGCGCCTGCTCGCGCAGCACCACCCCGGCGAGCGAGAAGAAGAACTCGGCGACGCGCTCCAGCTCCGGCGTCGGCTCGGCGTAGATCTCCGGGAACAGGCGGCGGCGCGCCTCGGTGAAGAGCGCCTCGCGCCACCCGGCCATGTTCTCCTCGCAGCGCTCGCCGGCGAGGTCGGCCGCGAGGCGCAGCGCGGTGTCGAGCTGCGCCGACGGCAGCGTGGGCGCGGCGACCGCCTGCCGGCGCAGCCGCCAGCCCCGCTCCTCGATCGCGTCGAGGAGCGCCGATCTGCCTGCTCTCACCGCTCCCATCGGCGCGGAGTATACCGCCCGGACCGCGCCCGCGGCTGCGCCGCAGTCGCCTCCGGATCGGCCGCCGCAGCCCCCGTTCGGACCGCCGGCAGCGGCACGCTAGAGGGTGACGCCGGGGTCGCGGGCGTAGGCCGAGCCGATCGCGCAGAGGCGATCGAGGACCGCGGCGAAGAGGTCGAACAGCCCCTTGAGCTGCTCGAGGTCCCGGATCACGCCGGGGACGTGGAAGCGCAGCTCGTCGACGCCCTCCGGGAACTCGGCGCCGAACCACCCCTCGTCGTCGGCGACCTCCAGGCGAACGCGCGGCTGCGCCCGCAGCAGCGCCTGCACCGCGGGGTCGACGAACAGCGAGCGCAGCCGGCTCTCGTCGGAGCCCTTGACGACGAAGTCGCGGTCGAAATCGGGCACGCCGACCTCGACGTCCTGCATGCCGAGCTTCTTGCCGAGCTCGGTGAAGAGGCCGGCGCGGTAGACCGTGAAGCGGAAGCCGTCCGGGTTGACGTACGGCGCCCGCATCCGGGTGAAGGTGACCGTCGACTTCCCGGTGCTGACGGTGTAGGTGTCGAGCGTGACCGTCCACTCGCGGTGCCGCGCCACCACCCGGTCGCGGCCGAGGAACCCGCCGTCGACGAAGCGCGCGCCGATCCGCTCGGCGAGCTGGCGCCAGATCTCCTCGCGGGAAGGACCGAACACCCTGCGCAGCGCGTCCATTGTCCGCTCCTCTCGGCCGCCACCAGTCTAGCAACGCCGCAGGCTTGGACCCGCACTCCTGGAGGGACGCATCCACGCGGCCCCGGGCGGTTCACTTGGCCCTCGTAACATAGACGTCGGGGAGAGGTCCGGGAACGTAGTTGTGCTCGAACCAATCCTGCAGGCCGGCCTCGGTCATTGCAGACCGGTCCTCGTCGCAGAGCACCACTCTGGGAGGATGGGTTTCGAGCGCGGAGACGATCTCCCGCCTCGCGGCTTCAGCGTCCGGAAGATCGCGAAAAAGGTGAGCGGGCAGATAGAGGAACCTCGTCGGAGCAAGCCGATCAGCCATCGCGTAGATCCAGTCGCCGCCGCGGATCAAGTTCCAGATTGGCTCATCCGGCCTGGTCAAGGCACGAACGACTGCCGCCCGGTCGGCCCCCACGTCCCAGCGCTCCCTCGGATGTGCCAACGAGCGGAGGAAATCGGCCGAGGGCTTCGGGTCCACGGCAAGCAGGGCGAGCGCCGTAACACCGGTAACTACGGGCGCCAGCCATCGTCGCCGTCGGGTCAGATAGCAGAGAAGCGCGAGTCCACACGCGGCGAGCAGGACGTAACTGGACACGAGCTGTAGGTAGTAGTACGCGTATCGGCGCGCAAGTGAGACGCCGAACAGATTGGCGAGGAAGAAGGCGCTCGTAGCCACGGGAAACCCCGCGGTTTGCCTTCTGAATCCTGGAACGAACATGCTCATGGCGCCCGCAACGGCCGCAATCGTGGTGATCCTCGAAACACTGAAGAGGACCTGGCCGCCGCGGCCGATTCCGGCGGCGAGCAAGCCGACGAGCCCAGGGTTCGGTGCGCCTTCTCCGTCGAAGCGGGCGTAGTGGAGGTTGAACCGGATCACGTCGAGCCACGCCTGCGTGGCGTGGTTGCACACGAGGTAGGCGCCGAACACCATGACCGGTGCGAGGAGCCCTGCGAGAAACCAGAGGCCTCGACGTCTCCCCCCGGGCCTTGGGCACCGCGGGCTCCAGACGAGGAAGGCGAGCCACGGCAGGCACCCGAAGACGAGCGTCTCCTTGCTGAGAGATGCCAATCCGAAGAAGAGCCCGGAGCCGGCAGCGAGAGCCACGCCGCGCCGGCCCGCAGCCGCCATCGAACCCATGCAGGCCGCCAGCCCCGCGAGAGTGAGAATCGAGCCGAATTCCTCGGGCTGGTTGCCCCGGAAGATCCCCGGGTGATAGAAGTGGAGCAGGAACACCAGCGAGGCCAGGACCGCGACCGGGAGGTTCTCGAACGCCAGCAGGCCCAATGCGAACATGGCCAGCCCTGCGGCGGCGGCCCACCAACGCTCCGCCGACCGGACCGAATTGACGGTGCGGTCCCCGCACGATAGAGCCAGCGCGTTGACCACGTGAACCAACGGCGGCTTGTGATCCCACACGTCGCGGTAGAGGACCTTGCCGCGGAGCAGATGCTCAGCGACCCCCATGTACACACCCGAGTCGAAGTGGGGATGGGAGTCGGTGTAGCGGTTGAAGGCTCGGAACCCCACGATCGCCACGACTAGGGACGCCAGCGCGATCAGCCAGCCTTGCAGCGCTCCACGGGCCGGCGGCAACACGCCGCGCGGTTCGTCCGCCGGAACCCTCGCGCCCGCCATCGTGGCCAGCCTAGCAGGGCCAGCCGGGTGACCGCGAGCTGGTATCAACGCCGCCGTCGATGGGCGCGTATCCTCACCGAGGAAGGGGCTTCGGCGCAGTGATCGAACGGTCGCGGGCAGCGTTGTTGTTCCTCGTGCTGGCCTTGGTGATGACCTGGCCGCTCGCCCTCCACCTCGACCGTGCTGTGACGGACCCGGGTGACCCGCTGCTCAACACCTGGATCATGGCGTGGGACCTACACAAGCTGGGCACGGGATCGCCGAGAGGCCTGTTCGACGCGAACATCTTCTTCCCGAACCACCGGACCCTCGCCTACTCGGAGCACCTCCTCCCGCAAGCGCTCCTCGCCGCACTGCCGACCCGACTGGCCGGAAACCCGATCGTCGGGTACAACTGCGTGCTGCTCCTCGCGCTCGCGAGTTCCGCGCTCGGGATGTACGTGCTCGCTCGACACCTCACGGGAAGCGAGGCGGGAGCGGTCTTCGCCGGGATCGCGTTCGCATTCTCGCCGTTCATGATGGGCCACCTCTCCCACCTCCAGGTGCTGTGCGCCGGCGGGCTGCCGCTCTCGTTCTACTTCCTGCACCGGTTTCTGGCGGGTGAGCGGGACGCCGACGTGCTCTGGCTCGCGCTCACGATCGCGGTGCAGATGCTGGCGAACGGCTACTACGCGGTGCTGCTGCCCTATTTCATCGCGGTGCCGCTGCTCGGTGTCGCCGTGGCGCGGCGGCGACTGCGGGACCGGCGCTTCGTCG
>DATIYW010000119.1:0-19477 GCA_035517415.1 Thermoanaerobaculaceae bacterium
GCTGCGATGCGCGCGCGGCTCGACGCGGCGCGCCGGATGGTCGCGCCGGCCGGCGCGCGCCCCGATCCGACGCTCGCCGTCGTCCTGCAGGATATGAGCTTCCCAAAGTGGACCGTCGGCTCCGACCCGATGTCGATGATCGGGCCGGAGCTGCAGCAGGAGCTCCCCGGCCCCGGCAAGCTGGCGGCCAGGCGCGACGCCGCGGGGGCCGAGGTCGAGGTGCGGGCGGCCGAGTTCCGACAGCTCCAGCGCGAGGTCGCGTCCGAGGTGCGCACGCTCTACGCCCGCATCTTCGCCGCCGACCGCGAGCGGCAGTACCTCGGCGCCGCCCGCGAGATGCTCGACATGCTCGCCGCCACCGCCGCGAGCCGCTATTCGGTCGGCGCGGCCGACCAGGAGGCCGTGCTCAAGGCGCAGCTCGAGGTCTCGCGGATCGGCGAGCGGCTCGACGACGTGGCCGCCGACCGTGCGGCGCTGGCCGCCGCCCTCGGCCGTCTCCTCGACCAGCCCGACGCCGCTCCCCTCGCCGAGGTCCGCGCGCTCCCCCCGCCGGCGGCCGCCTCCGGACCATGGGAGGTGCTGGCGGTCGAAGGGTCGGCCGCGGTGGCGGCGCGGCGGGCGGAGGTCGCGGCGGCCGAGAAGCGCGCGGCGGCGGCCCGCCTCGACCTCAGGCCGGACTTCACCACCGGCGCGGCGGTGGGCCTGCGCGGCGGGTTCGATCCCGCCGTGACGCTTCGATTCGGCGTCACCTACCCGCTGTGGCGGAAAGAGAAACAGCGACCGCTGCTCGACGCGGCCGAGGACGAGCTCGCGGCGGCGCGCGCCGAGGAGCGCGACGCCGAGGCTGCGGCCCGCGCCGCGGCAGCGACGCTGGCGGCGCAGTGGCGGCGCGCGAACGCCCAGATCGAGCGCTACCGGCAGGCGATCGTGCCGCAGTCGAGCGCCGCGGTCGACGCGGCGCGCGCCGACTACCTGGTCGGGCGCGGCGACTTCCTCACCGTCGTCGACGATTTCACGCGCTGGCTTGACGCGCGCGTCGAGCTGGCGAGGCGCGAGGCCGACCGCTTCATCACCTGGGCCGAGCTCGAGGTCCTGCTCGCCGACCCGGTGGCGGGGCCGGACTCCAGGGAGAACTGACATGGACCGATCGCGCATGACCCGATGGGGATGGGTGGCCTTCGCCGCCGCCGCGGTGGCGGTCGGGCTCGCCCTCGCGTGCGGCACCGCCCCGCAGTCCGGCGCCCGCTACCAGTGCCCGATGCACCCGACGATGCTGTTCGACAAGCCCGGCGACTGCCCGATCTGCGGCATGCGGCTGGTCAAGGTCGAGCAGAGGACCGCGCCCACGACGGTGCCGCGCTTCGCTTGCCCGATGCATCCGGCCGAGACCTCGGACCAGCCCGGCCGCTGCCCCGAGTGCGGCATGCGCCTGGTGGCGGTCGGCTCGCGCGGCGACTTCCCGCGCGAGCATATGACCTACGCCTGCCCGGTGCACCCGGAGTTCGTCACCGACGACCCCGACGACCGCTGCCCGAAGTGCGGGCGCAAGGTGGTCGAGCGGGGCCTCAGCGCTCCGGCGCGCCCGAGCGCCGGCGCGGCGACGAGCGTGGCGATCGGGGGCGGCCAGAGTCCGGGGCCGGCGGCGGCGGCCACGCCGCGGACAGTCCTCTTCTACCGCAACCCGATGGACCCCTCGGTCACGTCGCCGGTGCCGACGAAGGACGCGATGGGGATGGACTACCTGCCGGTCTACGCCGGCGAGGCCGCGCCGCCCGCGAGCGCGGGAGTGCCGGGGCTGGCTCCGGTCCAGCTCACCGCGGAGGGCATCCGCCTCGCCGGCGTGCAGACGGCGGCGGCGGTCGAGGGGCGCCTGGCGCGGGCGATCCGCACCGTCGGCACCGTGACCGCGGACGAGACGCGCATCCAGCACTTCCACACCCGCGTCACCGGCTGGGCGGAGAAGCTCTACGTCAACTTCACCGGCCAGTTCGTCGAGCAGGGCCAGCCGGTGATCTCGATCTACTCGCCGGAGCTGGTCGCGAGCCAGGAGGAGTTCCTCCGCGCCCGCGACGCCGCGGCGCGCTTCGCCGCCTCCGACCTGCCCGAGGTGCGCAAGGGCGGCGAGGAGCTGCTCGCCGCCGCCCGCCGCCGGCTGCGCCTGTTCGACGTGCCGGAGGAGTTCATCGCCGAGCTGGAACGCAGCGGCACGCCGCAGCGCGAGGTGACCCTGGTGGCGCACTCCTCGGGCTACGTCACCTCGAAGGGGATCTTCCACGGCCAGCAGGTCGACCCGAGCATGATGGACCTGTTCACCATCACCGACCTCTCCCACGTCTGGATCGACGCCGAGTTCTACGAGTACGAGGCGAGCATGCTCAAGCTCGGCCAGCAGGCAACGCTCAGTCTCGCCTACGACCCCGGCCTCCGCCTTACCGGCAGGATCGCCTACGTCTATCCGACGCTCGACCCGGCGACGCGCACGATCCGGGTGCGGTTCGACTTCGCCAACCCGGAGATGAAGCTCAAGCCCGGGATGTTCGCCAACGTCGAGCTCGAGACCGAGGGGGCGCGCGGCGTGACCGTGCCGGAGAGCGCGGTGATCGACACGGGCGAGCGGCAGGTCGTCTTCGTCAGCCTCGGCGGCGGCCGCTTCGAGCCGCGCGAGGTCGCGCTCGGGGTGCGCAGCGAGGGCCGTGCGCTGGTGCTCTCCGGGGTCGCCGCGGGCGAGCAGGTGGTTGTCAAGGCCAACTTCCTCCTCGACTCCGAGTCGCAGCTGCGGGCGTTGATCGCGGGCGCGTCCAAGCCCACCCCAATCGCCCCCCAGCCCGGCGGAGGCCGGCGATGATCAGGAGGGTCATCGAGTTCTCGGCCCGCAACCGCGCCCTCGTCCTGCTCGGCGTGGCGGCTCTCGGGGTGCTCGCGTGGCACCTGCTCAAGCGGATCCCCCTCGACGCGCTGCCCGACCTCTCCGACACCCAGGTGATCATCTACTCGCGCTGGGACCGCTCGCCCGACATCATCGAGGACCAGGTCACCTACCCGATCGTCTCGGCGCTGCTCGGCGCGCCGCGCATCAAGGCGATCCGCGGCCTCTCGGACTTCGGTTTTTCGTACGTCTACGTGATCTTCCAGGACGGCACCGACGTCTACTGGGCGCGCTCGCGGGTGCTCGAGTACCTCTCCAAGATCCAGCAGCGCCTCCCCGCCGGCGTGCGCACCGAGCTGGGTCCGGACGCGACCGGCGTCGGCTGGGTGTTCCAGTACGCGCTCGTCGACCGCTCCGGGCGGCACTCGCTGGACGAGCTCCGCACTTACCAGGACTGGACCCTGCGCTACGCCATCCAGGCGGTGCCCGGCGTCGCCGAGGTGGCGTCGATCGGCGGCTTCGTCAAGCAGTACCAGATCACCGTCGACCCCAATCGCCTCGCCGCCTACCGGCTCCCGCTCTCCCAGGTGATCGACGCGGTGCGCGGGTCGAACAACGAGGTGGGCGGCCGCCTGCTCGAGTTCTCCGGCACCGAGTACATGGTGCGCGGGCGCGGCTACGCGCACTCGCTCGCCGACTTCGAGCAGGTCGTGGTGAAGGTCGGCGACGGTGGCGTGCCGGTTCTGCTCCGCGACGTGGCGCGCGTCGAGCTCGGCCCGGAGATCCGGCGCGGCATCGCCGACCTCGACGGCCTCGGCGACCACGTCGGCGGCATCGTCGTCATGCGCCAGGGCGAGAACGCGCTCAACGTGATCAATCTGGTCAAGGACAAGCTCGACGAGATCAAACCCTCGCTCCCCGACGGCGTCGAGGTCGTGACGACCTACGACCGCGCCGACCTGATCCAGCGCGCGATCCACACGCTCAAGCACGAGCTGACGATCGAGATGATCCTCGTCGCGATCGTCATCCTGGTGTTCCTCTGGCACATCCCATCGAGCCTGGTGCCGATCTTCACCATCCCGGTCTCCGTCCTGCTCGCGTTCATCCCGCTCTACCTGCTCGGCGTGAGCGTCAACATCATGTCGCTCGCCGGGATCGCGATCTCGATCGGCGTGCTCGTCGACGGTGCGATCGTCGAGGTCGAGAACGCCTACAACAAGCTCCACCTCTGGCAGGCGGGCGGGCGCAAGGGCGACTTCCACGCGGTCCGTCTCGAGGCGCTCAAGGAGGTCGGCCCGTCGGTGTTCTTCTCGCTGCTGGTGATCGCGGTTGCGTTCATCCCGGTGTTCGCGCTGGTCGACCAGGAAGGCCGCCTGTTCAAGCCGCTCGCCTACTCCAAGAACCTCGCCATGCTGCTCGCCGCGCTGCTCGCGATCACGCTCGACCCGGCGATGCGGATGCTGTTCACCCGCATGGACCCGTTCACCTTCCGGCCGCGCTGGCTGGCGTGGCTCGCGACCAAGGCGCTGGTCGGGACCTACCACGCGGAGGAGCGCCATCCGATCAGCCGGGCGCTGTTCGCGCTCTACGAGCCGGCGTGTCGGGCGGTGCTGCGCCATCCCAAGGCGGTGGTCGCCGGTGCCGTGGGGCTGGTGGCGGTCAGCCTGCCGTTCTACTTTCGGCTCGGCTCGGAGTTCATGCCGCCGCTCAACGAGGGCACGATCCTCTACATGCCGAGCACCATCCAGCCCGGCATCTCGGTGCAGCAGGCGAAGGACCTGCTCGAGGCGCAGGATCGCGTGCTCAAGTCGTTCCCGGAGGTGGTGCGGGTGTTTGGCAAGGCGGGGCGGGCGGAGACCTCGACCGACCCGGCGCCGTTCTCGATGATGGAGACGACCGTGATCCTCCGGCCCGAGAGCGAGTGGGAGGCCAAGCCGCGCTGGTACTCGCGGGTCGCGCCGGATTGGCTCAAGCCCGCGCTCCGCCCCCTCTGGCCCGACCACGTCTCGTGGGACGAGCTGGTGGAGAAGATGCACGCCGCGCTGCAGATCCCCGGCGTCTCCAACGCCTGGACGATGCCGATCAAGGCGCGCATCGACATGCTCACCACCGGCGTCCGCACCCCCGTCGGCATCAAGGTGTTCGGTTCCAACCTGGCGGAGATCCAGCGCATCGGCGAGCAGCTCGAGGCGCTCGTGCGCACCATCCCCGGCACCCGCAGCGCCTACGCCGAGCGCGTCACCGGCGGCTGGTTCGTCGACTTCGACCCACGCCGCGAGCAGCTCGCCCGCTACGGCCTGACCATCGAGCAGCTCCAGGACGTGGTGATGTCGGCGATCGGCGGCGAGAACGTCACCACCACGATCGAGGGCCGCGAGCGCTTCCCCGTCAACGTGCGCTACCCCCGCGAGCTGCGCGACAACCTCGACCGCCTGCGGCGGGTGCTGGTCGCGACGCCGGGCGGCGCCCAGGTGCCGATCGAGCAGCTCGCCCGCATCGAGCTGGTCCAGGGCCCGGCGATGCTCCGCGACGAGAACGGCTTCCTCGCCGCCTACGTCTACGTCGACATCGCCGGACGCGACGTCGGCGGCTACGTCGAGGAGGCGAAGAAGCTGGTCCGCGACCGCATCGCGCTCCAGCCCGGCTACGTCCTGCAGTGGTCGGGCCAGTACGAGAACATGATCCGGGTGCGCGAGCGGCTCAAGGTCGTCGTGCCGATCACGCTCGGCCTGATCTTCGTGCTCCTGTTCGCGAACACCAAGTCGGCGTTCAAGGCCGCCGTCGTGATGCTGGCGGTGCCGTTCTCGGCGGTCGGCGCGATCTGGCTCTTCCACTTCCTCCACTACAACGTCTCGATCGCGGCCTGGGTGGGCATGATCGCGCTGCTCGGCCTCGACGCCGAGACCGGCGTGTTCATGCTCCTCTTCCTCGACCTCTCGCACGACGACTTCGCGCGCCGCGGCCTGCTCGGCAGCGAGGCGGGGCTCGACGAGGCGATCGTCCACGGCGCCGTGAAGCGCGTGCGGCCGAAGATGATGACGGTCACCGCGGCGTTTGCGGGCCTGCTGCCGATCATGTGGTCGACCTCGGCCGGAGCGGACGTGATGAAGCGGATCGCCGCGCCGATGATCGGCGGCCTCGTCACCTCGTTCCTGCTCGAGCTGCTCGTCTACCCCGCGATCTACAAGCTGTGGAAGGGCGCTGCGATGCGGAAGGCGCAGGCGGGCTGACGCCCCGGTCGCCGCGCCGCGCGGGGTCGGCAGCGGAGCGCCGGCTCACTCGGCCCCCGGCCGGCCGCGGATCGACTGGGGCGGCGACTGGCGCTCGACCTGGATCGTCGAGTGGTCGATGCCGAAGCGGCCGTGGAGCTGGTCGCGGATCCGCCAGAGGACGTCGTCGGCCGTGTCGCTGCGCACCAGCGCGTGGGCGGAGAGAGCGACGAAACCGCTGGTGATCGTCCACACGTGCAGGTCGTGGACGGCGATGACTCCCGGAACACCGGAGATCGCGTGCTGCACCTCGTCGAGGTCGAGGTCCGCCGGCACGCCCTCCATCAGCACCGCCACGGCGTCGCGCAGCAGCCGCCACGACGAGAACATGACGAGCAGCCCGATCAGCACGGAGGCGAGCGGGTCGGCCCAGTGCCAGCCGAACGCGGCGATCAGTGCGCCGGCGGCGATCGCCTGGGTCGAGCCGAGCGCGTCGGCGAGCACGTGCAGCCAGGCCCCGCGCTCGTTGAGCCCATGCGACCTCGCGCCGCGCAGGATCCACATCGCCAGCAGGTTCATCGCCAGCCCGCCGGCGGCCACCGCGAGCATCAGGCCACCGCGCACCTCCGGCGGCCGGGCCCAGCGGCGGACCGCCTCGATGAAGATCCACAGCGAGATCGCGATCAGCGTCGCGGCGTTGAACAGCGCTGCGAGGATCTCGACGCGGTGGGACCCGTAGGTCCGCCGCGCGGTCGCGGGGCGACGCGCCGCCCAGATCGCGAACACCGACAATCCGAGCGCGAACACGTCGGTGAGCATGTGCCCGGCGTCGGCGAGCAGCGCCAGCGAGTTCGCGACGATCCCGCCGACGACCTCGGCGAGCAGCGTCACGGCGGAGAGCGCGAGTGTGAAGGCCAGCGGCTGGAGCCGGTGCGGCTCCTGCACGTGCGGCTGCGGGTGTGCGTGATCGTGGTCGTGCGCCATGCCGTCGCCCGTCGAGCGGCGACGAGCTTAGCTCAACCCTCCGCGCCGCGCCGCTACAATGAGCGCTTCAGAAACGCCTCGACAAGGCGGCCGCGCGAGTGGTTCGGCGCGAGACTCGGAGGTCGTGATGGCCGACACGGAGACGATCCTGCGCAGCAGCGAGCAGTTCGGCGGCCTGGCCGCGCCGGCGCTGGCGGCACTCGCCGCGGTTGCCGAGCGGCGGAGCGTGCCCGCCGGGGCGCTCCTCTACCGCCAGGGCGCGCCGCGCGAGGCGATCTACGTGATCGTCTCCGGGCGCGTCGAGATCCTCCGCGACCGCGGCGACGGCCTGGAGCCGCTGTTCGTGCTCGGTCCCGGCGACACGCTCGGGGAGGGGGCGCTGCTCCAACCCAGCGCGCACACGACGTCGGCCCGCGCGCTGTCCGCGCTCGACCTGGTCGTGCTCGAGCGCACCGCCGCGCGCGCCCGCCTCGCCGAGGACGGCGCCGCCGCGGTCGAGGTGCTGAGCCGCGTCGCGCTGACGATCAGCCGCCGCATGCAGTACTCGGCGAGCGCTCCGGTCGGGCGCGCCAAGGCCTACGGCTCGGGCGCGACGCGCAAGGAGCACGACCTGCTCGGCGAGCGCGAGGTGCCCGCCGACGCCTATTACGGCATCCAGACGCTGCGCGCGCTGGAGAACTTCCCGATCTCCGGCGTGCGGCTCTCGCACTTCCCCACCCTGGTGCGCGCGCTCGCGATGGTCAAGCAGGCGGCCGCGCGCGCCAACGCCGAGCTCGACATGCTCGACGACGCGGTCGCCTCCGCGATCGACCGCGCCTGCCAGGAGGTGATCGACGGCCACCACCACGGCCACTTCGTCGTCGACATGGTGCAGGGCGGCGCGGGCACCTCGACCAACATGAACGCGAACGAGGTGATCGCGAACCGCGCCCTCGAACTGCTCGGCGCCGCGCGCGGCGAGTACAAGCACTGCCACCCCAACAACCACGTCAACCTCTCGCAGTCGACCAACGACGTCTACCCGACCGCGGTGCGCGTCGCGGCGGTGATCTCGCTGCGCGGCCTCGTCGCGGCCCTCGAGAAGCTGCGCGCCGCCTTCGCCGCGAAGGGCGAAGAGTTCCGCGACGTGCTCAAGATGGGGCGCACCCAGCTCCAGGACGCGGTGCCGATGACGCTCGGCCAGGAGTTCACTGCCTGGGCGGTGACGACCGGCGAGGACATCGCCCGGCTGCGCGAGACGGTCCGCCTCTTCCTCGAGGTCAACCTCGGCGGCACCGCGATCGGCACCGGGATCAACGCCGACCCGCGCTACCCGCAGGCCGTGATCGAGCACCTCCGCCGCACCACCGGGCTCGACGTCGTGCTCGCCGAGAACCTGGTCGAGGCGACGCCCGACACCGGCGCGTTCGTGATGTTCTCCGGCGTGCTCAAGCGGGTCGCGGTGAAGCTGTCGAAGATCTGCAACGACCTGCGACTGCTCTCCTCCGGGCCGCGCTGCGGCCTGGCGGAGATCAACCTGCCGCCGATGCAGCCGGGCTCCTCGATCATGCCGGGCAAGGTCAACCCGGTGATCCCGGAGGTCGTCAACCAGGTCGCGTTCCAGGTCATCGGCAACGACCTCACGATCACGATGGCGGCCGAGGCGGGCCAGCTCGAGCTCAACGTGATGGAGCCGGTGCTCGCGTTCAACCTGTTCCAGTCGCTCCAGGTGCTCACTGCGGCGGTCAACACGCTGACGACCCGCTGCGTCGTTGGCATCACCGCGAATCCGGAGCGCTGCCGCGAGATGGTCGAGCGCTCGATCGGCATCGTCACCGCGGTGGTGCCGGCGCTCGGCTACGAGCGCGCCAGCGAGGTCGCGAAGGAGGCGCTCGAGACCGGACGGGCGGTGCGCGAGATCATCCTCGCCCGGGGCTACCTGGAAGCGGCGCGCCTCGACGAGCTGCTGTCGCCCGAGGCGATGACCCGTCCGAGGTCGATGCCACCCCGCGGCGCCGGCACCTGACCGCCATCGGCGGCCGACGGACCGGCGCGACGATCCTGTCCGCGTCGCGGGCGCGCACCGGGCAGATCTCCTCGCATTCCCTCATCGCCGATGGGTGCGACGTTCTCGGCCGACTCGATCCGGGGCTCGGAAGGTGGGAGGGACGATCGTTCAGCGGCGCAGCCCGGCGGACCAGTTGGTGACCAGCGTGAGCGGGGTTGGCGCCGTCTGCACCGAACGGACGGCGAGCACGCGATCGCCCTTCGGAACCACTGCGTAATCCCAGTTGTGGGAGCCGAACCCGGTGATCTGCGCCTTTGAGAACTCGTGCGGTGTCCCCACCTCCACCGCCGAGCCGCGAGCCGTGACGGACGCCTCCATCAGCCTGCCGTCGGGAGTCGCGTAGTACAGCGCCCTTCCGTCGGAGCGCCACGACGGCGCTTCCCCTCCCCCTTGCGACACCTGCCACTTGCCGCTGGCCTGCGGGAACGGCGTGATGTAGACCTCGATCGTCCCGGACTCGTCGGACTCGTATGCGAGCCAGCCGCCGTCGGGGGAGAACATCCCGTTGCCCTCGTCGAACCGGGTGGCGAGGAGCGGGTAGGGCTTTCGGTCCCCGGACATCGGGAGGATCCAGAGGTCCGCTCCCGTGTGGCCGGTCACGCCAAGCTGCGTGAAGGTGATGAAACGGCCGTCGCGCGACCAGTCCGTCGCGGCCTTGTCCGAATCGGATGCGAAGAGCATCTCCCCGTCCCCCGCCCCGGACGAGCTCTTGACGTAGAGATCGAGATTTCCCTTCGCGTTGGAGCTCCACACGATGCGGCTCCCGTCCGGCGACCAGACGGGGGAGTCATCCTCGGTGGGTTCGAAGGTGAAGCGCGTCCTCACACCGCGCGCGAGGTCGACGAGCCAGATGTCGACGTTCTTGCTCTGCGGGTCTTGAACCGGCTCCGCGAGGATCTGGCCGTTGGGCGAGAGGCGGATGCTTCCGATGATGCTCGCCGGCTCGCCGACCGTGCCGACCTCTGCGCCGTTTGCGCTGAGCCAGCTCACCTGACCGCGCACGGGCTGCCCCGCCAGGTACACGAGCGTGCCGTCTTGCGATACCGTGAAGCGGCCGAGGCGGTAGCTCTCCGGGTTCGACACCAACTCCGCGACCGGCAGAGCCTCGCCCGTCAGCTCCTGCCGGCCGGCGTCGAACGGTCGGGCCATCAGCGTCTGGTCGAGGATGTAGAGAAGGAAGCCGGGCGGGGCGTAGAGCGCATCGCTGTCCGCGTGAACGACGAACCGCGGCTCGCCGCCCGCGAGCGACGCGACGTAGATCCCGGACGTCGTTTGCGCCGCCGATTCGGGACTTCCGGCCCAGAAGAGGAAATGGCGGCCGTCCGGGAGGAACACCGGCCAGCGGTGACTCGTCTGTCCGTGCGCCCGATCGAGCCTCGTGACGTCGGTCGGGGTCCCCCCGGCGCTCGGGACCCGCTGCAGCCCGCTCGACACCGCCGGCGCGAAGACGATCACGCCTTCCGGGCCCCAGGTCCCGCCCCGTCCCTCGCCGGTCGCGCAGATCACCTGCGACGGTCCGCCGAACGTGTCGATCTTCTCCAGCTTGCCCTGGGCGAAGAAGCCGAGGAACCGGCTGTCCGGCGACCAGAACGGGTACGACGCGCCGCTCGTGCCCTCGAGAGGCTGCGCCGTCAGCGAATCGAGGGAGCGCACCCAGAGCCGCCTTGGGCTCGCCGCTCCACCGGCCACGAAGGCCAGCCGCCTGCCGTCCGGCGAGATCACCGCGCCGCCGGTGGCGCCGTCGAACGCGAAGGTCGCCCCTTCCGGAGGCAGAAGGTAGGCCCGCACGGTCGGCATCCCGGAGGAGCGCGACCGCATCGAGTTCAAGGTGAGTCCGACCCCCAGCGCAGCGCCGAGCACGGCGACGGTCCAGGGGAGCCAGGCGCGTGCCGTCGCGTGGGCCACCGGAGGCGGCCCGCTCGCCGGGATCGTCTCGGCGGCCGTCTCCCCCCGCGCGACCTCGTCGAGCTCGAGGCGCACGTCGCCGATGTCGCGGAGGCGCTGGCGTGGGTCACGTTGGAGCGCACGCGCGAGGAGGCGGCGAATCGGGCGCGGGACGTCGGACGGCAGCAGGCTCCAGTCCGGCTCGGCCCTCAGGATCGCCGCGAGCACATCGGAGACCGTCTCGCCCTCGAAGAGGCGACGTCCGGTGAGCATCTCGTAGACGACGCACCCGAACGCCCAGATGTCCGCACGTTTGTCGACCGCCTTGCCCCGCGCCTGCTCCGGCGACATGTACGCCGCCGTCCCGAGGATCACCCCGGCTCGCGTGTGATGCCCGGTGATCGTAGGCGAGAACGCGAGGTCCGAGCTCGAGGTCTGCTCGTCCCACGCCTTCGCCAATCCGAAGTCCAACACCTTCACGGTGCCGTCCGGGCGCACCTTCACGTTCGCCGGCTTGAGATCCCGGTGCACGATCCCCTTCTCGTGCGCCGCCTCCAGGGCATCCGCCACCTGCCGCGCGATCGGCACCGCCTCCTCGAGCGGTACTGCGCCCCGGGCAATGCGCTCCTCCAGCCCTTCCCCTTCGACCAGCTCCATCGCCAGCGCGTGCTGGCCGTCGAGGTGTTCGAGGCCATAGAGCACCGCGATGTTCGGGTGGTTGAGCGCGGCCAGCAGCTTCGCCTCGCGCTCGAAGCGAGCGTGGCGCTCGGGGTCCTCGGCGAAGCCCTGTGGCAGGAACTTCAGCGCGACGTCCCGCCCCAGCCGGGTGTCGCGCGCCCGGTAGACCACGCCCATCCCGCCCGCGCCGAGCCGGCCGGCGATCTCGTAGGGACCGAGCCGTGCGCCGGGTGCCAGGTTCATTCGGCGCCCTCGGCGAGGAAAAGGTGCGAGATCATCATGTTCGTCCCATAGGCGTAGCTCCGCTCGTCGGCGGAGAACTGCACCGGGCCGATCCCCAGCACGCCCGCGAGGTCCTGGGGGCCGAGCGTGCGCAGCGGCCTGCGCGCGCCGGTGGCGAGATCGAGGCGGTCGACGCGGATCGGAACGGACGATGCGAGGTAGACGAGCAAGGAGGTCCCGTCCGCCGACCAGCGGGCGATGGCGTCATCCGACGCCGTGCCGGGCACGGCGCGACCGGCCCCGCCGTCCGCCGCGTAGAGGCGCCAGCCGCTCATGCCCTGCTTGACGGCGATCGTCGTGCCGTCGGGAGAGACCTCGCCGTCGCTCGTTCCCTCCGGCGTGACCGGCCGCGGGTCGCCGCCCGCAACCGACTGCACGTAGCACCGCACCGCATGCCCCTCCTCGTGCCCGCACGCGAGGACCCGCTGCGCGTCCGGGAAGAACCTCGCCGAGGAGTAGTCGGCGATCGGCCCGCGCGGCAGCGTGCGGGTCTCGCCGGCGCCGGTCGGGTAGATCACCAGCTGCGGCGGCGAGGTCGGGATCACGCCCAGCGCCCACTTGCCGTCGCGCGACAAGTCCTCGCCCTGCCCCTCCCCGAGGCGAACCACCGGCGAGCCGTCGGTCTGCCGCATGCACACCGCGTAGTTGACGCCGAGGCTGCCGCTCTCCTCGCTGAACAGGAGCGAGCGGCCGTCCTGCGAGAGCGCGGTCGGCTCGGGGTAGTCGAGCCACGAGAGGTCGCGCTCGGCGGCCGCGCCCGGCGCGAGCACCGGCATGCGGTTGAGGATGTCGTCCCTGGTGACGAGCAGCCGTCCGTCGCCCGCCGCGTCCTGGATCGTCAGGCCGCCGGCGCTCCCCAACACCTCGCGGCGGCGCCCCTTGAGGTCGACCGCGTAGACCTTGAAGTTGTTGTACGCGGTGCCGGCGGAGAACAGCACCTCGTCGCCGCTCCGCGACCAGGCGAGGCCCTCCTCGCCCCAGTAGCCCTGCGAGAGCACCGACTCCCGGCCGTTCATGTCGACGACGGCGACGCGGCCGCGGTCGTCCCACTTCCACGGGTGCTCGAAGAACGCGATACGGTCCCCCGCCGGCGAGAAGCGCGGGTTGCTCAGGTAGCCGCCGGACCTGTACAGCACCTTGCCGGCGGGGTACTCGAGACGGTCGGTGCCGTCGAGCTCGCGGATGACCGCGAGCTCGTCCCGGTCCGGGGCCCAGTCGGCCTCGCGCACGCGGTCGAGGACCTCGCGCGGCGCGCCGGCGTCGAGCGACATGCGCGCGAGCGTGCCCTCGAAGAAGCTGTGCGCGACATAGCGGGCATGGGTGAGGACCGCGAGCTCGCCGCGCCTCGAGACCGCGAGGAGATGGAGGTCGGGCGGCCCGACCACGGTGGCGCCCGGCACGCCGATGCGGACCGAGAAGACTCCCGGGGTGTTGCCGAGCGGCGCCGCGCTGTACAGCACCGTCTTGCCGTCCGGCAGCAGGCGCGCGTTGAAGATCGGCTCCTGCCGGTAGCTCAGGGGCTGGAAGACGACCGCGCCGGGGCGCGAGCGGTGCTCCAGGCTGCGGCCGACGGTGAACGAGGCGGCGGCGGCCACGACCGCGAGGGCGCTCGCCGTGCCGACGACGGCGAGCCGCACCGGGCTCCTCCAGGAGGCTGCCGGTGCGGGCAGCGCGCTCCCGCCGCCCGCGGCCGAGTCGTTGGCGTGCGCCTCGAGGTCGAACGCCAGGTCGCGCGCCGACTGGAAGCGCTCGCCGGGCTGCTTGTCGAGGCAGCGCCGGACGATCCGGTCGAGGCCCGGCGGGATCTGGCGCCCGCTGCCGCTGAACTCGGGCGGCTCCTCCTTGAGGATGGCGGTCATCGTCTCGACACCCGAATCGCCCTGGAACGCGCGGCGCCCGGAGAGCATCTCGTAGAGCACGGCGCCGAGCGAGAAGATGTCCGAGCGCGCGTCGGCCGGGAGGCCGCGGACCTGCTCCGGCGACATGTAGCCGACCGTCCCAAGCACGACCCCGGCGCCGGTCGCGCCCTCTGGCGGAGTCGTCAGCGTCTTGCCGGAGTCGGTCAGCGCCGCGCCCGTGACCTTGGCGAGGCCGAAGTCGAGGATCTTGACGTGCCCGTCCGAGGTGAGGAACACGTTCTCCGGCTTGAGGTCGCGGTGGACGATCCCCTTCTCGTGCGCCGCCGCCAGTCCCTTCGCGACCTGCACGCCGATCTCGACCGCCTTGCGCACGGGCAGCGCGCTCGCACTCAGGCGCGCGCGGAGCGACTCCCCCTCGAGCAGCTCCATGACCGCGAACGCGGTCCCGTCGGCACTGCCGAAGTCGTAGATCGCCAGGATGTTCGGATGTGAAAGCGCGGCCACCGCCTTGGCTTCGCGCTCGAACCGCGCGAGCGCGTCGCGGTCCTCCGCGAGGTGCGGCGGCAGGACCTTGATCGCGACGACCCGGTCGAGCTTCGCGTCCCGGGCGCGATACACCTCGCCCATGCCGCCCGCTCCCACCGTGCCGAGCACCTCGTAAGAACCCAACCGCGAGCCGACGTTCAGCATCCCCGCCTCCGTCCCCGCCGTGCCGCGCCCAGCCCGCGCGCCCCCGCCGCGCGCCTCGGCCCGCGCCGTCGGCCGCGGGTCACCGTGCCGCACGCCGTCACGTCCGCCCGGCGCGGCAGGCCTCGGGCACCGCGGCGGTATCGTCCAGTCGCGCTCACCGTCGGGTCCGTCGCAGGAGAACCTGATCGCGCCGGCCGATCTTCCCGGCACGGCGTGCGCGCTCGCCGTCCGGCCCTGCCGCGAGGGGCATCGCGGGATCGCCGGCGTGCCTCACCGGGCGGTCTTCAGCTCCTCTGCCCAGTTCGTCACCACGATCGCGCGATCGGGTTCGCTGCCCGGGGCCGGCCGGACGACGAGGAAGCGCTCGCCGTCGGGACTCACGTCGTACGGGTGGCGGGGGAACTCGATCTCGCCGCTCACCGCGAGATCGAGGAGGAAGAGGGGCTGCGGCTCCCCGATCCGCACCGCTCCCGCGGCCAGCTGCAACGGCACCGACATGAGCATGCCGTCGCTCGCGGCGTAGAACAGCTCCGACCCGGACCGGCTCCACACCGGCATGTGCCCGCCGCCGATCGAGACCTGGCGCTTCGCCCCACCCGCCACCGGCTGGACGTAGACCTCGCGTGCTCCCGACTCGCCGGAGTCGAACGCGGTCCACGCGCCGTCCGGCGAGAGCGCGGCGTGCTCCTCCGAGAACCGGGAGTCGCCGCTCAGCCGCACCGGCTCGCCCGAGGCGGACAGCGGCGCGAGGACCCGCGAGTAGTCGCCGCCCGCTTCGACGGTCACGAGCAGGTGGCGTCCGTCGGGGGTGACGGCGGGCAGGACCTTGTCCTGCTTCGTCTGCAGCACGGCCGTCTCCCCGCCTCCGCCCGCGGGCCGCTCGTAGACGTCGTAGAAGCCGAGCCGATCGGACACGTAGAACAGCCGCTCGCCGTCCGGGGACCAGGACGGGTCGAACTCGTCGGTGCGCTCGGCGGTGATCCGGGAGCCGGTGCCGCGGCCGACGTCGAGGACCCAGACGTCCTGGTTCTGGCCGTGCGAGGGGTCTCGGCGCGTCACCGCCACCCTCCCGCCGTCGGGGGAGACGCGCACGTCCTCGTAGGCGCCGACCTCGCCGAGCGTCCCGAGCTCGCGCCCCTTGCGATCGACCCAGACCAGCCGCCGGCGGCCCGGCGACGGAAGGTACACGAGGCGGTCGCCGGCGGCGGAGGCGCCGAGGAGGTTGTCCTCGGTCCCGTAACGCACGTCCTCGAACGCCGGCACGGGCTCGCCCTCGAGCTTGAGGGCGCGCGGGTCGAACCGCCACGCGAACATCGCGTTGTCGCGTCCGAACAGGAGGTAGCCGGGTTCGACGAACAGCGCCGAGGAGTCCGCGTGGAAGAGGCGCTGCACGCGCTTCGAATCGAGCGAGGCGAGGACCACCGAGGTCTTGTCGGGGTCGAGGTTGCGGGCGACGAAGACGAAGTGGCGCCCGTCGGGGAGGAAGGCGGGGTGGAAGTGCGAGACGTCGCCGCCGGCGGCGTCGATCGTCGTGACCGGCCGTGGTGTTCCTCCGGTCGCCGCGACCGCGAGGATCGGGCCGCCGAACTCGGCGGTGAAGAGGATCGTGCCCTGGGAGCCCCAGGCGCCGGAGAACGCGCCCCCGGCGTCGCAGACGGTCTGGGCCGGGCCGCCGTCCGCGCCGGTTCGCTTGAGCCGACGGTCGGCGAAGAAGGCGATCTCGCGGCCGTCCGGCGACCAGAACATCCCGCGCGCGTCCTCGGTGCCGGGCAGGAGCCGCGTGCCGAGCCGGTCGAACGTGCGCACCCCGACGACGTTTCGGCCGCCCTCCGCCGCGAGCACGAACATGGCACGCCGCGCATCGGGGGCCAGTTTGACCAGGCCCAGGAAGCTGTACCCGGGCGGCGGTGCGATCGAGAACCTGGTCGTCTCGCCGGGCCGATGGGGCTGGCGGAGGAACACGGCGGCGAGCGCGGCGGTGACGAGCGCCGTCGCCGCGACCGCGATCGCGAGCGGAACCGCCCGCCGCGCCGTCGGCCGCGGCGTCGCGGCCCCGCGATCGGCGCCCGCGCCCTCGCCGAGCCACGCCAGTTCACGGGCGAGATCGAGCGCCGACTGCCACCGCTCCTCGGGGTGCTTGGCGAGGCAGGCGCCCACCAGTCGGTCGAGCGCCTGCGGCACGGGCGGCTGCAGCGAGGCGAGCGAGCGCGGCTCCTCATGGAGGATGGCCGCGATCAGCGACGCCTGCGTCGCGCCGTTGAACGGGCGCTCCGCGGTCAGCATCTCGTGGAGCACGCAGCCGAGGGCGAAGATGTCGCTCCGCGCGTCCGCCTCGCGGCCCTCGAGCTGCTCCGGCGCCATGTACGCGAGCGTCCCGACCAGCGTCCCCGCGGAGGTCAGCGGCGCCGTCGCGGTCGCGCGGAAGGGCGCGTCGAGCAGGCCGTGGCTCGCGGCGTGCAGCTTCGCCAGGCCGAAGTCGAGCAGCTTCGGCCCGCGCCTGGTGAGCATGATGTTCCCGGGCTTGAGGTCGCGGTGCACGATCCCGCGCCCGTGCGCCGCGGCGAGGGCCGCCGCGACCGCGCCGCCGAGCGCGAGCGCCTCGGCGAGGGGCAGCGGCCCCCGCGCCAGGCGCGCCGCGAGGGACTCCCCGTCGAGCAGCTCCATGACGAGGAAGTGGGTGCCGTCGGCCTCGCCGACGTCGAAGAGCGTGCAGATCCCCGGGTGCGAGAGCGCCGAGATCGCCTGCGCCTCGCGTTCGAAGCGCTCCGCCATCGCCGGGTCCTCCGCGTGGCGGCCGAGCAGCACCTTGAGCGCGACCTCGCGGCCCAGGCGCGTGTCGCGCGCCCGGTACACGACGCCCATCCCGCCGGCACCGAGCTCGGCGAGGATCTCGTAGGGTCCGAGTCGCGTGCCGGGGCTCAGCATCCGCTCGCCTCGCGGGCGGCGGCGGTCGCCGCGTCGAACCCCGGATCGCCGCGCAGCGCCTCGAGGTGCTCGTCGGCGAGCAGCCACGCGGCGTCGCTCCAGCCCGCGGCGACCGCCCGCTGCAGCGCCTCGACCGCCTGCGCCTTGCGCCCGGCGAGCGCGTGGTAGCGCGCCCAGTCGTGCCACACCACCGCGGTGCCGCCGTCGATCACGCCGCTGAAGTCGTAGCCCGCGCGCTCCTCGAGCAGCTTCGCCGCCGCCGCCGCCGCCGCGTCCTCCTCGCGCGGCATCGCGAGCAGGCGGCAGGCGGCCGCGATGCCGAGCGAGGCACGCACCGCGAGCCAGCCGATGCCGAGCGAGCGTTCGGCCTGCCGGCACGTGTCCTGGGCCTGCCTGTAGCTCGCCATCGCCGCGTCCGGGCGGCCGGCGCGGATGTGCGCCTCGCCGCCGCCGAGGCGGGCAAGGGCGACGGAGGCGGCGGTGTACACGTGGTCCACGCCGCGCAGCACGCCGAGCGAGGTGTCGTAGGCCGCGAGGGCGCTGCCGCTCCCCTCGGTGCGCTGCAGCAGGCGCCCGAGGAGGCTGAACGCGCCGACGAAGCGCGCGTGGGTGAAGCGCCCCGAGCGCTCGATCTCGCAGGCGCGCTCGAGCGCCGCGCGCGCACCGGCGTGGTCCCCGGCGCGCAGGAGCACGTCGCCGAGGATCTGCCACGCCGCCTGATAGCGCGGGGCGATCTCCGCCGACCCCCGCAGGTGGCGCGAGGCCTCCCGCCAGCAGCCCGGCGCGAACTCCGCCATCCCCTCCAGCCACCACGCCACGCCGGCGAAGTAATGCGACATCGGGTTGTCCGGCTCGAGCGCGATCGCCCGTTCGCCCTCGCGGTGAGCCTCGGCGAAACGCCCGAGGCGGGCGAGGCCGTAGGTCAGCCAGAGGTGGGGGTCCGCGAGGCGCACGTCGAGCTCCGCGGCGCGCTGCAGGTAGACCGTCCCGACGTCGAGGTCGCTGCGGTTGGTGGTCGCGATGTAGCGCATCATGCTCAGGCCGCCGAGCCCCGAGTACGCGAGCGCGTAGCCCGGGTCGATCGCGATCGCCTGCTCGTAGTGGGCGCGCGCCTGGTCCATGCCGCCGCGGCCGAGCTGGTTGTGGAGCTGCCGTCCCTTCGCGTAGAGCTCGTACGCCTCCAGTTTCGGCGCGGCCACGTCGGCGACGCGCTGGAGGCTCGAGTCGGAGACGTCCAGGCCGAGCGCCCGGACGAGCTCGGCCACGAGGCGGTCCTGGAGAGCGAACAGGCCGTCCATCGACCCGTCGAGCTTGATCGTCGCAGCGGTCGCCCCGGCCGGGACCTCGAGCACGGAGGCGGTCAGGCGGATCGCCTCGCCGACCTT
Source organism: Thermoanaerobaculaceae bacterium (assembly GCA_035517415.1). Classification (GTDB taxonomy): domain Bacteria; phylum Acidobacteriota; class Thermoanaerobaculia; order Thermoanaerobaculales; family Thermoanaerobaculaceae; genus DATIYW01. The sequence continues at coordinate 18,813 of DATIYW010000119.1, forward strand.
CTGGAAGCTGCCGGCGAGCAGCAGGTCGACGCCGGCGGTGCCGGCGAGCCGCACCAACTCCGCCTCCGTCACGCGCGCCAGGTCGCGCGCGGCCGCCTCCGGCGAGAGCCGCTCCTGGCCGGCGACGCCCACGGCGCCGAGCTTCTTCAGCTCGACCATGACCGTCTCCGCGATCGCGGTCGACAGCCAGGCCGCGGTCGGGTCCCCCGCGACGTTGGCGAAGTCCAGGATCAGCAGCGTCCTTCTCGCGCCCGCCGGAGGCGGCGTCGGCTGCACCTCGGTCGGTGCGGCCGTTCCCCTGGGGTGCGGAATCGCGGCGAGCGCGGCGGCCAGCTCCACCGCCGAGGCGAAGCGGTCTGCCGGCGGGCGCGCGAGGCAGCGCGCGATCGTCGCCCCCAGCGGTGGGGGTACCCGGGCGTCCGCCGGAAGGGGCTTCGGGTCGTCGCGCAGCACGCTGGCGGCGAGTTGCGCGCCGGTGGCGCCGGCGAACGGCCGTTCGCCGGCGACCATCTCGTAGAGCATCACCCCGAAGGAGAAGACGTCCGAGCGCTGATCGACGGACCGCCCCTGCAGCTGCTCCGGGCTCATGTACGCGAGCGTGCCGACCACCAGCCCGGGGCTCGTCTCCTCCAGCGTCCTGGCCGCCGTCGAGGCCTCGCCCCCCC
>DATIYW010000120.1:0-5876 GCA_035517415.1 Thermoanaerobaculaceae bacterium
CCCCTCGTTCACCCGCCCCGCCAGCCGGCAGATCGCCACCCCCGTCCAGTGCAGCAGCGGCGGCTTCTCCAGGTAAGGCACACCGTTGAGCGTCGGCGTCACCAGCGATCCGTGCCGCACCATGTCCCAGATCATCCCCCCCTCGCGGGCGTCGCTCCCGCCCCAGAACGAGTGGCCGAACACGCCGGTGGCGCAGCACAGAACGAGCAGGGTCCAGAGGCCCCACCGAAGCGTCCGCTCGAAGCGGGGATCGCGGCTCGGCTGGGCGATCGCGGTCACTGCAGGCCGCTGGCCGCGGACAACCCGAGCGGTGCGACGCCGGTCGCCAGCTCTCCGGCCGTCTCGCCGAGCGGGACCGGGGCGAGCGCGAGGCGGTACTCGCCGCCGCGCGACCGCGCCCGGTTCGCGGCGTCGAGGTCGGCCGCCGCGCGGTTCACCACGAGCGCGAACGAGCCCGCGCTCGTCGCCGGCGAGCTCACGCCGACGGCGGCGTGCGGCGTGTCGGTGAGCGCGGCGTCGACGGCGGCGAGGTCGCCGCGGCTCACGATCACGGCGCGCGGGCCCGGCTGGCTCATGTACTGGTGCACGCCGCCGACGCCGCGCAGGTTGGGGAGCCGCCGGTCGAGGTAGAAGACGAATGCGCCGATGTCGCGGCACTCGCCGGTGGCGAGGGCGACCTCCGTGCCGAGTCCGGCCTCCTGCGCGACGAGTGCGGCAAACGGCTTGACGCTGCGCTGCCGCTCCATCGCCGGGGTGGCGAGTAGCGTGACCATCCCCAGGGCGAGGGCGACGCCCGCGGGCGCGAGCGCGAGGCCGCGGGCGCGCAACGGCGAGCGGGCGAGGCGGCGGACGGCGGTGGCGAGCCCGACGACGAGCAGCACGAGTGCGGCCGCGAGCGCGAGCTGCAGCATGGTGTGGGGCGTGTCGCCGGTGCGGAACAGGTCGGGCCGCAGGTAGAGGCCGGCGATGAAGACGCAGGGCACGGCGAGGAACACCGCCGCCAGCACGATCGCCGTGGCCGGGGCGAACACCCGCTCCAGCCGGCTCCACTCGGCACGCGCGGCGAGGTCGGCGACCCACACGCCCAGCATCGCGAACAGGAACGGGTAGGCCGGCAGGGCGTAGACCGCGACCTTGGCGGCGGAGAGGTGGAGCAGCGCCAGGATCGCGACCGCTGCGCAGCGGAGCAGCACCGCGGCGTCGCCGCGAAACCGCGAGGCCTTCCGCCACCACGCCGGCAGCGCCGGCACGAACAGCAGCGTCCACGGCAGCAGGTAGACGGGCAGGTTGCGCAGGTAATAGCTCCACGGCTCCTTGTGGATGAAGAACGGGTCGCGCGGCAGGCTCCGGTCGGCGAACGAGAAGAACCGCCCGACCTGGTTGTCCCAGAACACGAACCTGACGACCGACTCGCCGCCCGCCCGGTAGAGCGCGACGACCCACGGCAGCACCACCGCCAGCATCACCGGCACGAACGCCAGACCCAGCCCGAGCAGCAACCTCACGCGCCGCTTCCACGCCAGGAACCCGGCCACCGCCAGCCACACCATCGCCGGTCCGATCAACCCCTTCGCGTAGAACGCCCCCGCGCTCGCCCCCAGGTACCCCGCCCACCTCCACCACCCGCCCCGCTCGTACGCCCGCAGGAAGAGGTAGAGCGAGAGCGTCACCATGAACGTCAGCGCCATGTCCGTCAGCACGATCCGCGAGTACTCGTGGAACTCGATCGCCGTGCTGCACATGAACACCGCCGCCCAGGCCGCCAGCTCCCGCCCCGCGGCGCCCGCGTCCCCATCCTCCCGCCGCCCGCGCACCAGCAGGTAGAGCAGCACCAGCGTCCCGAACCCGTAGAGCGCCGCCGGCAGCCGCACCAGCCCCTCGTTCACCCGCCCCGCCAGCCGGCAGATCGCCACCCCGGTCCAGTGCAGCAGCGGCGGCTTCTCCAGGTATGGCACGCCGTTGAGCGTCGGCGTCACCAGCGAGCCGTGCCGCACCATGTCCCAGATCATCGCCCCCTCGCGGGCGTCGTTCGCGCCCCAGAACGAGTGGCCGAACACGCCGTTGAGGCACAGCAGCGCAAGCAGGACCCAGAGCGCCGCGCGCAGCCAGCGGGGGAGGCCGCCGCCGGAGGCGGACGTCAGTCCGGCCGGCACCGCGCGGGCCCGCTCCCAGTTCAGCCTTCGCAAGGTCAACTCAACCAACGCCGGGCACCTTCCTTCGACCATCGGCCGTCGCAAGCGCGCAACTGCGCACGAGGCGCACGAATTTCCTACTCGCGCGCGGCACCGCACGCGCACGGAGGGCCGGAGTCGACGTGCGGATGGAACTCGCGCTTGTTGTAGGCGAAGCAGAACTCGGTGAGGTTGGCGGCGCCATCCCCGGTCGCGAGTGGGGGCGACCCGCGCGTGACCTCGCGGAAGCGCGGCGCGAGCGTGCCGTCCGGCATCGCCTCGACCAGCAGGTAGCCGTAGCGGATGGTGTCGACGTACTGCTGTGCACCGGCGGTGCCGACCACCCAGCCGGGCAGCACCCGGCCGGCGTGGTCGGGGGTGTCGTAGGCGTCGGGCACGAACGCGTGGAAGTGGCTGGCGAACACGTAAACGTGCTTCCGCCGCTCGGGCGGGCCGCCGAGGCCCTGCGCGTCATAGAGCATCTCGTAGACCTGCCGCCCGGAGCAGCGGCCCTGGCAGGTGTCGTCCATCGCGTGGCCGCGCACGCGCGAGCCCGGCAGGGCCGCGTGCATGCCGACGGCGATCGTCCGCACCTGCGGGTCGGCCGCGTCGGCGGCGAGCACGCGGGTGAGCCAGACGATCTGGCCGGCCGTGAACGCCTCGCCGCCGGCGTTGTCGAGAAAGATGAAGTCGACGCCGTGCCGGACGAAGTGGTAGGTGGTGTCGCCCTCGTCGCCCGGGACGCCGCGCCCCGAGTCGGCGATCCGCTGCGCGTGGAGCGGCTCCTGCGTCAGCCAGCGGCGGAACGCGCGGCGGAAGTCGGCGCGGTCGTGCCCGGCCATCAGCTCGTGGTTGCCGATACCGAGGAACACCTGGAGCGAGCCGAACGGCGCCACCTGGCGGGCGAGGAAGTCGTCCCAGGCGCGGTCGAGGTAGTCCGCCATGTCGTTCGCGCCGAGCGGGTCCTTGCGCGGAGTGCGGCAGTCGAAGCCGGGGTGCGCGACCAGCAGCATGTCGCAGTCGATGTCGTAGCTGCGGCGGAAGTCACCGAGGTGCCAGTAGAACTCGACCGGGGCGGCCGCACGGTTCGCCTCGATGTCGTGGGCGATCTTCGGCATGATCAGGTCGCCGCAGTCGCGCGAGTCGCCCGACAGCGCGAAGTACCAGTGCCCGCCATCGCCAGTCGGCGCCTGGCCCGAGGCGACGGCCGCCGCGGCTAGCACCGACACCATCACGGACCAGCTCAAGAGCCCGAATCTGCCCACTCCACGCTCCTCGCCGCGGCGCTTCCGCTGCGGCCTTCCCGTTCCGCGACCTATCTTGGCGCGTGGTCTCAGTCTAGCGCAGGCGGCCTGACATTACCCGGCGCCGGCGGCCATCCGCGCTCCCCGCCCGCCGTCACCTCGCGCAGCATCGCCGCCGCGCGAGGCCCGCTTGAACGCAGGCGGCGGCGCTCGCGCACCACCGCGGGGAGGGCGGCGAGCGCGCGCGGCAGCGCCGCGGCGGCGTCGGCGCGGAAGAGCGCGGCGGCGAAGCGGAGCGGCAGCCGCGCGAGGTGCGCCGCCCACGCCCGCGCGCCCGCGAGATGCGTCCAGGTGAACAGCAGGCGGTTGCGCTCGTAGGCGAGGCGGACCGCCCGCCGCGGGTAGCGGGCGCCGATCGTCGCGGCGTGCTCGTGGCGCGCCCGCGCCGACCCGATCTCGTAGATCTCGAGACCGGCGCGGCGCGCGCGCCAGCCGAGGTCGACGTCCTCCCAGTAGAACGGCACGTAGCTCGGCGAGAACCCTCCGAGCGCGAGGAACGCAGCGCGGCGGCAGGCGAAGGCGCCGCCGCAGGCGAACGCGATCGGCCGCCGCTCCCCCGGCGCCGGCGGCGCGAGCCCGTCGCGGCCCGGGAACAGCGCGTCGAACACGCCGCGGTGGAAGCGCAGCCGCGTCGTGCTCTCCACGAACCCCTCGCCGGCGTTGACCGTCACCGGCGCGACCGCGAACGCTCGCTCGTCGCCCTCGAGCGCCGCGACCAGCGCCTCGAGGTAGCCCGGCTCCGGGTGGACGTCGTTGTTGAGGAAGACGAGGACGTCGCCGCGCGCCTCCGCCGCTCCCGCGTTGCACGCCGCGCCGAATCCGCCGTGCGCGCCCAGGCGCAGCAGACGCACCGGCTCGCCCGCCAGGCGCACGACCGCCGCGGTCGTGTCGTCAGGGCTCCGGCTGCCGTCGTCCGCGACCACGACCTCCGCCCCACCCGCGAGCGCCCGTGCCTGCGCCGCGACCTCCGGGAGGTGGCGGGCGAGCAGCGCGCCGCCGTCCCAGCTCGGGATCACCACCGAGGCCCTCACCGGCGCCCCTGCCGCACGGCCGGGGAGCGGGGCGGAAGCGCCGTCGTGTCCGGTTCGCCGCATCCGGTCGGATTATCCCCCGATCGCGCCTCGCCCCGCCGAGCGCGGTCAGTCGGCGACGATCTGCCGCCCGCGCGTCTCGGGCAGGAGCAGCGCGAGCAGCGCCGCCGCGCCGAACGCCGCCGCGACCAGGTTGAAGGCGAAGCCGAGGCCGTGTCGCAGCGCCAGCGAGCCGACCGCGAACGGCGCGAGCGCGCTCACGCCGCGGCCGAAGTTGTAGGTCAGGCCCTGGGCGGTGGCGCGGATGCGGGTGGGGAACAGCTCCGCGGTCATCACGCCGAAGCCGACGAAGTAGCCGGTGCCGAAGAACGCGACCGGCGGCCCGAGCAGGAGCAGCGCCACCGGCGCGCGCACCGCGCCGTAGACCGGCACCAGCAGCGTCGCGGCCGCGAGGTAGGCGATGTAGGTGGAGCGCCGCCCGAAACGGTCGCTGGTGAACCCGAACGTGACGTAGCCGAGCCACATGCCGACCTGCATGAGGATCACCCAGGTCGAGGTACGGACGATGTCGAGCCCCGCCCCGCCCTGCGCCGGCGGCAGGCCGAGGTAGCTCGGGATCCAGGTGAACAGCCCCCACCAGGCGAACATCGTGAAGGCGTTCACCACCGTCACCACCACGGTGTGCCGCCGCAGCGGTGGCGCGAACAGCCGCGACAGCTCGCCCCGTCCGACCTCCGGCGCGGCGCGGCTCGCGCGCCAGACCTCGGGCTCGGCGACGCGGCGCAGGATCCAGAACGTCACGAGCGCCGGCAGCACGCCGACGAAGAACACCGCGCGCCAGCCGAAGCGCGGCAGCACCACGGCGGTGACCGCGGCGGCGAGGCCGTAGCCGACCGCCCACGCGCTCTGCATGATCCCGAGCGCCTTGCCGCGGTGCTCGCTCGGCCAGGTCTCGGAGACCAGCGCGGCGCCGGTCGCCCACTCGCCGCCCATGCCGAGGCCGAGCAGGACGCGGAACACCGCGAGCTGGACGATGCTGTGGGCGAAGCCGCAGGCGGCGGTGAACACCGAGTAGACCAGGATGCTGGCGGAGAGCGCGCGGGTGCGGCCGGCGCGGTCGGCGAGGATGCCGAACCCGATCCCGCCCACCGCCGAGGAGAGCAGCGTCAGCGAGCCGAGCAGGCCGCCGGTGGAGGTCGACATGCCGAGGTCGCGCATCAGGTGCGCGAGCACCATGGCGTAGAGCATCACGTCCATCCCGTCGAGCATCCACCCGGCGGAGGCCGCGATCAGCGTCCGCCGCTGCGCCGTCGTCACCGCGGGGAACCAGCTCATCCGGTCACCGCCCTTTCCAGCAATGCCGCCATCTC
>DATIYW010000121.1:0-3798 GCA_035517415.1 Thermoanaerobaculaceae bacterium
ACCGCCCGCGGCGGCCTCCCGTTCCGTTTACTATTGACGGGCGTCCGGGGTTTTAGTTGACAGCCGGCGTCGCGACCCGGGTCAGACGCCGCGCCCGGGACCGAAGAGATCGAGGTGGAGTCGCGGCGAGTAGCGGAACCCGTTGGCGGCGCAGAGCCTTCCGACCACGCCTGCCCGCGCCGCAACCTCCGCCGCCGTCCGCCCTTCCGGCATCAGCAGCACCCGCTCCGCCGCGACGCCCAGGCGCGCGGCGAGGCCGAACACCTCGGCGAGGTCCTCCTCGCCGCGGACGACGAACTTGACCTGGTGCTCGGGGAAGCGGCGGAGCAACGTCGCGAGCGGCGCCTCGTCCGCGCGGGTGCGCCGGTGGCGGCCGCGCCAGCGCCCCTCGGGGTCGGAATTCGACGTCTTCGGCGACACCGAGAGGAGGTCGCATGTGAAGGGCGGCGCAAGCGTGCCGGCCGTCTCGACCGTGACGTGGTGGCCCGCGGCGCGCAGACCCCGCGTGAGCGGGTCGATCTCGCGCTGGAGGAGCGGCTCGCCACCGGTCACCACCACGTGCCGCCGCCCGGCCGCGCCGGCGCGCTCAAGCAGCTCGCCGACCGGCACGCGCGCTCCCTCCGGTGCCCACGAGGTGTACGGGGTGTCGCACCAGGCGCAGCGCAGGTTGCAGCCCGAGGTGCGGATGAAGAACGATGGCGTGCCGGCGAGCATACCCTCGCCCTGGATCGACGCGAAGGTCTCGGCGATCAGCACCCGCGGATCCTCATCCGGCCCGCTTGGCCTCGGGCGCGAGCAGGCGGAACATCCACAGCCAGAGCGCCGTCGCGCAGCCGAGCAACGCCGCGCCGGTCCCCTGGTGCGCGGTGGTGAGGAGGACCTGCCACGCCTCGCGGGGGGCCCCCTCGACGCGCGAGCTCACCGCGACCAGGGCAAGGACGCCGAGCATCACCTGCACGCCGGCGGCGACCGACAGCAGACGCGCCAGCCGGCGCAGCAGCGGCAGGTCGCCGTGCAGTCCCCACACCCGCGCCCCGTAGGTGACCGCGAGGACCAGCACCACGACCGCGAAGCTGACGTGGACCATCAGTCCGCGGGTGAGGTGCCGCTGCAGCGCACCCAGGACCAGCTGGACGAGCAGCGCGCCGACCAGCAGGCCGCCGAGAGCCCGGTCGGTCTCCGCGGCGGGGGTCGGGCGGGGCTCGGCCGCACCGATCCAGGTCGCCGACGTGACCACCGCGATCGCCACCATCACGGCGAAGAACACCGGCCCGAGGACGCCGTGCGCCGCCGCCAGCGCGATGCTCGGCGACATCGCGTCACGGGTGGTCGCGAGCGTGAACGTCCCCGTCACCCGCAGCCCGCCGAGGATCCCCTGCACCACCACCAGCACGACGGCCGCGAGACCCAGCCGCTTCACCCACCCGCGCGGCTCGGCGCGGAGGAGCTGGACCGCCAGCACGACCGTCGTCAGCCCCACCAGCGTGCCGAACAGGCGGTGGGCGTGCTCGTAGAAGACGCCCCCCGTCATGCGCGAGAGCGGGTAGAGGAACATGTTGTAACCGAAGGAGTTCGGCCAATCGGTCACGGCCAGCCCGGCGCCCTCGCTGGTGACCAGCCCGCCGACGAGCAGCTGCAGCAGCGTGGCCACCGCGGCGATCGCCGCGAACACCCCGGTCCAGTTCGTGACCGAGCTGGCGCTCGGGCCGCGGCCGCCGACCGCGGCGGCGCCGGCCGCGCCGAGCGCCGCGCCGAGCAGCAGCGAGCCGGGGATGAAGACCAATGCCGAGGGCGCCACGCTGCCGGCCCGCGCGCCGCCGAGGAGGCTGCCGAGGATCAGCAGGTTGACGAGCGAGGTCACCAGGCCGGCGCAGGCGCCGAGCCGCCAACCTCCCCGGCCGGTGCCGCCGGCGACCGCCCCGCCCCCGAGGAGGCAGAGCAGCAGCAACGTCGCCAGGACCCAGTTGGGGACGAGCGCCGGCGGCAGCCGGCTCAGGTAGCAGACCACCCACATCGCCACGCTCGTGCCGAAGCCGAGCGTGAGCGCCGCCGAGCCGCGCGGGACGCGGTCCCCTTCGATCGTCGCCATCGCACCCCCTTCGAGTGAGTCGAACACGGCGCCGCCAGTATGAGACAAACGCGGCGCCCGCTCCACCTCGCGCTTTCCCGCGCCGCTCCCGGCCCGCCGCCGTCCGCAGCCGCGGGAATGCTCGGCATGCGCACGCGTTGCGTGCTCGGGAACGGCGACGCGCGGATGTGCGAGAATGAGACCACGGTGAGCGAGCCAGCGAACGGGGAAGCGACGGTGCGGGTAGCGGAGGCTGCGGCGGCCGGGCCACGGCCGCCGCGCCAGCCGGACGCCTGGCGCCGCGTCGCCCGCGCCGGCGCCGCCTATGCCGAGCTGACCAAGCTGCGCCTCACCGCGCTGGTGGTGACCACCGCCGCGGTCGGCTTCGCACTCGCGAGCGGCGCCAGGTGGGACGTCGGCAAGGGGCTGGCGACTCTCGCGGGCACGGCGCTCGCGGCGGCGGGGGCGATGGCGCTCAACCAGCGCATCGAGTCCGCCCGCGACGCCCGGATGGAGCGCACGCGCCTCCGCCCGCTGCCGACCGGCGCGATCGGCGCTCGCACCGCGACCGCGTTCGGGGTCGCCGCCGCCGGGTCCGGGCTCGCGCTGCTGGCGCTCGCCGCCAACCTCCTGACCGCCGCGCTGGGCCTCGCGGTCGTGCTGCTCTACACGCTCGTCTACACGCCGCTCAAGGCCCGCACGCCGTTCTGCACGCTGTTCGGCGCGGTCTGCGGCGCACTTCCGCCGATGATGGGGTGGTCGGCCGCCGCCGGCCGGCTCGGCTTCGGCGCCTGGGTGCTCGGCGGGCTCCTCTTCCTCTGGCAGATACCGCATTTCCTCGCGCTCGCCTGGCTCTACCGCGAGGACTACCGGCGCGGCGGGTTCCGCATGCTGCCGATCCTCGACCCCGAGGGCGTCCTCACCGGCAGCGTCGTGGTCGTGTACAGCCTCGCGCTCGTCCCGGTCGGAATCGTCGCCGCGCTCGGAGGTCTCACCGGCTGGGCCTTCGCCGCCGGCGCGCTCGTGCTCGGCGCCGGGCTGGTGGTGCTCGCGCTGCGGCTCGCGGCGGAGCGCTCCGACCGTCCCGCCCGCCGGCTGTTCCTCGCCACGCTCGCCTACCTCCCGCTGCTGCTCGGCCTGATGGTGGCCGACCGGGTCCCGCCGGGCGCGCCGGGCGCGGCCACCGCGGTCGTCGCCGCCGGTCGAACCGCCGGGGGAGCCGCGGCCGGCGCGCCGGCGCGATGAGCGACGCGCCGAGGCCGCGAGCGGGCGCGCTCGCCGGGGGAACGAGCGGGGGGGGGAGGCTCGGTGGCGCGGGCTGGCTGATCGGCGTCGCCCTCGCGCTCGTGACGGTCGCGTTCGGGCTCCACGTCGCGTCGCTGCTCTCACACCGCGGCTCGCGCGCGATCGGCGACGGCCGCCACGTGGAGAGCTACGGCTTCTCGCTCGCCGGCCTCGACGTCGACCGCCGCCTCCTGGTCGCGAGCGGCATGCCGCGCGACGGTCTCCCCGCGCTCACCGACCCGCCGGCGTGGACCACCGCGCAGGCGGACGCCGCGACCACGCGCGAGAGCAAGTTTCTCGTCCCGGGCGACCGGGTGATCGGGATCCGGCTCGGGGGGCAGGCGCGCGCCTACCCGCTTCGGCTCCTCGTCTGGCACGAGGTCGTCAACGACACGCTCGGCGGCGTCCCCGTCGCGGTCACCTATAACCCACTCTGCGACAGCGCG
>DATIYW010000122.1:0-13021 GCA_035517415.1 Thermoanaerobaculaceae bacterium
CGGACCCCGGACCCCGGACCCCGGACCCCGGACCCCGGACCCCGGACCCCGGACCCCGGACCCCGGACCCCGGACCCCGGACCCCGGACCTAGTGGTGTCGGGGGCGGATCGCGATGGTGCAGCGCGCGACCGACACCAACTCGCCGCGCTCGTCGGTGATCTCGACGCCGTAGACGTGCGTGGTCCGGCCGCGGAACACCGGCCTCGCCGTCGCCAGCAGGCTGCCGCTCTGTTTGGAGCGCACGTGGGTGGCGTTGAGGTCGACGCCGGCGACGGTGTGGGTGCGGAGGTCGACGCTCATCGCCGCAGCGAGCGACGCGGCCGACTCGGCGAGCAGCGCCGAGATCCCGCCGTGCAGCCGGCCGAGGTGCTGGAGGTGGCGGTCGTCGATGTCGAGCGCGACCTGGAGCGCGTCCGGGTCGTACTTCGCGACGCGGATGCCGAGCGGGCCGAACGCCGTCCGCGGGTTGGTCGCCTCGATGACGCGCACGAACTCGTCGTGGTCCACGTTCGCCTCCACGGTGCGACGAGGATACGCCCCGCCCGGCGGGCGGCGACGGCGACGCGCTAGAATCCCGCGCTCGGTCGAAGGTCGTGCGGAGACGAGATCGGAGAGGCGGGAGGCGGTGATGAGCAGGCTGCGCGAACACGCTCTGGCGGGCGTCATCCTCGCCGCGCTCGCGATCGCCATGACCTGGCCGCTCGTCGCTCACCTTGGCTCGGCACTGACCGACGCCGGCGACCCGCTGCTCAACACCTGGATCATGGCCTGGGACGTTCACAAGCTCTCGGCGGGGTCGCTGGCCGGGTTCTTCGAGGCCAACATCTTCTTCCCCAACCACCGGACGCTGGCGTACTCCGAGCACCTGCTGCCGCAGGCGCTGGCGGGAGCGATCCCGATGTTGGTCAGCGGCAACCCGGTCCTCGCCTACAACCTCGTCCTGCTCCTCGCGTTCGCGAGCTCGGGCTTCGCGATGTACCTGCTGGCGCTCCGCCTCACCGGGAGCCGCGCGGCGTCGATCTTCGCCGGCATCGTCTTCGCCTACTCGCCGTTCATGATGAGCCACCTGCCGCACCTCCAGGTGCTGTGCGCCGCGGGGATCCCGCTCTCGTTCTACTTCCTCGACCGCTTCCGCGACGGCGAGCGGCTCGCCGACCTGCTCGGCCTGGCCGCGACGATGGCGGTGCAGATGCTCGCCAACGGCTACTACGCGCTGATCCTGCCGCTGTTCGTGGGCGCGGCGCTGCTCCACTACGCGCTCGCGGCGGGCCGGCTGCGCGACCCGCGCTTCTGGGGCCGGATGGCGCTGCTCGCGGCGGTCGTCGCCGCCGTCAACGCGCCGTTCCTCGCGCAGTACGCCGCGTTCCGCAGCGAGACCGGCTTCGCCCGCGAGATCAACGACGGCATCACGTTGTCGAGCTACCTCTCGGCGCCGAAGGCCAATCGCCTCTGGGGGCCGATCCTCGCGCCGTTCCTCCGCAACGAGAAGAGCCTGTTCCCGGGCGTGCTCGCGGCGGCGATGGCGGTGGTGGGGATCGTGGTCGCGTGGAGGCGGCTCCGCGCGGTGTTGCCCGCGGTGCCGGCGGCGGCGTCGCAACGAGCGGCGCTCCGGCTGGCGTGGCCGTTCCGCGTCCTCGCCGGATTGCTCGTGCTCGCCATGGTGATCGTGCTGACCTCGGGCCCGTTCCGCCTGCGCTTCGAGCTCAAGGGCGACGACCTCAACCGGCCGCTGTTCTTCCTCCTCGTGCTGCTGGCGATCCGGCTCGCCGCCGACGCGCGGTTCCGCGCCCGGCTGACGCAGGCGCTCGCGCTCCACGATCAGCCGCTGCTCGTCTACGGCGGGACGCTCGTGCTCGCGTTCCTGCTCTGCACCGGCTTTCGCGGGCCGTTCGCGCTCCTCGCCGAGTACGTGCCCGGGTTCGACGCGATGCGCGCGCCGATGCGGGTGCACGTGTTCTTTCTCCTCGCGCTCGCGGTCTTCGCCGGCGTCGGCCTTGCGCACCTCGAAGCCAGGCTCGCGCCGCGTCGCCGGCGGGCGCTCACCGTGGCGGCGTGCGGCGTGCTCCTCGTCGAGTTCGCCTGCGTGCCGCTCCCGACCTCGCCGGTCAAGACCGGCCGCGAGGTCCCGCCGGTGTACGACTGGCTCGCGCGCCAGCCGGGCGGGGACTGGGGCGTGGCGGAGCTTCCCTTCGCGACCGGGCGCGAGTCGATCGGGCGCGAGATCCGCCGCGTCTACTACTCGACCCGCCACTGGAAGCCGATCATGAGCGGGTACAGCGGCTACTTCCCGCCGTTCTACCAGCGCCTGATTGAGCGGTGGAACCCGGCGCCGCCGCCGCGCGACCTCGAGGAGATGCGCGGGATGGGGCTCCGCTTCGTGATCGTCCACCCCGACGAGATGGACGCCGCGCGGCGCGAGCGGACCTACGCCGCGCTCGCGGCGCTGCATCCGCCGGCGCGGCTCGCGGCGGAGGTCGGCGGCGACCGCGTCTACGAGCTGCCGGGATGGAGCACGGCGTCGTCGTCGTCGTTGGCGCCGCCCGGCGCTCCGCTCGTGCCCATCGACCGCGAGGGCTGGACGGCGTCAGCGAGCCCGAACCCGGAGCTCGCGCCGCTCGCGATCGACGGCGACCTCGCGACGCGCTGGCACAGCGGACCGCAGCGCCGCGGAGACTACTTCCAGATCGATTTCGGCGCGATCCGGCGGCCGCGCGGAATCAGCCTGCTGCTGCGCGAGTACGTGTTCGACTACCCGCTCGGCTACCGCGTCGACGCCTCGACGGACGGGGAGCGCTGGACGACGGTCGCCTCCCGCGACCCGTTCGAGCTGCCGCTGCGCGCGTTCCTGACGCCGACCCGCCTCGCGGTCGACGTCGTCTTCCCCGCGACCGCGTGCCGCTACCTCCGCGTGACCAACCTCGGCTCCCACCCGACGCTGTACTGGTCGATCCACGAGGTCGAGCTCTGGCAGTGATGGCACCGTCGGGCGATTGGCGATTCGCGCAGCGCGGCTTCGCGCGACGGCCGTCTCGCTATACTCCCGATCCGTGAGCCACAACGGAGTTCAGGTCGGGCTCGAGGCGCTGGTCGAGGACCCCGCGCTCGTCCGCGGCCGCTCGTTCGCGGTGCTCGCCAACCAGGCGGCGGTGACGTCGGACCTGCGGCCGGCCTGGCAGGCGCTGGCGGCGGCTGGCGGTCGGCTGGCACGCATCTTCGCCCCCGAGCACGGGCTGTGGGGCGTGGCGCAGGACATGGAGGCGGTGGGCGAGGAGCGCGAGCCCGGCCTCGGCGTCCCCGTCGTCTCGCTCTACGGCTCGACCGCCGCGACGCTCGCGCCGCGCGCCGAGCACCTCGTGGGGCTGGACGCGCTGGTCGTCGACCTCCCGGACATCGGCTGCCGCTACTACACCTTCGCGGCGACGCTCGCGCACGCGATGCGCGCGTGCGAGGCGGCGGGGGTCGAGGTGATCGTCTGCGACCGGCCGAACCCGATCGGCGGGGTCGCGACCGAGGGCGGCGCGGTCGAGCCGGACTGCCGGTCGTTCGTCTCCGAGCTGCCCGTCCCGGTGCGGCACGGCATGACGCTCGGCGAGCTCGCCCTGCTGCTCCGTGCCGAGCGCCACCCCGGCCTGTCGCTCGCCGTGGTCCCGGCCCGCGGCTGGGACCGGCGGCAGTGGTGGGACGAGACCGGCCTACCGTGGGTTGCGCCCTCGCCGAACATGCCGACGCTGCCCGCGGCGACGGTCTACCCCGGGGCGTGCCTGGTGGAGGCAACCAACCTCTCCGAAGGGCGCGGCACGACCAGGCCGTTCCAGCTCGTCGGCGCGCCCTGGCTCGACGGCGGCGCACTCGCCGCGCGGATGAACGCGCTCGGCCTCGCCGGTGTGCGCTTCCGCGCCACGCGCTTCCGCCCCGAGTTCGGCAAGCACGCCGGGCGGGTGTGCGGCGGCGTCGAGTGGCACGTCACCGACCGCGCCGCGCTGCGCCCGCTCGAGGTCGGCGTCAGGCTGCTCGCGACCGCGCGCCAGTTCGACCCCGCCTCGTTCGCGTGGCGCCGCGACGCCTACGAGTTCGTCGCCGACGTGCCGGCGATCGACCTGCTGACCGGCTCGCCGCGGGCGCGCGCCGCAATCGAGGGGCGCGGCGACCTGGCGGCGCTGCTCGGCGAGTGGGACGCCTACTGCGCCGACTTCCGCCGGCAGAGCGGGGCGCACCTCCTCTACGCCGGCGCAGCCGCCCCGACGAAATCGCCCCGGCAGCCGTAGTCACGTCGCATGCGCAGTGCGGACCGGGTCAGGGCGCGGCGGCGGCCGCGGCGGTGCGCCCCGTCGTGGGCGGCGAGCGCCGGACGCGGGCCGGCGGCTGAGCTAGAATCACCGCTCGCCATGGGCGTGCGAGGCCTCTCGTCGCAGGATGGACGCCGGTGAGGCGCCCATCGCTGAACCCGGCCGATCTGATCCCGACGAAGGGTCATCGCGGGATCGCGGCGCTCCTGCTCGCGTATGCCGCGGTGCTCCTCTTCTTCCGCCCGGCGACGCCGTTCGAGTGGGACGAGGTGCTCTACCAGCGCGCGCTCGACCACTACGACGTCGCGGCTCACGCGCCGCATCCGCCGGGCGCCCCGCTGTTCATCTGGGTGGCGGACGCGCTGCGCGTGGTGGTGCGCGATCCGCAGCTCGCGATCCAGGGGACCGCCGTCCTCGCCTCGCTGCTCTGCCTCTACCTCGTCTACCGCCTTGCGCTGCGGCTCGGGGCGACCGCCGGCGCCGCGCTTGCCGCCGTCGTGACCCTGGCCGTCGTGCCCGGCTTCTGCTTCCACTCCAACGTCGGGCTCTCCGACGTGCCGTCGACCGCGGGCGTGGTCGCGGCGGCGCTCGCCTGCGTCGCCGCGGTGGACGACGTCCGGCGCCTGCCGCTCGCGGCGGCCGTCACCTCGCTCGGCCTCGGCGTGCGGCCGCAGGTGTTCCCGGTGCTGCTGCCAGTCGGGATCGCGGCGGTCGCGACGGCGGTGCGCGGCCGGCACTGGAAGCCGCTCGGGCGGGCGTTCCTCGCCGGCGTGGCGACGAGCGCCGTGATCTGGCTGCCGGCGCTCCTGCTCACCGGGCCGAGGCGCTACTGGGAGGCGGTGCGCTGGCACGCGCACTACCTCGCCACGGTCGAGTCCGGCCTCTACTTCCCGCGCATCCCCTTCCACGACGTCGTGCACTACTGGCTCGTGAATCCCTTCGGCACCGGCGGGATCGCCACCGTGGCCGGGGTGCTCGTCGTGAGCGGCGGCGTGGCGTGGTGGGCCACCGGGCGGCGCCGGCTCGTGCTCGTCGCCGGCGGCTCCGCGCTGGTCTACCTGGCGATCGGCGCCTGCAGCATGAACGCCCTCTCGGCGGTGCGGTTCGCGCTGCCGGCGATCCCGTTCCTGGCGCTGCTGGTGGCGGGGAACGCCGTCATCCGCGCGAGTTGGCTGCGATGGCCGGCGGCGCTCGTCGGCGTCGCGTACCTCGCGCTCGCGGTGGACTGGGGGATGCCGGTCTACCTTCTGCGGCGCGAGCCGGCGCCGGTGTGGGCGTCGCTGACGTGGATCAAGCAGCACCTCGACCCGAGGCGGACCAAGCTGGTGATCGACGGCGGCTACGTGCCGCACCTCCAGTACGTGCTCAAGGGCACGGGCTTCGCGTACGAGGTCAAGGACGACGACCGGATCTACGCGTCGACCGTGCAGCCCCCGTCCGACGTGGTGATGATGCTCGCGGACCCGGTGCCGGGGTGCGAGGTGCTCTTCGAGCGGACCTGGCACGAGCCGCGCGTGCTGCAGCTCGCGTTCCAGCGCTACGGCTCGTGCGCCTTGATGCGCGCCCCGAGCGGCGCCGGCGCGCGAGCGACGCCCAACATCCTGGTCGAGAACCGCGGCTGGGTGGTGTGGGCGCGGGGGAGGGTCGCTCTCACCGACGTCGATTCCCCGCGGATCACCTCGCTGTGCCCGCAGACCGTGCCGATCGTGCTGCGGCGGCCGGGTCTCCCCCCCGCGAGGATCACGAACCAGCAGTGCATCGACGCGGCCGTGTTCCCGGGTCCCGCCGGCGCGATCTCGCTCGAGGCGCCGCACAACGTGCACGCGCTGTTCCGCCCGCTCGACTTCTCCTCGGACGCCGGGCGCTTCGCCGCCGCCGGCCTGGTGGCGCCCGAGCTGGTGCTGCCGCTGGTGGCGCGCGGCGCCTCCGGTCCCGGCGTCTCGTGGCGGAGCGACGTGATGGTGTGGAACCCGCAGCCGCGGGCGGTGCGCGTGACCGGCCTGCTGCTCCGCTCGGGCGGGGATGGCGGGCCGCGGGTCGTCGGCAGCGTCGCGGTCGCCCCGGGCGCCAAGGCACAGCTCGACGACGTGATGGGCGCCGGGATCCCCGGCGGGG
The DNA here is from genome assembly GCA_035517415.1 of Thermoanaerobaculaceae bacterium. Classification (GTDB taxonomy): domain Bacteria; phylum Acidobacteriota; class Thermoanaerobaculia; order Thermoanaerobaculales; family Thermoanaerobaculaceae; genus DATIYW01. The sequence continues at coordinate 6,404 of DATIYW010000122.1, forward strand.
GCGCCGACACCGCCGCGCTGGCGGTCGTGAGCGCCTGGTCCGACGGCGTGCCGGACGCCACGCCGGGTGTGGTGGGGTTCGCGCGAGTCGCCAACCTCGCGGCGAAGGGCGGCGGCGACCGCATCGGCGAGGGATTCCCGGCCGTCGCCGCCGCGGCGGGCGTGCGGGTCGGAGGCACGGCCGACTTCGACCTCTCCGGCCGGGGCCGCGACTCGCGGACCGCGGTGAGCGTCGCGGCGGTCGCCCGCTCGGCGGTGACCGTGCGGCTGTCGGCGCGCGATGCGTCCGGCAAGCTGGTCTCGCAGGCGAACCTCACGCTGCCGCCGGATGGCGAGGCGCAGCGCTGGCTCGACGGGATCGACGCCGCCAGGGACCTCACGGTCGAGGTCACGGCCGGGCCGGAGGGCGCCTCCGTCTACCCTTGCCTGACCATATTGGACCGCGCCAGCGGGAGGCCGGTTCACCTCCTGCCGCAACAGGTCCACAATCCCGCCGGGGGGTTCGACGCGCCGGCCTGGCGCCTCGCGCTCGAGCGGGGCGGGCGGGGCGCGGCGGTCGCGAGGGAGGCGGCGCGGTGATCCACGGCAAGCGCGTGGTGGTTGTCATGCCGGCGTACAACGCCGAGCGCACCTTGGAGCGGACCTACGCGGAGATCCCCCGCGACATCGTCGACGAGGTGGTGGTGGTCGACGACGCGAGCAAGGACAACACGGTGCAGGTCGGCCGCACGCTCGGGGTGCCGACGCTGGTCCACCGCCGCAACCTCGGCTACGGCGGCAACCAGAAGACGTGCTACGCCGAGGCGCTCGCGCGCGGCGCCGACATCGCCGTGATGGTGCACCCGGACTACCAGTACGACCCGCGCCTGGTGCCGGCGATGGCGTCGCTGATCGCGCTCGGCGTCTACGACGTGGTGCTGGGCAGCCGGATCATCGGCAAGGGCGCGCTGCCGGGAGGCATGCCGCGCTACAAGTACGTCGCCAACCGGCTGCTGACCGCGGCCGAGAACCTATTGCTCGGCGAGAAGCTCTCCGAGTACCACACCGGCTACCGCGCGTTCTCGCGGCGGGTGCTGGAGGGGCTGCCGCTGGAGGCGAACTCGGACGACTTCGTGTTCGACAACCAGATGCTGGCGCAGATCGCCTACTTCGGCTTCAGCATCGGCGAGATCTCCTGCCCGACCCGCTACATGGCGGAGTCGTCCTCGATCAACTTCGTGCGCTCGTGCAAGTACGGGTTCGGCGTGCTCGCCACCGGCCTCCGCTTCCGCCTCGCGAGGATGCGCCTGGCGCGGCCGCGGATCTTCGCGCGCGAAGGCTTCCGCCTCCGGGTCGAGCTCGCCCATGAGCGCCTGGTCGAGGAGCGGCCGGCGGGGGCCGCCAAGCCGGTGTAGCGCCGGCCGATCGGTCATGGGAGAGAGCTCGGCCAATAACGGCTCACCGGTCGCCGCCGCGGCACCGGCGCCCGCGAAGGGAGCGGGCCGCGGCTGGACCGCGGCGCACGCCTGGCTCGCGGTCGGGCTCGCCGGTTACGCGGCGTTGCTCCTCGCGCTTCGCCCGGCGACACCGTTCGAGTGGGACGAGGTGCTGTTCCAGCAGGCGCTCGACCGCTACGACGTCGCCGCCCACTCGCCGCACCCGCCGGGCTACCCGGTCTACGTCGCCGCCGGCCGCGCGGTCCGCGCGCTGGTGTCGGACCCGCTGCTGGCGCTCCAGCTCGTCGCGGTCGCCTCGGCCGTCGTGGCGCTGCTGCTACTGTGGGGGTTGGCGCGCCGCGCCGACGCCGGCCTCGGCGCGGCGGCGGCCGCCCTGGTCATCCTCGCCGTGACGCCGGCGTTCGCCTTCAACGCCGACGTCGGCCTCTCGGATGTCGCGGGCGCGGCGACCGGGATGCTCGCCCTGCTCGCGCTCGTGGTCGCGACCGATCGCCCGTCGCGCCTTCCGCTCGCCGCCTGTGCGGTCGCGCTCGCCGCCGGGATCCGCCCGCAGGTCGTGTTCCTGCTTCTGCCCGCCGGGATCGCGACGGCGATCTCCGCTGTCCGGGGGCGCGCCTGGCGTCCGCTGCTGCTCGCGCTCGGCGCGGGGGCGGCGGCGACCCTCGCGATCTGGGCGCCGGCGGTCGCGATGACCGGCGCCGGTCGCTTCCTCGCGGCTCTGCGCGAGGCCAGGCACTACGTCGCGACCGCGGAGCGCCACCTCCACCTGCCGGGCGCCTCGCCGACGCTGACGCTGGGAGCGTGGCTCGGCCGGCCGTTCGGCACGGTCTGGCTGGCGGTCGGCTTCTGGCTGCTGGTGGTGCTCGGCCGGCGGGCGTGGCGGAGGTCGGGCCACCTCGCCCTCGCCCGGACCGCGACCTGGGCCGCGGTCGCCTACGTCGGCCTGGCGATGTGGACGATGAACCTGACCACCGCGGTGCGCTACATCCTGCCCGCGCTGCCGCCGCTCTGCCTGCTGGCGGCGGGCGTGCTGGCGGAGCCGCGCGCGTGGCTGCGGCGGGCCGGCGCCGGCCTCGCCGCCGCCTGGGCGCTGGCGGCCGCGGCGTGGGGCGCGCCGGTCTACGCGCTGCGCCGCAGCCCGGCGCCACCCTGGGCGGCGATCTCGTGGGCGCGCGGGCACCTCGACCCGACCGGCGTGACGGTCGCGTACGAGACCGACTTCACGCCGCACGTCGCCTACCTCCTCGCCCGGGCGGGGTTCGACGCGGTCAAGCTCGACGAGCTGCCCGAGGCGCAGCGCGCGACCAGCGCCGGTCGCGAGACGGTGCTCGTCACCTCCGAACCGGTGGCGGGGACCGAGATCCTGTTCGACCGGTCGTGGCACTCGGATCGCCTCATGGAGCTCGTCCGCGGACGCTACGACCGCTGCGTCGTCGCGCGCGCCTCGGCGCGGGAGGGTGGCCGGTTCCCCGGCGCCTGGGAGCGGGGCCGCGAGCGCTGGACGCTGGCCGGCACCGGGTACGTTCGCCTGGAGGACGGCGCCGCCCCGGAGGTCGTCCGCATCGCCGGCGGCGACGGCCCGATCGCGCTGCGGCGGCCCGGCTGGCCGCGCACCGTGGTGGAGCGCGGCGGCGAGCTGACCGCGCTGCTGATGCCGGGATCCGCCGGCGAGCTGGCGCTGGCGCCGGCCGCCGCTGCGCGTGCGAGCCTGGCGCCGCTCGAGCCGGCGGAGCTGCGAGCTGGCGCGCTGCCGCCGGGGCTGGCGCGCGCGACCATCGTCCCGGTGGTCGCCGCCGTGCACGGCTGGCACGAGTCGTTCTGGCGCACCGACCTGCTGCTCTACAACCCGCAGCCGCACCCGCTCCCCGTCGTGCTGCAGTTCCTTCCGACCGGCCGCGACAACCGCGAAGCGCCCGCGATCGACGTGACGCTCGGCGCGCGGTCGATGCAGGAGCTGGAGGGCGTCCTGCTGCGCCCGGAGTTCGCCCGCGTCGCGCGGAGCGGGGCAATGCTGGTGGTGGCGGGTGCGGGCGGGGACGGCTGTGCCGACCACGCCTGCGACATCGTCGTGTTCTCGCGGACGAGCAACGCCCGCGCCGCGTTCGGAGCGGACCGGATCGGCGAGGGGCTCCCCGGCGTGCCGGTGGAGCAGGCGCTGCGGGGAGGGCAGCGGGCCGTCTTCCACGAGGTGTCGAACGACGGCGCCACGCGGACCAACCTCGGCGTCGCCTCGTGGAGCGCGTCGCCCTCGCTGGTGCGGATCACGGTCCTCGCTGCCAGCGGCCAGAGCGTCGGCGCCGACCTCCGGCAGCTCGGCCCGTTCGGCCACCTGCAAGTCCCGCTGCCGGGCGACGCGAGCGGCGGCACGGTCGAGGTCGAGGCGGTCGGCGCGACGCCGGCGACGAGGCTGTTCCCCTACATCGCGGCGGTGAACGAGGCGACGCAGACGCCGCTCCATCGCCTGCCGGACGAGGTCCTGGGCGCGCCGCTCGCCGCCGCGCCGCCGTTCCCGCTGCCGGAACGGGAGGCGGCCGCGCCGTGAGCACGGTTCCTGCCGTCGCTCCCGAGGCGGTCCGGCTGGACCGGCGGGCGAGGGTCGCCGCGGCCGTCGCGCTCGCCGCCTACGCGCTGGTGCTGTTCCTGCTCCGCCCGGCAACGCCGTTCGAGTGGGACGAGGTGCTGTTCCAGCAGGCGCTCGACCGCTACGACGTGGCGGAGCACTCGCCCCATCCGCCCGGCTACCCGGTCTACGTGGCGGCCGCCCGGGTGCTGCGCGTCGCCGTCCGCGACCCGCTGCTCGCGCTCCAGCTGGTGGCAATCGTCTCGGCGGTCGCGACGCTGGTCGCGCTGGCGCGGATGGCCCGCTCGCTCGGCGCGCCGGCCGCCGCCGGGATCGGCGCGGCGGCGATCACCGCCGCGACGCCCGCGTTCGCCTTCCACGCCAACGTCGGGCTCTCCGACGTGCCCGCCACCGCGGCGGTGGTCGCGGCGTTCTGCTGCCTGATCCCGGCCCTCGAGGACGACCGGAGCCTCAGGTGGGCGGCGTTCGCGGCCGCGCTCGCGCTCGGCGTGCGGCCGCAGCTGATCGCGGTGATGGCGCCGCTCGGCCTCTTCGTCGTGATCCGGGCGGCGCGGGGGCGGCGCTGGGCGGCGCTCGGCTGGGCGGCGGCGATCGGCGTGGCGGTGACTCTGGCGTGCTGGCTGCCGGCGGTCCTGGTGACCGGGACCGGGCGGTTCGTCACCGCCTGGCGCGAGCTGGCGGCGTGGACCGCGGTGGTCGAGCGCAGCTTCCGGCTCCCGCACGCGCCCCTGCGCGAGATCTGCGCCTTCTGGCTGCTGCGCCCGTTCGGCTCGCGGGCGAGCGCGGCACTCTTCTGGGCGCTGGTCGGGGTCGGCGGCTGGCGCTGGTGGCGGATCGGGCGGCGCGACCTCGTGCTGGTGGCGGCCACTGCGTCCGCGACCTTCCTGGCGGTCGGCGCGTTCACCATGAACTTCACCACCGCGGTCCGCTACGTCCTGCCGGTGATCCCGTTCCTGGCGCTGCTCGCCGGCGGCGTGCTGACGGCGCGGGGCAGGGCGGGGCGGGTCACCGGGATCGCCGCCGCCGCCGTGCTTTGCCTGAGCGCGGCGGGGTGGGTGGCGCCGGTTCTCGCGCTGCGCCGCGAGCCGGCGCCGATCTGGGACGGGCTCTCCTGGGTGACCCGCCACTTCGACCCGCGCACCACCACCGTCGTCTACGACTCCGCCGCGCTGCCGCACGCCAAGTACGTGTTCGCCCGGACGGGGTTCGACATCCGCGAGCAGGAGCCCGCCACCGTCTACGACGCCTCGCTCCGCCCGGGCGGGAACGTCGTGCTGGTGCTGCAGACGCCCGTCCCCGGCAACGCCGTGCTGTTCGAGCGCGCCTGGCGCTCCGAGCGGCTGCGCCGGCTGACGCGCGACCGCTACTACACCTGCGCCGTGATGCGCCCGCCCGGTCCCGGCGAGCCCGTCTTCTCGCCGGACTGGCGGGTGATGGAGGGGCGGTGGCGCCTTTGGCAGACCGGCGTCGTCCACCTCCCGGAGGAGGCCCGCCCGGTGGTCTTCCACCTGTGTGCGGGCAACGAGGCGCTCGGCCTGCGCCAGGCGGGCCTGCCCGACTCGAGCGTCGCGCCGCACGCCTGCGCCGACCTGCCCCTCACGCCCGGTCGCGCCGAGGACCTCTTCGTCACGTCGCCGGCCGGGATCTACACGGGGACGCCGCCCGGCGAGATGGTCCCGCTGCCCGCGATCGGCATGGACGCGTCGCGGCTGGCCGCCGCCTACCTCGTCCCGCAGGCCGCCGGCCTGCCGGGCAAGGCGGGCGCCTACTGGCAGACGAACCTGCTACTGGCGAACCCGCAGCCGCGGCCGCTCGCCGTCGAGGCGTTCCTGCTCGCCGACGGGCGCGACAACCGGGTCGCGCCGCGCGCCCGGGAGGTGCTCGCCCCCGGCCAGGTCCTCGCGGCGAGCGACGTCCTGTCGGCCGCGGAGTTCGGCCACGCCGCAGGGCTCGGCGCCCTCGTCATCACGGCCGAGGACGGCCCCGCCTGCCCGGCGAGCCGCTGCGGCTTCCTCGCGTTCTCGCGCACCTTCAACCGCGCGGCGCGGGCGGCGCCGGACCCGAACGGCGACTGGATGCCGGGGCTGCCCGCCACCGCGGGGCTCCGCCCGGGCGGCCGCGCCGTCTTCGACCACCTCAATGCGGGTGCGCGCCGCCACGCCAGCTTCGGCGTCGCGTCGTGGACGGCCGCGACCGTGCGCGTCGCGGTCGCCGCCTTCGACGCGAGCGGCGCGCGGATCGACTCGCGCGAGCTCGAGCTGGCGCCGTTCGGCCACCTCTTCGGCCCGATTCCCGGCCGCCTCGCGGACGCGCGTCTGGAGGTGCGGCTGGTCGCGCCCCCACCTGCGGCGCTGGTGTTCCCGTACGTGTCCGTGGTCGACGAGACGGCCGCCCGCGCCACCCACCTCCTTCCGGCCACCGACCTCGCGAAGGTCCGCCAGCTCGCGGGACTGCCGCCGTTGCCGCAGCCGGCGGATCGGCCGCGCGCGCGAGGCTCGCAGTGACCGCCGGCCGCCTCGCGCCGGGCGCGCTGCTGTTCGACCTCGACGGCACGCTCGCCGACTCGTTCGCCGGGATTCGCAAGGCGCTCAACCGCGCCCTC
>DATIYW010000123.1:0-4079 GCA_035517415.1 Thermoanaerobaculaceae bacterium
GTCTCCCGCGTCAGCGCCCGGCCGATCACCACCCGCTGGATCTGGTTGGTGCCCTCGTAGATCTGGGTGATCTTCGCGTCGCGCATGTACTTCTCGATCGGGTAGTCCTGGCAGTAGCCGTAGCCGCCGAAGAGCTGCACCGCGTCGGTGGTGACGCGCATCGCGGTGTCGGTGGCGAACACCTTGCACATCGCGGCCAATTTGGAGACGCCCTTGAGACCGGCGTCGATCGCACGCGCGGCGGTGTAGACGAGCTGGCGCGACGCCTCGACCTGGATCGCCATGTCGGCGAGCATGAACTGGATCGCCTGGAACGACATCACGCTCTGGCCGAACTGCTGGCGCTCGGAGGTGTAGCGGATCGCCCATTCGAGCGCGCCCTGGGCGAGGCCGACCGCCTGCGAGGCGACGCCGGGGCGCGCGCGGTCGAGCGTCATCATCGCGTTGGCGAACCCCGCCCCCTCCTTCTCGCCGAGCAGCTGGGAAGCCGGCACCTTGCAGCCGCGGAAGTGCAGCTCGTGCACCGGGACGCAGCGGATCCCCATGAGCTGCTCGCGCTTGCCGATCTCGAAGCCGGGTGTGCCCTTCTCGACGATGAACGCCGAGGCGCCGCGCGTGCCGCGGCTCGGGTCGGTCGAGGCGTAGACGGTGTAGATGCTGGCGGCGTTGGCGTTGGTGGTCCACTTCTTGTCGCCGTCGATGACGTAGCCGTCGCCGTTGTTGAGGGCACGCGCCCGCAGCGAGCCGGCGTCGGAGCCGGACGCCTTCTCCGAGAGGCCGAACGCGATCAGCCGCTCGCCGGTGGCGATCGCCGGCAGGTAGGCGCGCTTCTGCGCCTCGGTGCCGCCGAGCACGATCGGGAAGCTGCCGAGCGCGTTGACGGCGTACGCGACGCCCATCCCGCCGCACGCGCGAGAGAGCTCCTCGACCACGACGCACATGTCGAGCACGCCGGCGCCGTGGCCGCCGTACGCCTCCGGGATCCAGATCCCCATCAGGTCGTACTCGCGCAGCGCCTCGATCACGCTCCACGGGTACTCACCGCTGCGATCGAGCTCGGCGGCCACCGGCCGCACGTACTTTTCCGCGACTTCCCGAGCGCGCGCCTGGTACTCCTGTGTCTTCGCCGGAAGCAGCTCCTTCATGGCGCCCTCCCCCCGCAGGTGGTGGCGGATTCTAGCACCGGCCTCGCCGCGCGCCGGCCGTGGGAGAATCCCGGCGGAGCGAACCGTGTTCTCGCGCCGCGTCCCCGCCGAGCTCTCGCCGAACCGCATCGCGCTCGCCCGCGAGCGCGCCGAGGTCGCGTTCGACCTCACCGCCACCAACCCGACCGCCTGCGGCATCGCCTATCCCGACCGCCTCCTCGACGCGCTCGCCGATCCGCGCGGCCTCGCCTACCGGCCCGATCCGCGCGGCCTCGCGAGCGCGCGCGAGGCGGTCGCTGCGGAGTATTCGCGGCTCGGAGCCGAAGTGGCGCCCGACCGCATCGTGCTCGCCGCATCGACCAGCGAGGCCTACGCGTTCCTCTTCAAGCTGCTGTGCGAGCCGGGCGAGGCGGTGCTGGTGCCGACGCCGTCGTACCCGCTGTTCGAGCACCTGGCGCGCGTCGAGGGCGTGGGCGCGTTGCCGTACCGCCTCGACCCCGCCGCGGAATGGCGGCTCGACCCGCACGAGCTCGAGCGGGCGCCCGCGTCGGTGCGCGCGGTGGTCGTCGTCCACCCCAACAACCCGACCGGATCGTGGGTCCATCCCGACGACCGCGCGGCGCTCGACGCGCTCTGCGCCCGGCGCGGCTGGGCGCTGATCGCCGACGAGGTGTTCCTCGACTACCCGCTCGCGGGCGGACCGGGAAGCGGCGCCAGCTTCGCCGGCCAGGATGCCGCCGCGCTCACGTTCGCGCTCGGCGGCCTGTCGAAGTGCGTCGGCCTGCCGCAGCTCAAGCTCGCCTGGATCGTCGCCCGCGGGCCGGAGGCGCTGGTCGCGCCGGCGCTGGCGCGCCTCGAGTTCGTCGCCGACACGTTCCTCTCGGTGGCGACCCCGGTGCAGCTCGCGCTCCCCGCGCTGCTGCGCGAGGGCGCCGCGGTGCGCGCGGCGATCCGGCGCCGCTGCGAGGCCAACCTCGCCGCCGCGCCGGCGGAGCTGGCCGCGCACCCCGCGGTCGCGCTGCCGCCGCCGGGCGGGGGCTGGAGCGCGGTGATGCGCTACCCCGCGGTGGTCGGCGAGGAGGAGCTGGTGGTCGAGCTGCTGGAGCGCGACGGCGTGGCCGTTCACCCCGGGTTCTTCTTCGACTTCCCCCACGACGGCATCCTCGTCCTCAGCCTGCTCCCGCCACCCGAGGTCTTCGCCGAGGGCTTCCGCCGCGTGCTGCGGCGGATCGCGGCGCACCTCGGCGGCGCGTAGCGGGCGCGGAACGGGGTCCGCCCGCCGGGCGCCCGCAGCTCAGTCGCGGTAGAGCCAGCCTGCCACGAGCGTCGCGAGGATTGCCCCCACCCACAGATCCAGCATGCAGCCGAGGGCGATGTAGCGCGAGAACGTGGCCCACGCCGCAAGCGTGAACGCGAGCGGGAACCCGCTCGCGAACCCCACGGCCACGCCGATCGACAGGGCCGTCTTCGGTCCCGCGCCGCGGGTCGCCCGCGACCCGGCGTAGAGCCAGGCGCAGACGAGCGCCAGCACGAACAGGATGACAAACCGCACCGGGACGAAGAAGGAGTACCGTGGCACCTTGAGGATCTGGTTCGCCTGCCCGGCCACGGTATAGAGCGGCATCATCACGACGAGGTTGACGAACGAGGTCCACGCGACCCACACGACCCACCCGACCAACGCCCCCAGCCACACCCGCTTGGTGTTCACCACGGTCATGGGCCACCTCCTCCGAGAAAGTCGGCGGAGCGTAACACGAGGACGCGGCGGTGCGCGGGTCCGGCTAGGGCTGCACCTCGCCGAGCAGTTCGAGGAACCGCTCGTAGGCGAGCGCCTGCCAGCTCTCGGCGCTCACCGCGCCCTCGGTCCGCGAGATGAGCGAGACCTTGTGCGCGGTCTCGACGTCGGGCGCCTCGTAGATGTCCATGAAGTCGTAGGGCCCGAGGATGGCGTAGTGGGCGAGGAACCTGACCTCCGGGCACGCGCTCTTGACCTTCTTCAGCCACCCTTTCCCCATCGCGCGGCGCCCCGCGGCGTCGTGGACGCTCTCCGGCCGCAATCGCGTCATGAGAACGAACGTCGGCATCGCACACCTCCCGGGATCGCTGCCTCCATTCTCGGCCCGCCCGCGGCGGCGGGCAAGGATCGCCGCGCGCGTCCCGGGCTGGTAGCCTTGGCCCGCGATGCCGATCGCCGATCCGCCCGCTGGCCCGCCCGTGCCCGACGCGACGGCGCCGACGATGCACGTGGTGCTGGTGCATCCCGAGATCGCCTGGAACACCGGCAACGCCGGGCGCACCTGCCTCGCCGCCGGGGCGCAGCTCCACCTCGTGCGACCGCTCGGCTTCTCGCTCGCCGAGCAGGAGGTGAGGCGGGCGGGCGTCGACTACTGGCCGCGGGTCCATCCGGCGGTGTGGCAGGAATGGGCGGAGCTCGAGCGCCGCCTGCCCGAGCTGGGGGAGCCGTTCCTGTTCTCCGCCGAGGCGCCCCGCGAGCTCTGGGACGTGGCGTTTCCGCCGCGGCCGGTGCTCGTCTTCGGACGCGAGAGCGGCGGCCTGTCCGACGACCTGCGCTCCCGCTTCGCCGACCGCCTCGTCTGCATCCCGATGGCGGACACGCGCATGCGCTCGCTCAACCTCTCCACCGCGGTCGCCGTCGTCGCCTACGAGGTGCTGCGCCAGAGACGCGGCCGCAGCTGATCGAACCCCGCACCGGGGCCGGGCGTACCATGCTGCGACGGCAGCGGCGCCGCCCGGGCGTGCGCCGCGACCGCCGGGAGGGCCGATGCCGCGACGCTACTCGACCATGGACCGCAGCTTCACCTTCGACCGCCGCGAGTTCGTCAAGGCGGCGGGCGCGTGCTCGGCGGTCGCCTCCGGGCTGGTGCTCGGCGTGCCCGCGTTCGGCGATGAGGCGCAGAAGCCGGCCGAGGT
>DATIYW010000124.1:0-10107 GCA_035517415.1 Thermoanaerobaculaceae bacterium
GTGTAGTTGACCGACTGGCCGTACGCCGCGAAGCACACGACGAGGGTACACAGCAAGGCCACTGTTGTTGGTCGCATCCGTCTTGACATTGGGCTCCTCCCAAGGCCTCTTCGGGGCCAGTGATTGCGATGGCCGGTCATCGCCGCAGTTCCTTGCTCGCTCTCCCGGCCATGCGATTGACTCGAACGCGTGACGCGCGCCTCATCGCCGGCACCGTGCCGGCGACGCAGCCGAACGTGACAGGGCGGACAAACGGCCGTCGCCCGGCTGGGAAACGGGACCGTCTGGTTGCGTAGGGCGAGTCCTCCTTTGAACGTTGACGGTACGGCGTGCGGCAGAAGACGGGGTGAAGGAACGGCCACGGGTTTACATCATAGTCCCAATTTTGCAAGATGCGTCATGAATCGAGATCGAGTAGCAATCTTATTGCCGGCCGGTGATCCGGGAAGGGCCGTTTTGCAGCGAGCTTCGCGCGAGCCGATCTCGAAACGTGACCATCCCGGAATCTGCTCTCTCGAATCGAGCGGAGATTTCCGATCGCGGGCCGCCACGCCGGAGGCCTATTGTTCGAACGCGGCCGGCGAGGTCAGTTCGATCCCCTCGGTCTCGAGCGCGGCGCGGGCGGCCGGGTCGCACAGCGCCTCGACCTCCAGCTCCCACGCGTAGCCCCAGCCGAGCGCGGCCGCGAGCGCGGGTTGGTCGAGGCCCGGGTGGCAGACCAGCTCCGTCAGGCCGGCGACGCGCGGCAGCAGCGCGGCGATCCGCCCGACGTCGAGCCGGCCGGCGGCCGCGATGCCGATCGTGCCGTCGCAGACCGCGACGCCGCGACGGCGCGCGCGGCGGCGGTCGATCCGGCCGAGAAGCGCGAGCGCGGCGAGCGCCAGGCGCCTCGGCGCGGAGCCGGCCGCACCGCCCCGGTCGACGCTGAGGCGAACGTAGCGGACCCCGAACTCCTCGGCCAGTTTCGCGACGGTCCGGAACACGCCCGGCAACATGTGGACGTGCTGGTGGCTGTTGAGATGGCGCACCCGCAGCCCGGCATCGACCACCAGCTCGATCTGCCTGCGGAGCTCGCGCTCGACGTCGGCGAGGTCGACCTTCCCCGCGAGGTAGCGTCCGACGAACTGCGGATAGCCGGGCGCGAACGCGCCGCCGGGCTCGACCAGAGTCGGCACCTCCCCCGGCGCGCAACACGGCCTCCCGTCGACGAGGCGAAGGTGGACGCCGGCCGCGAGCGCCTCCCGGTCCCGCAGCAGCGTGGCCGCCGCGTCGAAGTCCGCGCCGCCCGCCACCACGCTGCACGCGGTCACGATTCCCCGCTCGTAGGCGGCCACCGCGCCGAGCGTGAGGCCGCGGTGGATGCCGACGTCGTCGGCGGTGACGACGAGCCTCCTCGCCGTGCGCGGCGGCTCGCTCATCGCGCCGCGTCGCCGCCGCCCGGCGCCGGCGGCGTGCGCCGGCGGGGGTGCCGCATGTCGCCGGAGAGCGCCGCCAGCTCGCGGAGGATCTTGACGATGACACCACCCGAGGAGAGCGTCGAGCGTCCCCGGGTGCGCGGGAAGTAGTCGAGGCCAAGCTGCTGGATCACGAAGCCGAGGTTCTTCGCCTTGACCACCAGCTCGGCGTCGATCAGCGAGCCCTCGGAGCGGAGCTCGATCGCCTCGAGCAGCTCGCGCCGCATCAGCTTGAAGGAGAAGTTGATGTCGCGGTGCGGCCACCCGAACAGGAGGCCGATCAGGAAGTTGTAGACGTACGAATAGACCGTGCGGCGGAACCCCTCGGCGGTGCGGTCGTGACGATACCCCGCCACCATGTCCGATCCCGTGATCTCGAGCGCCCGGATCGCCCGGCCGACCTCGTCGGGGTCGAACGGCAGGTCGGCGTCCATGTACAGCACCAGCTCCATCGATGCGGCGGCGAACCCGGTGCGCAGCGTCGCGCCGAGCTTGCGGTTGACGGGGTGGCGGAGCAGCCGCACCCGCGGATTGGCCGCGGCCGCCCTGGCGACGAGCGCCGCCGAGCCGTCGGTGGAGGCGTCGTCGACGACGATCACCTCGTAGTCGCGGGCGTGGCGCTCGAGCGCCTCGACGGACCACGTGATCGCATGCTCGATGTTCTCCGCCTCGTTGAACATCGGGATGACGAGCGAAACCGTACGCTGGGGAGCCACCGGCGCGATCATAGACCTCCCCGCGCGCCGCTCCCACGCCGGGACGCCGAGAACACGGCGGCTCGCCCGCGATCCACGGCCGCCGTCGCGGCGGCCTCGCCTCGCAGCGCCTCGACCGCTGCGGCGGGGCGCGGCCTACAATGCCGCCGATGGCGACCGGCATGGTGGAGGCGCTGCGCGTCCTGCACCGGACGTTCGGTGCGTTCCCCGCCCGCGAGCGCGCCCACGTCCTCGCCCGCTTCCTCACCTGCCCGTTCCTTCGCGTCCTCGCCGCGATGCCGGCGGGAATCACCCTCGACATCGGCGCCGGGCACGGCATCCTCGCCCGCCTCGCCGCGGAGCGCCCGGGCTGCCGCGTGGTCGCGGTCGAGCCCGACCTGCGCCGCACGCTGCGCGGCTACCGGCACCCGGGCGTGCGTTTCGTCGCGGGCTACGACGATGCGGTGGCGGGAGCGTTCGATGCCGTCGTGATGGTGGACGTGCTCTACAAGCTCCCCTGCGACGAGTGGGAGCCGCTCTTCGGCCGCGTGCTTGCGCGCCTGCGTCCCGGCGGCTCAATCCTGCTCAAGGAGCTCGACCCCGACCGGCGCTTCAAGGCCGCCTGGAACCGGGTGCAGGAGAGCGCTGCGAACGCCGTCAGCCTCACCCTCGGCCGGACGTTCTCCTACGAGGGGCGCGAGCAGGTTCGTGCGCGCCTCGAGCGCGCGGGGTTCGTCCGCTTCGAGGCGCGCGACATCGGGCGCGGCTATCCGCACGCGCACGTGCTGTACATGGCTTGCCGCCCGGGCGATCCGGGCGGCAAGCCCCCCGCGGCATGAGCCCAGGCCGAGTCGCCGAGACCGCGCCCGCTACTTCGCGGCTGCGGCCATCGGCGCCGGCGGCACCGGGTCCGGGACCTGGTTCTTGATCGGCTTGATCGTCTTGAGGTAGGCGAAGACCGCCTTGAGGTCGGCGTCGGTCATCTTGCCGATCCAGTCCCACGGCATCGGCGGCTGGATGTCGCGGCCGCTGCCGAGGTGCTTGCCGGTGCGCATCGCCTGGATGAAGTTCTCCTCCGACCAGGCGCCGATGCCGGTCTCCTCGTCGGGAGTCAGGTTCGCCGTGTAGCTGATCCCCCACGGGCCGGACCACGCGGTCATCGTCAGCGCCCCGGTGAACCCCCACGGACCGGGCGGGAGCGCCGGCGGCGGCGGCAGCTTCATCCCCTCCGGGTGCCCGGAGAGCATCCGCGACATGTCCGGCGCCGGACCCTTCTCGGTCAGCTTCCACGGCGTGTGGCAGTCGTTGCAGCTGGCGATGGCGACCAGGTACTTCCCGCGCTCGACGGCGGCGGTGGGGGCGCCCGCGGACGCGCGCAGCGCCCACGCCGCGACCCCCAGGATCGTGACGCACAGGACCAGGACAAGACGCCTCATCTCGCACCTCCCTCCTTTGACTGTGACTGTGTCGCAAGTGATACCGGATGAGGAGCGGGTTGTCAAGGCCGCGCCACGGCTCTGGTGCGGGTCGGCCTGCTCGCCGCGGCGCGTCGCGCGCGGAGCTCGGCTCGCGCCCGCCGCTATACTCGCCGGCCGTGGATCCGGTGGTGATCGGTGCCCTCGCCGTCTACGCCGGCGCCCTGCTCGCGCTCGCCTGGCGAAGCCGCACGCGGGTCCAGCTCGAGTACCTCCTCGCCGGGCGGCGGCTGACCACCGCCCCGTTCGTCGCCACGCTCGTCTCGACCTGGTACGGCGGGGTGCTCGGCGTCGGCGAGTACTCCTACCGCTTCGGGATCTCCAACTGGGTCGTGTTCGGCGTGCCGTACTACCTCGCGGCGCTCGTGTTCGCGCTCTGGTTCGCGACCCGCGCCCGGGCGAGCGCGGCGCTGTCGATCCCGGATCAGCTGCGCGCCAGCTACGGCCCGGCGGCGAGCCGGGTGGGCGCGGTGATGGTGCTGCTGCTCGCGATCCCCGCCGCCTATGTGCTGATGCTCGGCGACCTCATCGGCATCTACCTCGGCGTGCCGGGGGGCTGGGCGGTGGTCGCCGGGACGCTGTTCGTCCTCCTCTACGCGTTCGCCGGCGGGTTCCGCGCGGTGGTGAACACCAACGCGCTCCAGTTCGTCCTGATGTACCTCGGCTTCATCGTCATCCTCCCGGTCGCGCTGCACCGCGCCGGCGGGTTCGCGGCGCTGTGGTCGGCGTTGCCCGCGACCCACCGCAGCTGGGACGGCGGTCTCGGCTTCCAGGCGGTCGCGGTGTGGTACTTCATCGCGCTGCAGACGCTGGTCGAGCCGACCTTCTACCAGCGCTGCTATGCGGCGCGCTCGCCGGCGGTGGCGCGGCGCGGCGTGCTGATCTCGATCGGGTTCTGGGTGCTCTTCGACTTCCTCTCGACCTGGGCCGGGCTCGCGGCGCGTGTGCTCATGCCGCGCCTCGCCAACCCGGTGCTCTCCTACCCGGAGCTCGGCCGCCTCGTCCTCCCGCCGCTCGCCAACGCTCTCTTCGCGCTCGGGCTGTTCGCCACCGGGATGGCGACCGCGCACTCCTACCTGTTCCTCGCCGCCTCGACGATCGGCCACGACGTGGCGCCGGAGCTGGCCGCCCGCACCGACGAGCGGCGCTGGACGATGGCCGGGCTCGTCCTCACCGGCGCGGCGGCGGTCGCGCTCGCGCTCGCGCTCGGCAGCGTGGTGCAGATCTGGCACGACGTCGGGAGCATCGTCACCTCGGCGCTTCTGCTGCCGCTCGTGCTCGCGCACGGACGCGCCCGCTGGCGCTACCGGCCGGGGTGGGCCGCGGCCGCGATCGGCGCCGCGGCGGCGGTCGCGACCGCCTGGATCCTCGTCCGCGCCGGCGGGCGATACCCGCTGGGCCTGGAGCCGATCTTCCCCGCGTTCGCCGCCTCCGGCCTGCTCTGGGCAGCCGATCGGGCGACGCGCGCGGCCGGCTGAGCCCCGTCTCCGCGGCGGCGCTTTCGTTGACACTGACGCGCGGTCGTTGCTACGCTTTTCGCTTGTGATTTCCAGGGACTTTCCGCGTTCCATCGCGGCCCGAGCTGCATTCCTTCGCATCGACTGCGGCGTGCCAGAAAGGAGCCGGCCATGTGGCGGCGCATCCAGAACCTGATCAAGGGCTTTCTGAGCCTGTTCATCAGCGGCATCGAGCGGGAGAACCCGCGGGCGCTGATCGAGGCCGAGAAGGAGAACCTGCGCAAGCAGATCGCGCGCTTCAACGACAGCCTCGCCACCCACGCCGGCTTCTGCGAGCGGCTGATGCGCCAAGTGAAGAACCTCGAGGCGCAGGAGCGCGACCTCACCGCCAAGGCCGCCGCCAACCTCAAGGTCGGCAACCGCGCCGCCGCCGGCCAGTACGCCCTCCAGCTCAAGACCGTCAAGGAGCAGCTCGACGAGAACCGCACGCAGCTGCAGGCCGCCGAGGACACCTACAAGAAGCTGGTCAGCTCGCGCGACGTCGCGGTGCGCGACGCGCAGGCGAAGATCGAGAGCTTGAAGCGCATGCTGACCGAGACCGAGATGCTCGAGGCGCAGGCCGAGCTGCAGGAGATGGCGCAGGGGATGATCTCGTCGATCGGCTCGAGCGGCGACACCATGAACCGCCTCGACGAGTACCTCACCGAGCGCCGCGACAAGGCCGCCGGGCGCGCGCGCGTCGCCGCCTCGACGGTCGACACCTCGCAGGTCAAGCTGATGGAGGCGGAGCAGCAGGCGCTCGCCGACCAGGCGCTCAACGAGTTCGCGGCGGCCAACGGCCTCGAGATGCCGGCCGCTCCCGCCGAGGAGAAGGTCGCCGTGGCGCCGCCGGTCAAGGACATGGGGCCGGCGGAGAAGCAGTGAGACTGACGAGTAGCGAGGCGGCATCGGGAGCGTGAGCGAGCCGGGTCCGGCGCACTGACGCCCTCCCCCGTCCGCCGCTGAAGGAGGTTCGACGATGGCCACCAACCCGCCACAGAAGGTAGGGCCGACCGCGCTCGGCAAGATCGTGCTGTTCCTCTTCATCATCGCCTGCATTGGAGGCGCCGCGTACTACTTCCGCGACTACCTCGCGCCCGGCGGGCACGGGCAGCAGAAGGCCGTCGACCTCAACGCCTTCAAGGCCCAGCAGGGCAAGGTCGAGGCGCCCGACACCAAGGGCATCACCACCGTCAACGAGTACACCTACGTCCCGGGCGAGAAGCTGCCGCCGGTCAAGGGCGTCAGCAACTACAAGTGGGACGTCAAGGAGAAGGTGGTCAACTTCCCCATCAACGTCTGGATCGGCTGGCTGCCGATCGTCGCCGCGAACCACGGCTTCGCCCCCAACGCCGACAGCATCTTCTTCAAGGACTATGGCTTCAAGGTCAACCTCAAGCTCATCGACAACCCCGTCGTGGCGCGCGACGCATTCGCCGCCGGCGACAGCCAGATCCTCTGGGGCACGCTCGACATGATGGCGCTGTTCGCGCCCGAGCTGATGAAGGACTCGCGCACCGCGCCGCGCGTGTTCCAGCAGATCGACTGGTCGAACGGCGGCGACGGCATCGTCGTCCGCGGCAACATCCACTCGGTCAAGGACCTCAAGGGCAAGACGATCGTCTACGCGAAGAACTCGCCGTCGGAGTACTTCGTCAACAACCTGCTGCTCGCCGCCGGGATCCAGCCCTCGGCGGTGACCCACAAGTACACCGAGGACGCGTTCCAGGCCGCCGCCGCGTTCGTCTCCGACAAGCGCATCGACGGCTGCGTCTCGTGGTCGCCGGACATCTACAAGATCCCGGAGAAGGTCGCCGGCACCCGCATCCTCACCACCACCTCGGAGGCGAACAAGCTGATCGCCGACGTGTGGGCCGCCCGCGCCGACTTCGCCAAGGACCACCCGGAGGTCATCAAGGGCCTGGTCGCCGGCGTCTTCAAGGCGATGGACCAGCTCGGCGACGCCGGCTTCAAGGCCAAGGCGTTCCAGTGGATGGCGGAAGGCTACGGCATCCAGGTCGACGAGGTGCGCGCGATGGTCAACGACGCGCACTCCACCAACTTCGCCGAGAACCGCGACTTCTTCCTCAACCAGAACAACCCCACCAACTTCGAGCGGACGTGGAAGAACATCACGTTCGTCTACCGCGAGCTGGGGCTGCTCGGCACCCCCAACCGCTTCGACGAGGTAATGGACTTCTCGGTGGTCAAGGACCTCGAGAACGAGGGCGCCTTCAAGCACCAGCAGGACACCTACCACACCGCCTTCGCGCCCACCAGCTACAGCAAGGTGCAGGCGGAAGCGCCGATCCTCACCCAGACGATCCGCATCAACTTCTATCCGAACTCCGCCAACATCTACGAGCCGCAGCACGACGACGTCGGCACGCCGGTCGCGAACACGCTCTACGACCCGACCGTCGAGGCGACGCTCGAGAAGGTCGCGCGCCTCGCCGGGCAGTACGAGCGGGCGGTGATCGCGGTCGTCGGCCACACCGACTCGTCGATGAAGAACCGCGGCGCCCGCTACGAGGACGTCAAGCAGCTCTCGCTCGACCGCGCCAACTCGGTCAAGCAGGCGCTGGTCAAGAAGTACAAGTTCGACCCCAACAAGTTCACGGTCGAGGGCAAGGCGTGGGACGTGCCGGCCAACCCCGACGACCCGGACAACCAGGCGCTCAACCGGCGGGTCGAGATCTCGGTCTATCCGCCGGAAGCGAAGTAGCGGGCAGCCATGGCCGACGACGCTTCCCTCCCCAAGGTCGCCGCACCCGCCGACGCGCCGGATCCGGGCGCCGCGGCGGCACCGGCGTCCGCCCGTCTCGCGCGCCCGCCGCACCCGATCCTCTCGCTGCGCATCCGCGAGGACGTGCCGACATGGCTGACGTGGGTGCTCGGCGTGCTGCCGATCCTCGCCATCCTGCTGCTGTGGTGGGCGGTGACCGCCGGCGCACAGGCGGAGAGCCGGTTCATCTCGCCGACCATCCTGCCGAGCCCGGTCGAGGTCGTGAAGTCGTTCCCCGAGCTGTGGTTCGACCGGGCGCTGACGCGCAACCTGGCGATCTCGTTCACGCGCGTGCTGGGAGGGTTCGCGCTCGCCGTCGTGATCGTGTTCCCGCTCGGCGTGCTGATGGGCGCGTTCACCAAGATCAAGGTCGCGTTCAACCCGCTCTCGGTGTTCGGCGCCTACCTGCCGATCCCCACGCTGGTGCCGCTGACGCTGAGCCTGTTCGGCACCGGCGAGGGGCAGAAGATGGCGTTCCTCGCGCTCGCCTTCGGCATCTACCTGCTGCCGCTGATCGTCGGCGCGGTCGACGCGGTCGACGACACCTACCTGAAGACCGCCTACACGCTCGGCGCCAACCGCACCCAGACGGTGCAGAAGGTGCTGCTCGCGATCTCGTGGCCGGAGATCTACCAGGCGATGCGCCTCGGCTTCGGCGTCGGCTGGAGCTACATCCTGCTCGCCGAGATGGTGGACATCGGCAAGGGGCTGGGCGGGATCATCATGACCTCGCAGCGGCGCGGGCCGCGCGAGCACATCTACCTCGTGCTGCTCGTCATCGTCCTGGTCGCGTTCCTCACCGACCGCGCCTGGGCGGCCGCCGGGCGGCGCCTGTTCCCCTACCGGGAGACGAAGCGATGAGCGCGAACGCGAAGCGCCTGCCGGTGGTGGTCGAGTTCCGCAACGTGACGAAGACGTTCAACCGCGGCACCGCGGCCGAGTTCACCGCCCTCAAGGACGTCTCGTTCAAGGTCGAGGACCAGCCCGATTACGGCGAGTTCGTCGCCATCATCGGCCCCTCCGGCAGCGGCAAGTCGACGATCCTGAACCTGATCCAGGGGTTCCACGACGTCTACCCGCCCACCTCGGGCGAGGTGCTGGTGCACGAGCGGCCGGTCGTCGGCCCGGGGCGCGACCGCGGCATGATCTTCCAGCAGTACACCTCGTTCCCGAACCGCACCGTGCTGCAGAACGTGATGTTCGGGCTTGAGGTCAATCAGGAGGAGCTCAAGCTCGCCCCGTCCGAGATGCAGGACCTCGCGATGCAGTGGATCGGCAAGGTCGGGCTGAGGGGCCACGAGCACAAGTACCCGCACCAGCTCTCCGGCGGCCAGCAGCAGCGCGTCGCGATCGCCCGCACGCTCGTGCTCAAGCCGCCGATCATCCTGATGGACGAGCCGTTCTCCGCGCTCGACGAGCCGACGCGCTACGAGATGCAGGCGCTGATCATGGAGCTGTGGCACCAGATCGAGACGACGGTGTTCATCGTCACCCACTCGATCGCAGAGGCGGTGTTCCTCGGCGACCGGGTGTGGATCATCACCCCGTCGCCGGGCCGGATCGGCCGCGAGTTCCACGACGAGATCCCCTACACGCGCCGCTCCAACCCGATGGAGACGCAGCAGAGCGGTGCGTTCAAGGACCTCGTCGCCGAGATCGGGCAGGCGTTCCGCGCGCTCGAGCAGCAGGGGAAGCGGGACTCCGGATGAGCCGGCCGCGAGCCGTCGCAGCCTCGCGGCGCGCGCCGGCCGGGCGCTGAGCGATGCCGGGCGAGCCCCTCTCCTACGCCGACTACCTCAAGGCCGCGTTCCGCTACCGGCCGCGGGTCGGCTGGCTCGGGCACATGCCGGTCAACGGGATGGCGCTGTTCGTGTTCGCCATGCTCGGCGTGGTCAACCCCGGCTTCTGGTTCGTCGGCGCGGCGGCCGAGATCGGCTACCTCGGCTTCCTCTCGAGCAACCCGAGCTTCCAGAAGCTGGTGCAGGGACAGCGACTGCTCCAGCGCCAGGAGGGGTTCGACGAGCAGGTGCAGCGCGCGGTCGCGGCGCTCTCCCCGGAGTCCCGGGCGCGCTACACCAGCCTGCTCGCGCAGTGCGGGATGATCCTCGGCATCACCGAGAAGAGCGACCAGGACAGCCTCGGCACGCTCAAGGACATCCGCGCCGGCGGCCTCAACCAGCTGCTCTGGCTGTTCCTCCGCCT
>DATIYW010000125.1:0-12521 GCA_035517415.1 Thermoanaerobaculaceae bacterium
ACGCGGCGGATCCGCTCGACCGTGCGGTCCCAGAACTCGACGCGCACGACGTGGTCCTCGTACGGAGGGTAGATCTCGAGCACGTCGCCGCGGACGCGGAAGGCGCCCGGCACGAGGTCCAGCTGGGTGCGCTCGTACTGCATCGCGACCAGCTGCCGGAGGACCGCGTCCATCCCCGGCGTGCCGCCCGGCTCAAGCAGGAGCAGCATGCCGTAGTAGGCGTTGGGGTCGCCGAGGCCGTAGATGCACGACACCGACGCGACGATCAGCACGTCGCGCCGCTCGAACAGAGCCCGCGTCGCGGCGAGGCGGAGGCGGTCGATCTCCTCGTTGATCGAGGTCTCCTTCTCGATGTAGGTGTCGGAGGACGGGACGTACGCCTCCGGCTGGTAGTAGTCGTAGTAGGAGACGAAGTACTCGACCGCGTTGTCGGGGAAGAACGACTTGAACTCCTGGTAGAGCTGCGCCGCCAGCGTCTTGTTGTGCGACAGCACGAGCGTCGGGCGGTTCAAGAGCTCCACCACCTTGGCGACGGTGAACGTCTTGCCCGAGCCGGTCACGCCGAGCAGCGTCTGGGCGTGCAGGCCGTCCTCGAACCCCTTGACCAGGCGCGCGATCGCCTCGCCCTGGTCGCCCGCCGGGGCGAATGGCGCCGCGAGTTTGAACGGCTTGGCCACTTAGCGGATGTCTCCTCCCGCGGCGATGCACAACGCGATCGCCTCGGTCTCGATTTCCCGCAGCTGCGCCGGGTCGACGCGGCCGGCGGCGGCCGCGTCGCGGCAGCGGCGCACGAACGCGCCGAGCCTCGCCTCGTCGAGCGTCCCGGTCTCCGCCGCCCAGGCGACGCACTCGAGCCGCCGCGCCACCTCCTCGCGACGGCTCGCGGTCATCCCCGCGGGCAGCTCGCGCAGCACCACCGCGGTGACCTTGCGCACCCCGCGACCGAGCAGCTTGCGGGCCGAGAGCATGCCGCCGAGCAGGAACGCGACGAGCACGAGCACGGCGGCGGCCCCGCCGATGGTGAGCAGGCGGGCGGTCCGCCCGCTCAACGCGTGCGGCGCCGGCGGCAGTTGCGACGGCACCGTGTCCACGCGGGCCACCGTAACATGCGCCGCGCGCTTGACACCAGACGGAGCGAGCGGCAATCTCCCCCGGATGGGCAAGTCGCTGCTGCGCTGGCTCGCGGTCGGCGCGTTCATCGGGCTCGGGATCGGCGCGGTGATCGGCCTCGCGCTGTCGCGCTTCGTCGACCTGCCCGCGGTCGAGACGCTGACGAATGCGAACTACCGGCCGCTCGCCGCGACCCAGGTGCTCGCCCGCGACGGCTCGCTCCTCGGCAGCTTCGCCGCCGAGCACCGCATCCCGGTGACCGCGGACCAGATCCCGGCGGTGTTCAAGAACGCGGTGATCGCGGTCGAGGACGCGAACTTCTACCAGCACCCCGGCGTGGACCCGCAGGGCATCATCCGCGCCGCGCTGCGCAACCTGTTCAAGGGGCGCTGGTCGCAGGGCGCCTCGACGATCACCCAGCAGCTCGCCCGCTCGCTCGGCTTCCTCTCGCGCGAGAAGAAGCTCGCCCGCAAGATCAAGGAGATGCTGATCGCGATCGAGATGGAGCAGAAGCTCTCCAAGGACCAGATCTTCACGCTCTACGCCAACCAGGTGAACTTCGGGCACGGCAACTACGGCGTCGAGGCCGCGTCCCGCTTCTACTTCGGCAAGCCCGCCGCGGAGATGGACCTCGCCGAGGCCGCTCTGCTGGCCGGCCTGCCGCAGCGCCCGGGCGAGCTGTCGCCGATCGACTATCCGAAGCGAGCGCTGGCGCGGCGCAACCACGTGCTCACTCGCATGCTCGAGGAGAAGTACATCACCAAGGCGGCGTACGACGCCGCGCGCGTCCTGCCGCTCGCGGTCGCGCCGCACCAGGACCGCAACGCGACCGCCGCCTACTTCGTCGAGGAGGTGCGGCGCTCGGTCGAGGACCGCTTCGGCACCAAGCAGATGCTCGAGGGCGGCATGGACGTGGAGACCACCCTCGACCCGCAGCTCCAGGCGATCGCCGAGGACTCGCTCACCGAGGGGCTGGTCGAGCTGCAGCACCGGCTCGGCTGGCCGGGCGCGCGCCGCAACGCCCTCGCCGCCGGCGAGCGCGACCCCGCCGCGTTCCGCGACCCGGGCTGGCCGTTCCTCAAGTGGCGCAAGGACGAGCTGGCCTACGCGGTGGTGACGGCGGTGCAGCCGGCGAGCGCGGCGCTGCTGATCGCGGGGCGCACGGCCACCCTCGAGATGACGGGCGCGCAGTGGACCGGGCGCAGCGTGATGACGCGCCTGATGCGGCGCGGCGACGTGCTGCTGGTGCGGCTCGGCGACGTGCCGCCGGACCGCACGCAGCCGCTGCAGGTGACGCTCGAGCCGGAGCCGAAGGTCGAGGGCTCGATCCTCGTGCTCGACAACCGCTCCGGCGCGATCCTCGCGCTCGTCGGCGGCTTCGACTTCGACCGCTCCCAGTTCGACCGGGCGATGCAGGCCAAGCGCCAGTGCGGCTCGGCGTTCAAGCCGTTCGTCTACCTCGCGGCGTGGGAGCGCGGCTTCTCGCCCGCCGACACGATCTTCGACGGACCCGTGCTGCTGCCGGACGAGAAGAACGAGCTGACCTACTGCCCGCTCAACTACTACCGCGCCTACTACGGCGTGGTCACCTTCCGCCACGCGGTCGAGCACTCGCTCAACGCCTGCGCGGCCAAGGTGCAGCAGATGGTGGGCGGCGAGAACGTGATCGACGTCGCCCATCGGCTCGGGATCAAGGAGCCGCTCGCGCCCTACTCCTCGCTCGCCCTCGGCTCGTTCGAGCTCTCGGTCGAGGAGATGACGGCGGCGTACGCCGGGATCGCCAACCACGGCCAGGTGCCGGAGCCCTACTTCATCAGCCGCGTCAAGGACGGCGAGGGCAACGTCGTGCTCGAGACCAAGCCGCGCGTGCGCCAGGCGGTGCGCGAGGATGTCGCCTACCTCATGACCCACGTGATGGAGGGCGTGCTGCAGCGCGGCACCGCGGCGGCGGCGGCGTCGCTGCCCGGCCACCTCGCCGGCAAGACCGGCACCACCGACCGCTTCACCGACGCCTGGTTCATCGGCTTCACCCCGCGCATCACCTGCGCGGTGTGGGTCGGCCGCGACCTCAAGGAGCCGATCGGCGCGCACATGTCGGGGGCGGAGGCGGCGCTGCCGACCTGGATGCGCTTCATGAAGGCGTACCTCGAGGCGCAGACCGAGACGGTGCGCCAGGAGGACTTCGCCGTGCCCGCCGGCGTGACGCTGGTGCCGGTGGACAAGAACACCGGGCTGCGCGCCACCCCGCTGTGCGACGACAACGTGATCCTCGAGGCGGTGCCGGCCGGGCGCGAGCCGCAGGAGTGCAACGCGGCCGCGCACGCGCTCATCGCGCTCCCCTGGCCGCAGCAGCTCGCCCGCTACGTCTACAAGCCGGGCGAGCCGCCCACCACGCCGGAGGCGATCGCCACCGCCGAGCGCAAGCTCGCCGAGGCCGAGGAATCCGGCCGCCACTGAACGCCGGGGCCAGAGATCAGGGCCCGGGGGTCGGCAGAGACCGAGACGCGTCGCGTGCCGTGCCCTGGCCACCGGCCTCCGGCCCCGTATTTCAGGTGCCGGGATCCCCGCATCGCTTGTGAATCGACGCACATGTTCGGGCGCCGCCGTGCTAGACTCCCCGCCGGCGCGCCGTTCGCGATCCGCGGCAGGCGCTGATCCCGGCCCGGCGCCTCGACCGTGATGACCCAAGGAACACGCACCGCATGATCGACCCCGCCCTCGCCCTGGTGATCCTGATCGTCGGCGTGGCGCTGGTGTTCGACTTCTTCAACGGCTTCCACGACGCCGCCAACTCGATCGCGACGGTCGTCTCCACCCGTGTCCTGCGGCCGGGCCTCGCGGTGGTCTGGGCCGCGTTTTTCAACTTCGTCGCCGCCTTCGTCTTCCCGCTCAAGGTCGCGACCACGATCGGCAAGGGGCTGGTGGTGCCGGCCGCCGCGACGCAAGTCGTGATCCTCGCCGGCCTGGCTGGGGCGATCTTCTGGGACATCGTCACCTGGTACTTCGGGCTGCCGACCTCCTCCTCGCACGCGCTGATCGGCGGCTATGCCGGCGCCGCGATCGCGAAGGTGGGGTGGAACGCGATCATCTACCGCGGCTGGACCAAGACCGTGGTCTCCATGTTCGCCTCGCCGGTGATCGGCCTGATCCTCGGCCTGCTGCTGATGACGGCGGTCATCTGGCTGTTCCGCGACCTCGTGCCGCGCCGGATCGACAAGTACTTCCGCCGCCTCCAACTGCTCTCCGCCGGACTGTACAGCCTCGGCCATGGCGGCAACGACGCGCAGAAGACGATGGGGATCATCGCGGTTCTGATCTACACCTACAAACGATCGCTCGGCCAGGCGCCGGCCGACATCCAGGTCACGCTCTGGATGGTGCTCGCCTGCCATGCGGCGATTGCCCTCGGGACGCTCTCGGGCGGCTGGCGGATCGTCAAGACGATGGGCTCGAAGATCACGAAGCTGAAGCCGGTGGGTGGGTTCTGCGCCGAGACCGCCGCCGCGCTGACGCTGTTCGGCAACTCCTACCTCGGCATCCCGGTGTCGACCACCCACACGATCACGGGCGGGATCATGGGCGTCGGCGCGACGCAGCGCCTCTCCGCGGTGCGGTGGGGGGTGGCGACGCGGATCGTGTGGGCGTGGGTCCTGACGATCCCGTGCTCGGCGATCGTGGCCGCGCTCTGCTACCACGCGATCGCGCTGTTCGCCAAGGTGTAGCCCGGAACGGGGGGGATCCCGGCCGGGCGCTTGCCGCAGCCCCGCCGCCCGCGCCGGGGATCGGTCGTCCCCGGTCCCCGGCTTCTATGAGCTCTTGATGATGATGCTCTCGACGACGTTCGCGACGTCCTCGCAGCGGTCCGTTGCGCCCTCGAGGAACTCGAAGATCTCCTTCAGCTTGAGGATCACGATCGCGTCGTGGGTGTTGTTGAACAGGTCGCCGATCGCCTCGCGGTGGATGACGTCGGCCTCGTTCTCGAGACGGTTGACCTCGACGCACGCCGCGAGCGCCGCCGCGTACTTCTTACGGTCGTGGATCGCGACCACCGCCTTCTGCACCTCCTTGACGGACTCGACCAGGAGGTCGGCGAGCGACACGACGCGCGAGGGGACCTCGGTCACGCGGTAGACCAGCATGCGCTGGGCGGCGCCGTCGGCGGCGTCGATGATGTCGTCGAGGCGGGTGGCGAGCGCGTAGATGTCCTCGCGGTCGAACGGCGTGATGAAGGTGCTGTTCAGCTTCCCCAGCGTCTGGTGCGTGATGCGGTCGCCCTCGTGCTCCATCTCCTTGAGCTTCTCGACGTTGGCCCGCAGCGAGGGGAGGTCGCCGACGAGCTCGCGGAAGAGGTAGACGGCCCTGACGATGTTCGCCGACGCCTGTTCGAACAAGGCCACGAAGTCTTCGTTCTTGGGCAGGAACCAGCGCACGCTTCACTCTCCGGGGCCGCGACGGCGCCGCCCGGAGTATACATCCTCCGCCGCCGGCGGGGCGGAGGCGAAGATGAGAACCGCTCGTCGGGACTCAGCTGTGCTTGGAGATGTCGCCGAGCTCCTCGAGGAATGGGCCCGCCTCGAGGTATCCGGGGATGCGGCCGATCTCGGCGCCGCTGGCGTTGAGGAACACGAGCGTCGGGTAGCCGTCGACGGCGAAGCGCGCGGCCGCGTCGTGGCCGCCGCGCTCGGCGTCGAGCTTGACCGGGACCACGCCGGAGAGCGCGCTCCGCACCTTCACGTCGGCGAGCGTGGTGCGGTCGAGCTGACGGCACCAGCCGCACCAGTCGGTGTAGAAGTCGACCATCACCATCTTCTTCTCGGCGCCGGCGCGCCTGAGCGCGGCGTCGAGGTCGTGCTCCCAGGGTATCCCGCCGGCGGCCGCGTCCGCGCCCGCCGCCGAGGGCCTCTCCGGCGCCGGCGCGCCGCCGCGCAAGACGAGCGCCGCGGCGAGCACGACCACCGCCCCGAGCACCAGTCCGATTGCAAGCCGTGTCCTCATCGCTCCCCCGACTCCGGCCGATTTGCCGCGTCCCGGCAACTCGTAACCCGCGCGGGACGGGGGGAATTCTACGCTCCCCGCGCGCGACCGCCAGCGCGGCCGCGCCGGCGTCAGCGGCGCGGCTCGGTTGCGGCCGTCGGCGCGACGCGGGGGCCGCTGCGCTCGAGCGGCGTGGTCAGGCAGATCTCGGTGGCGGAGCGGATGAAGCCGGTGACGCGGTGGATCTTCTCCACCAGGAGCTGCTGCAGGTGGTTGGTGTCGCGGGCGCGGACCTTCACCACCAGATCGTATTCCCCGGTGACGATGTGCACCTCCTCGACCTCCTCGATCGCTCGCAGGTCGGCGACGGTGCGCTCGATCTCCTCGGCGAGCTCGGTGCGCAGGTGGATCAGCGCGGTGACGGTGAAGCCGAGGAGCGCGGCGTCCAGCCGCAGCGAGAACCCCTGCACCACCCCCGAGCGCCGCAGCTTCACCAGGCGCTCGTGGATCGTGGCAGGGGCGACCGAGGCACGCCTGGCGATCTCGGAGAGCGGCATCCGGCCGTTCTCCTGCAGCGCGCTCAGGATGCAACGATCGACTGCGTCGAGCTTCACGACCCGATTCTACACAAGCTGCGACGATCCGCCAGGGGGCGCGCTCGCAGGCGCGGACGGCGCCCACCCGGTGGCTCGCGCCTCAGCGGAGCGGCACGGCGTCGGCCTGGCTCGGCAGGTACCAGATCCGGCTCACCGCGACGCCGAGCGCGCGCGTGTCGCTGCCGCCCGGGACGTAGGTCGAGCTGGTCAGCTCGAGCCTCGCGCGGCCGCCGTGCGCGAGCTCCGGCGGCACCGGCAGCGAGAGCTCGGCGATCCCGGGCCCCACCAGCGCCTCGCTGCGGGCGCTGCCCAGCCGCAGCTCCACCCTCGCCCGGTCGGGGCGCGGCGCGAACAGCTCGATGCCCACGGTGCCGGCGCCGACCGGGAACGAGAACGCGGCGCGCGCCCCGGTCCAGGCGGCCGGACGCGCCGGCTCGCCGAGGAGCTCGGGCGCGTAGGTGCCCTCGGCCTGCGCGAACGCCGCGAACATCGACTCGGGCTCGGGGAAGAACGCGAGCGGCGGCGAGGCGTGGGGCGGGGCCTGCAGCCAGGCAGCGAAGATGCGCAGCGCGAGCGGCCGCGTGTCGCCCGGCGAGCGCGCCTCG
Organism: Thermoanaerobaculaceae bacterium; assembly: GCA_035517415.1. Classification (GTDB taxonomy): domain Bacteria; phylum Acidobacteriota; class Thermoanaerobaculia; order Thermoanaerobaculales; family Thermoanaerobaculaceae; genus DATIYW01. The sequence goes on from DATIYW010000125.1 coordinate 7,286, forward strand.
CGCGAGGAGACCAGCTCGACGTGGGTCGCGGCGGTCGCGTCGGCGGGGGCGGGGATCGGCGCGGTGACCACCTGCCGGCCCGGCGCCAGCCGCGCGGCCATCGTCTCGACGCCGTTCACGCGGGCACGGAGCTCGACCGAGCCGACCAGCGGATTCGGCTCCACGGCGAGTGCGAGCGTCCCCGGCCCGTCCACCGCCGGCAGCAGGAGCGAGGTCTGGCCCCGGCACCAGACGAACCGCCGCAGCCCCTCCCACTCGGGCGGGAAGCCGCCCTGCCAGGCGAGCACCGGGTTGCGCACCAGGCGGAGATCGAGGAAGCGGTCCTGCGACAGCGCCCTCACCCGCGGGTCGAGGCAGCTCGCGGTGAGGACCCGCGAGATCGGGCAGTCGATGTCCTCGCCCCCGCCCTCCGCCAGGATCCAGAACGGCGCCGCGCCGAACCCGCGGTGCGTGCGCCGCATCTCGGACAGCCGCAGCGAGTCGACTCGTAGCCAGCCGGCGAGCGCCGCGTAGTTGCGGAAGGAGAACAGCGTGTCGTCGAAGACCAGCACGCCGCGCCCCTCGCCGGCGACCGCGCGCAGCAGCGAGACGACCGGCAGCTCGGTGCGGTGGACGAGGCGCATCGCGGGGAGGGTCCACCACGCCGCGGCGACCGCGGCTGCGGCGGCCACGGCGGCCGCCGCGAATGCAGAGCGCACCAGCGCGGCGACGCCGGCCACCGCGGGCGTGGCGAGCAGGAGCCACACCAGCACCCAGTAGCGCGGGTAGGTGCGGTTGTCCATGAACACGACGAGGAACACCAGCCACGCTCCGACGAGCGAGCCCGCGATCCACGCACCGGTGAGCCTGCGCCGCCACGCCAGCCATCCCGCCGCTGCGGCCGCGGCGAGCGCGACCGCGGCCCACGGCGACGCCAGGCCTCGCACGTAGCCCCAGTCCGCCACCCCCCACGGCTCGGTGCCGAGTGTCGAGAGGTGCTCGCGCACGTGCGCGGCGCTGGTGCTCCACAGGTAGCTCCAGCCGCCCGCCGCGAGCGCGGCCGGGACCAGCACCAGCGCGAGCACCAGCGGGCCCACCCCGAGACCGCGCAGCATCCGCGCGGGCGTCGCGCGCATGCGCCACGCGGCGAGCGCGACGGCGAGCACGAACAGCGGCGCGAGCGGCGGCCGCACGAGCGCCGCGCAGGTCATCGCCGCCACTCCGGCCGCGAACCCGTCGCGCCCGCCGCGCAGCCAGAGGGCGAATCCGAGGATCGCCAGCGTCGCCGAGGGAGTCTCGGAGAACGCCCGGCCGGCGTGGAACCACACCCCGGGGATGAACGCCGCCAGCGCCGCGCCGGCGAGGGCGACGCGCCGGCCCGCCACGCCGTCCCACAATCCCACCAGTGCCCAGAGCCCCGCCACCGACAGCACCGCGCTCGCGAGCTGGAGGGCGGCGACCGGATCCGCCACGCCGCACGCCCGCACCAGCTTCCCGATCGCGACCCAGAGCGGGAACCCCGGCGGCAGCGGCATGTGGCGGCCGGGGTCGAAGTCGACGACGCCGCAGCCGATCAGCGCCTCGTCCTGCTCCCACGGCCCGGCGGGCAGCAGGAGCAGGCGGGAGGCGAGCACGCCGAGCAGGGCGCCGGCGCTGGCGGCGTGCGACAGCCAGGCGCGCTCGAACCGCAGCAGCGGCCAGGGCAGCACGAGGGCGAGCAGGCGGGGGAGCCGACCTGGGAACGGACGCACGCTCGGGAGTTTAGCCCGGATCGCCGGCCGCGGCGCCGGCCGCCCGCGGCAGGCCGTAACTGGCCCGCGGTGAGATGAATCGGTGATAATCTTCGAAACCGTGTCAGGGATCCGGGTGGAGTTCCGCGACGTCTCCAAGCGCTTCGGCGCGCGCACCGTCCTCTCGCGCGTCAGCGGCGAGCTCTCGGCAGGGCGCGTGCTCGTGGTCGCGGGGCCGAACGGTTCGGGCAAGTCCACCCTGCTCAACATCCTGGCCGGCTTGGTCCGCCCCTCGCGGGGGGAGGTCGCCTACCGCAACGGGGAGGGGCCGATCGCCCGCTCGCGCTGGTTCGAGCACCTCGGCGTCGCGGCGCCGGACATGGCGGTCTACGAGGAGCTCTCGGCGCTCGAGAACCTGACGTTCTTCGCGCGCCTGCGCCGCGTCGATGCGAGCCGGGAGCGCCTCTCCGCCCTGCTCGAGCGGGTCGGACTGCCGGGACGCGAGCACGGCCGCACCGTCGGCACCTACTCCTCGGGCATGAAGCAGCGCGTCAAGCTCGCCCAGGCGGTGCTCCACGAGCCGCCCGTGCTCCTCCTCGACGAGCCCTCGTCCAACCTCGACGCCGCCGGGCACGAGACCGTGGCGGGGCTGGTGGCGGCGTCGCGCGGGCGGGCCGCCGTCGCGGTGGCGACCAACGACCCGCGCGAGATGGCGTGGGCGGATGCGCGGATCGACCTTGCTCTCTGAGTGCCTCGCCGTGCTCGGCAAGGAGTTCACCGCGGAGCTGCGCAGCCGCGTCGCGCTCAACGCCATCGGCCTGTTCGCCGTGACCACGCTGGTGGTGGTCGCTTACCAGATCGGTCCGTACAAGATCGCCGAGCAGGACCGCCCGCACGTGCTGGCGGCGCTGCTCTGGATCATCCTGTTCTTCGCCGCGACCTCGGGGCTGTCGCGGGTGTTCGTCAAGGAGGAGGACTCGCACACCGCGAAGACGCTCCGCCTCGCCGCCCGCCCGGCCGCGGTGTTCGCCGGCAAGTACCTGTTCAACCTGATCCTCCTCGTCGCGCTCGACGCCGTGATCGTCCCGCTCTACTGCGCGCTGATGGGCTACGCCGTCTCCGGCGTCGCCGGCCTCGTGCTGGTGCTGGCGAGCGGGGCGGTGGCGCTGGCGGCGACCACCACGATCGTCGCCGCGATCATCGCCCGGGCCTCGGGTTCGAGCACGCTGTTCGCCATCCTCACGATGCCGCTCGTGCTGCCGCTGCTCGTGATCCTGATCCAGGGCACGCGCGCCGCCGCGGGCAGCGGCGAGATCGGGGTGGTGCTGCCGGCGCTGCGGGGGATCGTCTCCCTCGCCGGCGTGACCCTCATCACGTCCGTGTACCTGTTCCCGGTGGTGTGGCATGAATAGACCGATGCTGAAGACGCTGCTCCCGTGGCTGCTCTGCCTGTGGATGCTGGCCGTGATCGCCGGCGCGTTCTTCTACGCGCCGTCGGCGGCCGGCTTCAAGGGCGAGTCCGCCCGCATCGTGTTCTTCCACGTGCCGCAGGCGTGGGTGGCGGTGCTGGCGTTCTGCGTCAACCTGGTCGCGTCGATCCGCTTCCTGCGCGGGCGCGACCCGCTCGACGACGCCCGCGCCGCCGCGGCGGCCCGCCTCGGCCTGGTGTTCTCGGTCCTCGCGACCGTCACCGGCTCGCTCTTCGCCCGCGTCATGTGGGGCTCGTTCTGGAACTGGGACCCGCGCGAGGTCTCGATCGCGATTCTGTTGCTGATTTACGCCGCGTACTTCGCGCTGCGCGAAGCGGTCCCCGACGAGGAGCGGCGCGCCAGCCTCGCCGCCGCCTACGCGGTGCTGGCGTTCGTGACGATGCCGTTCCTCGTCTTCGTCGTCCCGCGCATCTACTGGTCGCTCCACCCCGACACCATCATTGGCGCGACCGGCCAGCTCAAGTTCCAGATGGAGTCCCGCATGCGGCAGGTGTTCCTCGCCTCGTTAGTGGGATTTACTGGCCTGTTCGTGTGGTTGTACACTCTAGACGTTCGGCTGGCCCGGGTGCGGATGGCCCGGTCGCGGGGTGGGGAGGAATAGCCAATGCCAGGTCCAGAGAGCCTCGTCTGGGTTGCCGCTGTCACGATCGTCATCTGGCTCGGCCTTTTCGCCTACTGCATCGCCCTCGACCGACGCGTGCGCCGGCTGGAGGAGGAACAATGAACCGCAGGGCACTCTGGACCGTCCTCGGTGTGGTGATCATCGCCGGGTTCATCGCCTTCGGCGCCGGCGCGTTCAAGTCGAACCTGACGCCGTACGTGAGCTTCCAGCAGGCCCGCGCCACGCACGACGCGGTCCAGGTCGCGGGCAAGCTGGTGCAGGGTTCCGACCGCTTCGAGGAGTCGTCCTCACGGCTCCTGTTCAGCATCAAGGACGACCGCGGCGACACCATGCGGGTGGCGTACAAGGGGCTCAAGCCGGGCAACTTCCACGAGGCCACCCAGGTCGTGGCGATCGGCCGGTTCCGCGGCGGGATGCTGGAGGCGGAGAAGCTCCTGGTGAAGTGTCCGTCGAAGTATCAAGGGCTCGAGGAGAAGGAGCTGCGCTCCAGCTCCTCGTGAGGTTTCCGGCGCGGGAGCGCCGACGGGATTCAAGGGGGGGAGCATGTTCCTACCTGGTGCTCTGGCGCTCTGGGTGGCGTTTCTGTCCCTGGCCGCGTCGACCTACTTCTACGTCCGCAGCCTCCGCGGCCACGAGGCCGCGCGCGCCTGGGCGCGGCAGGCCTACGGCCTCGCCACCAGCGGCGTCCTGATCGCCGCCGGCGTGCTGCTGTACCTGATCGTGAAGCACGACTTCCGCGTCCACTACGTCTACTCCTACTCCGACCTCTCGCTGCCGAAGCCCTACCTGATCGCGACGATGTGGGCGGGCCAGGAGGGCAGCTTCCTGCTCTGGCTGATGTGGGGGATGATCGTCGGCCTGCCGCTGATCCGCTACGCCCGGCACTATGAAGACCGCACCATGATCGTCTACAACCTGGCGCAGATCTCGCTGCTGCTCATCCTCCTGCGCCAGTCGCCGTTCCGCTTCCTCACCGACCTGCCGGGCGGCCAGCCGCCGTTCGACGGCCAGGGGCTCAACCCGCTACTGCAGAACCCGTGGATGACCATCCACCCGCCGATCATGTTCCTGGGCTACGCCGCGACCGCGGTGCCGTTCGCGTTCGCCGTCGCCGCGCTGTGGGGCCGGCGCTACGACGAGTGGACCAAGGCGTCGATGCCGTGGGCGCTGGTCACCGTCGTCACGCTTGGCTGCGCGATCCTGCTCGGCGGCTACTGGGCGTACGTGACGCTCGGCTGGGGCGGCTACTGGGGCTGGGACCCGGTCGAGAACTCCTCGCTCGTGCCCTGGATCGCATCCGCCGCCCTCGTCCACGGGATGGTGCTACAGCGCGCCCGCGGCCGCTTCCGCAAATTGAACTTCTCGCTCGCCATCCTCGCCTACGTCCTCGTCGTCTACGCGACCTTCCTCACCCG
>DATIYW010000126.1:0-8417 GCA_035517415.1 Thermoanaerobaculaceae bacterium
AAGCCGGGGGTGTAGATCCAGTCCACCCACGACGGGGCCCAGACGTTGTCCCATCCCCACACCCAGCCGAACCCGGCGTCGAAGTACCAGGAGCCGTAGTGGAACGGGTACCAGCCCCAGGGCTCGTACGAGATCCAGTTCCAGCCCACCGGCGTCCAGTACCAGCGGCCGTAGGAGTACGGTACCCAGCCGACTCCGACGCGCGGCCGCCACATCCAGCTCGAGAAGTCGTTCACGTAGACCCAGTCGCCGTAGTTGTCGAGCGCCGCCGCGTGCTCGGCGTCGCTGGCGGCCATCACCTCCTGGGTGCGGCTCGACGCGACCGGCCGGCGCCGCTCCTGGACCCAGCTCCAGAAGTCGTCGCTGGCGTCGGAGAGGCTCGCCTTCTGGACCTGGCCGTCCGCGCCCAGGTTCGCCTCCTCGCCGGTGCGCAGGAGCGCCGAGCCGACGCCGGCGGGGAGCTCCGCCAGTCCGGTGAAGGCAGCGACGTGGAGCTGCCCGGAGTGGATGTCGAGCCGGTAGAGGCCGGGCCGGTTGAGGTTGACGGTGCCGTCGCTGGAGTCGACGCGGATCGTGCCGTCTCCCGCCGCGGTGCCGGGGATCTCGACCGCGACCGTGCCGTCGTTGAGGAAGAGGGCGGTCCTCGGGGCGGAGCTGTCGCGGGAGAGCGCGATGGCGTCGAAGTCGAGGGTGGTGAACTCGTCGACCCAGACGGTCGAGCCGTCGGAGAGCTGGACCTCGACCCGGGCGCCGCGCGTCGTCTCGAGCCGGTCGCCCGCCAGCACCGGCATGTTGACCACCGCGTCGAGCGCCTGGTCCTCCTGCGCCGGGTGGAGCGTCGCGTAGCGCTCGAGATACGAGATGTAGCTCAGCGAGGTCACGTCGTCACCGCCATAGGCCATGCCGCAGGCGGCCAGCATCGCCAGGACTGCGCTGACGGTAGAAAGGCGCCGGATCATCGTCCGCCTCCCTTCGCTCCTCTGCACCGCGCAAGTGCAAGAGCTATGCCACTACTTGGCGAGCAGCTTCTCGAGCAGGACCTGGTGCTGGACCTGGCGGAGCTTGACGAGCGTCCCGGCCGGGTAGTAGCCGGAGCGGAGGCAGACGTTGGGGTAGGTGACGCACCCGGCGCCCATCAGCACGCCGGGGTTGAGCACGGTGTTGCAGCCGGTCCGGCAGCCGTCGCCGAGCACCGCGCCGAACTTCCGCAGCCCGGTGCGGTAGAGCTGCTCCGCGTGCCGGAACGTGACCTCCTGGCCCACGTTCTTGACGTTCGAGAGGATCGTCCCGGCGCCGAGGTTGACGTCGCGGCCGAGGATGCTGTCGCCGACGTAGTTCTGGTGCGGCGCGTGGGCACCGTCGAGGAGGATGGCGCTCTTGACCTCGGTGTGCGCCCCGACCACGCAGTTGCGGCCAATCACGACGCGGCCGCGCAGGTAGGCGCCGGTGCGGATCTCGGACCCCTCGCCCACGATCAGCGGCCCGCGCAGGACGGCCCCCGGCTCGACGTGGCAGTGGGCGGCGATCGAGATCGGCCCGCCCAGGACGTGAACACCGGCGGGGAGCGGCGACTCGACCTCCCACCGCGACCACTCGGCGAGGTAGCTGTCGAGGCGGCTGCCGAGCGCCTCCCAGACCGGCGTGTGGGGGACGAAAAGCGCGGTGTGCTCGAACTCGGCGAGGGCGAAGAACTGCTCGGCGAGGAAGGGCTGCATGGCGCGGAGTATACGCGCGATGGCGTCGCCGGCGCCGGGTCTCTCGCGACGTTGCGCTCGCGTGCGCGCATCCTCGTGGGGCCTCCGGCTACAGTCCGGTGCGGCTCACTCGCGCGCCTTACGATAGCCCCACCGGCGGCGACGCGGCACGCGCCGGCCGTGGTTACTCGTCGCCTGCGGGGGGGCGGCGGACGATCACCACCGTCTGGTCGTCCTCCGGAGTCGCGTCGCCGGCGTAGCGGCTGGTCGCCTGGAAGATCGTCTGCACGATCTCCTCGGCCTTGCGATGGGCGTGCCGGCGCACGATCGTCTGCAGCCGCGAGATGCCGAACTCCTCGCCGCTGGCGTGGTGGTGGCACTCGGTGATGCCGTCGGTGTAGAGCACGAGCGCCTCGCCCGGGTCGAGCTGGGCGAAGCCGCGGCGGTAGGTGGCGTCCGGCGACGGGCCGAGCACCATGCCGCCGGTGCGCAGGTACTCGATCGCGCCGTCGGCGTGGAGGATGAACGGCAGAACGTGACCGGCGTTGACGTAGATCAGGTTGCCGGAGGTCTCCAGCTCGGCGATGAAGAGCGAGACGAACTTCGAGGCGAGCTTGGAGCGGTTGATGATGGAGTTGAGCCGCTCGACCGTGCGGGCGAGCTTGAAGTCGCGCGTCAGGCCCATGCGCAGGCCGACGTAGACGTCCCGCACCTGCAGCGCGGCCGGCAGGCCGTGGCCCGAAGCGTCCGCGATCACGAGGTCGAAGAACTCCGGCGTGACCGGGATGTAGTCGTAGAAGTCGCCGCCCACGACGTCGGCCGGGCGCGATCCGCCGGCGATGTCGAAGTCGGCGTAGCGCGGCGTCCGCTTCGGCAGGATCGAGAGCTGGATGCGGCGCGCGTCCTGCAGGATCTCCTCGTAGCGGTCCTGGCGCAGCTTCTGGTTGATCGCGAGGCGGACGATGTTGAGCGACGACTGCAGGTCCTCGGTGCTGCCTCGCGACGGGTCGACGTCGAACGAGATCAGGTAGTCGCCGTCGGCGACCGCGATCGCTGCGAACCACTCGCGGGTGCCGAGCTGCGCCTCGAGCGCGGAGTCGAGCCCCGGCGCGTTCCTCGCCATCACCACCAGGCCGGAGTCGAGCGCGGTCTCGATCGGGTGGTAGTCGCGCCGGACGCGCGTGCCGAGCGCGCCGTCGAGCGCCGTGCCGAACACCTGGACGAGCTCGTACTCGTTGTCGTCGAGGCGGTAGATGCGCCCGCCGAGGATGCCGAGGTCGTCGCGGAAGTTGGCGGTCATGTAGCCGGCGACGTTGCGGATCGTAGCGAGGATGTCCTCGCCGTGCTCGATCGTGTCGAGCGTCCGCTCGACGCGGCGGAACAGGGACTTGGCGGCGGCCGGCAGGTTCTGGTGCCGGCCCGGCGCGGATCGCTTGCGGCGGCTCATGGATGGCCTTTCTCGGGTCGTCGGCGCGGACCGAGACTCGCCTCGGCCCGCACCGCGAGCGCAGAGCTTACCACTGCGCGGGCCGCGACTCTATCTCGGCGCCTTGGCCTGGGCCGCGTCGAGGTGGGTGAGGAGGTCGGTCGCGTCGGGGTCCTGCGGCTCGAGGTGGAGCGCCCGCTCGAGGTCGGAGCGGGCGGCGGCCGGGCGGTTGCGGGCGAGCTCGGCGCGGGCGAGCGCGACGAGCGGGTCGGCGAGCCGGGGCGCCAGGTTCTTCGCCCGCTTGAACAGGCGGATCGCGGCCTTGGTGTGGCCCTGCGCCAGCTCGAGGTCGCCGCGCACGATCAACACGTGGGGGGTGGCGAGCGTCACCTTGACCGTGCGCAGCGCGGTCTCAGCCTCGCGCTCCATGCCGAGCGAGCGGTAGAGCGCCGCCAGGTTGCCGAGGATGGTGGGGTCGTCGGCCTGGATGGCGAGCGCCTGGCGGTAGGCGTCGAACGCGCCCGGCACGTCGCCCATCCGCCGGCGCGCCACGCCGACGTTGCCCCACGCCGGGGCGAACGTGGGCGCGAGCTTGGTGGCGTCGAGGAAGTAGCGCAGCGCGATGTCGGGATGGGCGGCGCGCAGCTCGTCCGCTCCCCGGTTGTTGAGGAACAGCGCGGTGATCCACATGTCGTCGAGCGGGTCGGCGCGGGTCGGCCGCTCCTCGGAGCGGCGGTCGAAGTCGTAGTACTCCCAGCGCGTGCCGACCTGGAGCGCCGCCACCACGTGGTTGTTGACGATGATCAGGTCGCCGTCGCGCTCGCTCGCGCGGGTGCGTCGCACCAGCGCGGTGGTCACCGGCACGCCGAGCGCGCGGGAGAGTGCCACGAACAGGTTGGTGAACGAAAGGCAGTTGCCCTCGTGGCGGTGGAACGCCTCGATCGCAGTGAACGTGCCGCGGTGGTCGTACTGGAACGGGAACGCGGCCTCGTCGAAGAGCCCGCGCTGCAGGTTCAAGAGGCGCTCCGAGGGCGAGCCGTTGCCCGCCATCGTCGCCGCGACCTCGCGCATCGTGGTGGTGTAGGCCAGCGGGTCGGGGACGTCGCGCAGGTCCACGCCCCGCTTGCGGATCTCCTCGGCCCAGCGCTCCGGCGAGAGGTTGACGAGGCTCGGCGTCGTGCTCGCGCATCCGGTCGCGAGAACCAGGAGTACCAGCCCCGTGGCTTTCATGGGCTCAGTATACGGAGCGTTTGAAGCGGAGTTCTCTCGTCTACGCAGGTCGAGGTCAAGGAGTGTCAAATTCCGGTCAAAGCGGTGCCTCAGGCCGACCCGACGAGAGCGCGGTCGGGCGGTGGTACGCTGCATCATCCTGGAGGGGGAGATGACCTTCGCGAACCTGCTCTACCGCGACGTCAACGGTGTCCGCTGGATCACCATCAACCGCCCGGCCAAGCTCAACGCGCTCAACGTCGCCGTGCTCGACGAGCTCGAGCAGGCGTTCGCCGCGGTCGAGGCCGAGCCCGCCGTCCGCGCCGCCGTGCTCACCGGCGCGGGCGAGAAGGCGTTCGTGGCCGGCGCCGACATCGCCGAGTTCCAGGGACTCTCCGCCGCCGCCGGCCAGGCGCTGGCGAGGCGTGGCCAGGAGCTGTTCGCGGCGATCGCGGCGCTCGACAAGCCGGTGATCGCCGCGGTCAACGGCTTCGCCCTCGGCGGCGGGTGCGAGCTGGCGATGGCCTGTCACCTCCGGGTCGCGGCGAGCAGCGCGAAGTTCGGCCAGCCCGAGGTCAAGCTCGGGCTCATTCCCGGCTACGGCGGGACGCAGCGCCTGCCCCGGCTGGTCGGCCGGGCGCGCGCTCTCGAGCTGCTGCTCACCGGGCGCCCGATCGACGCCGCGACCGCGCTGCAGTGGGGCTTGGTCAACCGCGTCGTCGAGCCGGCCGAGCTGCAGTCCGCGGCACAGGCGCTGGCCGAGGAGACGCTGGCGGTGTCGCCGGCGGCGGTGGCGCGCTGCCTCGAGGCGGTCGAGACCGGGCTCGACCTCCCGCTCGGCCGTGCCGAGCAGATGGAGGCGGCACTGTTCGGCCTCTGCTTCGCCACCGACGACCTCCGGGAGGGCGTGGCGGCGTTCCTCGAGAAGCGCCCGCCGCGCTTCACCGGCAGGTGATGCGGCGGGTCCGCCGGGGCACCGCCCCGCCCGGCCGTGGCCGAGAAAGAGCGCCGGCGCTCTCGGCGTTACCCAGGATGCGCGGCGATGCCGCGGCCGACCCGGCTGCGACTGCGTCGCAAACGGGGTGCTAGAATCCGCCACCGCCCGCAGACGCGCACCGGAGGGAAGCGATGGACGAGGCCGCCAAGAGCAGGAACCTGGGGATCGTGGGCTGGGACGCCTACGAGTACGTCGTGTCCGACTTCGAGCGCTGCCGCCGCTTCTACCTCGAGCAGATGAAGGTGCCGGAGGTGGCCGCCCTCGACGAGCGGCGGGCCGCCGAGCGGGGCGAGGACGCGGTGCTGTTCGCCGCCGGCAAGGCGCGGGTGGTGTGCGTCACGCCCCGCCAGGTCGGGTCGCGGGCGCAGCGCTGGCTCGCCAGGCATCCCGAGGGCGTCGCGGTGCTCTCGCTGCGGGTGGGCGACCTCGCCTGGACGAGGGAGCGCCTGCAGGAGCGGGGGGCGACGTTCGTCACCGGGATGGTCGCGGAGACGGACGCGCAGGGCGCGCCCTACCGCTGGTTCGAGATCGCCACCCCGCTCGGCGACGTGCGCTTCCGGTTCGTCCAGCGCGAGACGGGCGCGCTCCCGCCCGGCTTCGTGCGCACCGACCCGGTCGCCGCGCCGAACCCGAACGAGTTCCAGGTCATCGACCACGTGACCTCGAACTTCCTGACGATCGGCCCGCACGTCGCCTGGCTGCGCGAGGTGATGGGGTTCGAGGAGTACTGGCGGGTGCACTTCCACACCGCCGACCTCCGCGGCGGGCAGGGCGGCTCGGGCCTGGCGTCGATCGTGATGTGGGACGCCGAGTCCGGCATCAAGCTGGCGAACAACGAGCCGGCGGCGCCGAACTACGAGGCGAGCCAGATCTACCAGTTCGTCGAGGCCAACCACGGCCCCGGCGTGCAGCACGTCGCTTTCCACGTGCCGAAGATCGTGCCGACGGTGGAGAACCTCAAGCGCTCCGGCATCGACTTCCTGTCCACGCCGGTCACCTACTACGACATGCTGCCGTCGCGCCTGGCGGAGAAGAAGGTCCACAACTTCCGCGACGACATCGAGGAGCTGCGCCACCTCGGCGTGCTCGTCGACGGCGAGGACGACCGTTACCTGCTGCAGATCTTCATGGTCGAGGGCGGCGTGATGTGGAGCGACGAGAAGGCGGGGCCGTTCTTCTACGAGATCATCCAGCGCCGCGGCGCGCGCGGCTTCGGCGAGGGCAACTTCCGCGCCCTGTTCGAAGCGATCGAGCGCGACCAGGAGCGGCGCACGGTGCAGGTGAAGAACCCCTACCTCGGCAAGGCGGTCACCTGATGCGGGTGGCGACGGTCCGCAGCGACGCCGGCCACCACGTCGCTGTGCTCGCCGTCCGCGCCGGCGCGCCGGCCTGGGTGCCGGTGGCCGACGCCGCCCGCCTCCTGCTCGGCGACGACGCGTGCCCGGCGGCCCTGGCCGGCCTGCTGCGCCGCGACGGGCCGGAGCTGCCGACCGTGCGGCGCGTGCTGGCGGCGCTGGAGGGCGAGTGGCCCTCGTTCGGCCTCGCCGCCTGGGCGCCGGCGGAGGTGCGGTTCGCCCCGCCGGTCCTCGACCCCGGCGCGTTCCTCGACTTCTACGCGTTCGAGCGTCACGTCCGCGCCTCGCGCGCGAGGCGGGGCCTGGAGATGCCGGAGCAGTGGTACCGCTTCCCGGCCTACTACCGGTCGAACCACCGCTCGTTCCTCGGCTCGGGCGCGCAGGTCCGGTTCCCGGCCGGCGAGACGATGATGGACTTCGAGCTCGAGGTCGCGGCGGTCCTCGGCGCGCCGCTGCGCCACGCCTCGCCGGCGGAGGCGGAGGCGGCGATCGCGGGTTTCTGCCTGCTCAACGACTGGAGCGCCCGGGCGCTGCAGCGCGAGGTGATGGCGATCGGCCTGGGGCCGAGCAAGGCGAAGGACTTCGGCACCTCGCTCGGCCCCTGGCTGGTGACGCCGGACGAGGCGGGCGAGTTGGGCGGGATCGCGTTCGCGGTGCGCGTCAACGGCGAGACGTGGTCGGAGACCGACGCCGCGGCGATGCACTGGAGCTGGGGCGAGCTGCTCGCGTTCGCGTCCGAGGACGCCGACTTCGAGCCCGGCGACGTGTTCGGCTCGGGCACGCTCGGCGGCGGCTGCGGCCTCGAGCTCGGGCGGTTCCTCGCCGACGGCGACGCGGTCGAGCTCGACGGCGGCGAGCGGTTCGGCGTGCTGGCCGGCACGGTCCGCCGGCGGGAGGGTTGAGATGATCCATCGGCTGCAGCGCGGGCTCGTGCCCGCCAAGCCGCACACGGTGTTCAAGGTCGACGGCGAGATCGCGTATGAGCATTGTTTCACGAGGCGGGGGTTCGAGGGCGCCTACACGATCATGTACCACGCCAAGCCGCCGCATTGGGTGAGCGCCGAGAAGGACCTCGGCGCCCACCCCGGGTTCGCCGAGGCGAGCTGGGACGGCGCGATCCGGCGCCGCCACTTCCTCGGCGGGAACGTCGCCGGGGGCGGGGAGCCGTTCGACTGCCGGCGCCTGGTCATGGCCAACCGCGAGCTCGGCGTGTGGCTGGCGCGCCCCGACCGAGACGACTCGACGCTGGTCGCCAACGCCGACGCGGACGAGCTGACGTTCGTGCACCAGGGCTCCGGCCGGGTCGAGACGCCGCTCGGCGTGGTCCGCTTCCGGCAGGGCGACTACGTCTGCGTCCCGCGGGCGATGCTGCACCGCTGGCGCCTCGACGGGCCGGCGTTCCTGCTCGTGCTGGAGGCGCGCTCCTGGCTCGACGTGCCGCACCAGTTCCGCAACCCGTCCGGGCAGCTGCGCATGGACGCGCCCTACACGCACCGTGACTTCACCGAGCCGGAGTGGCCGGCCGGCGGCCCGTCCACGCTCGCGGCACCGCGGCGCGCCCGCATCCTCCGCCAGGGGCAGGTCTCCGAGATCAACTGGACCAACGACCCGTTCGACGTGATCGGCTGGGACGGCCAGGTGTGGCCGTTCGCGTTCCCGATCCGCGCCTACCAGCCCAAGACCGGCATGATCCACCTCCCCCCCACCACCCACATCACGTTCGCCGGCGGCGGCTT
>DATIYW010000127.1:0-2920 GCA_035517415.1 Thermoanaerobaculaceae bacterium
TCGCCGCTGTTGCCCGACTCCGATCGCACCGGCGTCAGCGTCGGCGCGTCGTGGAGCTACTCGCAAAAGTCGCGGCTGGACGTGAGCTACATGTACCTGCCGTTCAAGGACCGCTCGACCGACGGGGTGAACAACGACAAATTCGACGGAACCTACAAGACCACGGCGAATCTGCTCAGCCTCACGTGGTCGCATCGGTTCTAGGAGGCGACGATGAGACAAGCACGCAAGAGCCTGCTCCTGGCGCTGGTGGCCGGCCTCCTCGCCGGCGCGGCGTTCGCCCAGGTCGATTTCACCAAGTACGTGGCGCTCGGCGACAGCTTGACGGCCGGTTACTCGGCCGGGGCGCTCACCAAGTACTACCAGGACTTCTCGTACCCCGCGATCCTCGCTCGCCAGGTCGGCATGTCGGGGTTCCAGCAGCCGATCATCGCCGACCCGGGCATCGGCAGCTACGGCACCGTCCTCAAGCTGTTCGCGCTCAACGTCGTCAACGGCAGCGTGGTGCCCACGATCGCCCCCACGCCGGGTTCCCCGGGCAGCCCGCTCAACGCGACCCTGGCGGTGCCGTACAACAACCTCGGCATCCCGGGTGCCAACGCCGCGAACATCCTCAACACCACGGGTGACATCACCAAGCCGCTGTCCGGCAACATCGACCCGAACACGATCATGTACGACCTGATCCTGCGCGACGGCCAGCACACCGCGCTGCAGCAGGGGATCGGCCTGGGGCCGACGTTCGTGACCGCCTGGATCGGCAACAACGACGTGCTCGGGGCGGCGATCGCGGGGATCGCTCTCGACGGCGTGACGCTCACGCCGAAGGCCGACTTCCAGGCCACCTACACCGCGATCCTGGGCGGCTTGCACCAGTTCCTGGGCAGCGCCAAGATCGTCGTCGGCACGATCCCGAACGTCACCGCGATCCCGTTCGTCACCACCATCAAGCCGTACATCGTCAACCCCGCCAACGGCTCCCACATCCCGCTGATCGGCGAGGCCGGGCCGCTGACCGAGCAGGACTACGTGACGCTCAGCGCCTCCGCGCTGCTCGCCCAGGGCATCGGCATCCCGGTCGCCGCCGGCGGCACCGGCCAGCCGTTGCCCGAGGGCTCGGTCGACGCCCAGGGCCTGCACGCGGGCGTGATCCTGCGCGCCGCTGAGATCGCCGCGATCCAGGCGCGGACCAACGACCTCAACGGCGTGATCAACGCGGTCGCGCAGGCGGTCGGCGCCAAGGTCGTCGACTTCAACGCGATCTTCGCCGATATCATCGCCCACGGCCGGCTGGTCGGCGGCGTCGAACTGGGGCCGGCGTTCCTGACCGGCGGGATCTTCTCCTACGACGGCATCCACCCGCAGCGCCTCGGCTACGCGATCGTCGCGAACGAGTTCGTCAAGGCGATCAACGCCGACTACGGCACCAAGATCGCCGAGGTGAACCTGCAGCCGTTCGTCAACGGCACGCCGAGCGCTACCAGCGTCAGCACGACGGCGACCGTGTTCAGCACGGCCGCCGCCGTCCAGCTGATCAAGTCGTTCGTGCCGCAGGCGCTGACCGACAAGCTCGAGGCCGGCCACGTCATCCGCCGCCACCTGACCGAGCACACCGGGCGCGGGCCGATCGAATCGCCCACGCCGTAGCGCCGTCGATCCAAGCAACTGTCGCGGGGCCACCGCTGGGTGGCCCCGTTCCGTCTCCGCAGTGCTACGCTCGCCGGTGCGACAAGGCGGAAGCGGAGGGAGGGCCACGTGGACTATCCGATCTGGAACCCGGGTGTGGGGGGCGGCGTGCTGATCGGGATCGTCGCGATCGCCCACGTCCTCGTCTCGCACTTCGCCATCGGCGGGGGATTCGCGATCGCGCTCCTCGAGACGCTGGCGGTGCGCCGCAAGGACGCCGCGGCGCGCGCCCTGGCGAAGCGCAGCTCGCTGATGCTGATCCTGGTCTCGACCGTGTTCGGTGCGATCAGCGGCGTCGGGATCTGGTTCACCATCGGCCTCGTCCAGCCCGCCGCGACCTCGGCACTGATCCACAACTACGTGTGGGGCTGGGCGGCCGAGTGGGGGTTCTTCATCCTCGAGGTGGCGACCGCGCTGGCGTACTGGGCGACCTGGGACAAGGTCCGGCCGCGCGCGCACCTCCTCATCATCTGGCTCTACTTCTTCGCCGCGTACATGTCGCTCGTCATCATCCAGGGGATCCTCTCGTTCATGCTCACCCCCGGCCGCTGGCTCGCGACCCACTCGTTCTGGGACGGCATCCTCAACCCGACCTACCTGCCGGGCCTGCTGCTGCGGACCGGCATCTGCCTGATCCTGGCGGGGACCTACCTCACCCTCGCCGCGCTGCGGGAGAAGGACGCGGCGGCGCGCACCCGCCTGGTGCGGCTGCTCGCCGGGATCCAGGTCGCGGGCGCGCTCGTCGCCTACGGCGGCTACCGCTGGTGGGAGGCGGCGCTACCGGCCCCGGTGCGGGCGATCTTCGCGCGCGGCAAACCGCTGCTGCCCTCGCTCGCCGCGACCCGGCACCTCGCCCTTTGGGCGTTGACCGCCGTGCTCGTCATCTCGGTCTTCGCCCTGCTCCTCGCCGGCGCCCACCGCTGGCCCACCGCGGTGATCGCGATGGTCGCCGCGTTCGCGTTCTTCGGCGGCTACGAGCGGCTCCGCGAGGGGTCGCGCAAGCCGTTCGTGATCCGCGACTTCATGTTCTCGAACGGGATCTACGTGTCCGACATCGCCGACGCGAACCAGCGCGGCATCCTGGCGCGGGCACCGTGGGCCGCGCGCGGGTCGGGCGGCGACACGGTCGCCATGGGCCGGGCGGTATTCCGCGCCGAGTGCGCCGCGTGCCACACGCTCGACGGCTATCTCTCGATCCGCAAGCTCGTCGCGCCGGTCGACCCCGACATGCTCC
>DATIYW010000128.1:0-21231 GCA_035517415.1 Thermoanaerobaculaceae bacterium
GGCGCCGACGAGCGCGAGCTGATCGCGAACGCCGTCGCGGGGATCGGCGCGGTCGCGCTCGGGCGGGCGCCGCGGGGCGAGGCGCGACAGTGGGTGGAGATCGAGCCGTGGCCGGCGGAGCCGGTCCGCCGTCTGGTGCGCACCCTCAACCTCGCGCTGTTCCAGCTCTACACGCGGCGCAACGTGGCGGTCGGGTTCCGCGCCGGCGCGCGCCGCGCCCGCCTCGGGGTCGCTCCGCTCCCGGCGTCGGCGCGGCCGCAGGTCGAGATCAAGGCCGCCACTTTCCACGCGCTCGAGGTCGTGGAGAGGCACGGCCGCCTGCGCGCGATCGTCACGCTCGATCTCTAGGTCCGCGCCGCGGCACTAGGCGACGCGCGCCGCCGCCGCCTTGAGCGCCTCGACGTGGTGCAGGCTCTCCCAGCGGAACTCCGGCTCGCTGCGGCCGAAGTGCCCGTAGCTCGCGGTGATGCGGTAGATCGGCTTGAGCAGGTCGAGCTCCTCGATGATCTGGCGCGGCGTCAGCGGGAAGACCTCGCGGACGATCGCGGTGAGGCGCTCGTCGGGGACCGTCCCGGAGCCGAACGTATCGACCATCACCGAGACCGGGTCGGCCACGCCGATCGCGTAGGCGAGCTGGACCAGCGCCTCGCGGGCGAGCCCGGCGGCGACGAGGTTCTTGGCGATGTGGCGCGCCATGTAGGTCGCCGAGCGGTCGACCTTGGTCGGGTCCTTGCCGGAGAACGCGCCGCCGCCGTGCGGCGCCCAGCCGCCGTAGGTGTCGACGATGATCTTGCGGCCGGTCATGCCGGTGTCGGACTGCGGCCCGCCGATGACGAACTTGCCGGTCGGGTTGACCAGGAAGCGGGTGCGCGCGTCGACCAGGCTGCGCGGCAGGACGGCGAGGCCGACGTGCTCGATGATCGCCTCGCGCGCCTTGGCGGTGATGGACTTCCCGGTGCCGTCGAGGATCTCCTCGGTGTGCTGGGAGGAGATCACCACGGTGTCGAGCCGGGCCGGCTTGCCGTCGCGGTACTCGACCGTCACCTGCGACTTGCCGTCGGGTCCGAGGAACGGCAGCAGCCCCGAGCGCCGCACCTCGGCGAGCCGGCGCGTGAGCTTGTGCGCGAGCGTGATCGGCATCGGCATCAGCTCCTGGGTCTCGTCGCAGGCGTAGCCGACCATCAGGCCCTGGTCGCCCGCGCCGCCGGAGTCGACGCCCTGGGCGATGTCGCCGGACTGGCGGCCGATCGCGTTGAGGATGCCGCAGGTGGCGTAGTTGAAGCCGTACTTGGCGTCGGTATAGCCGATGCGGTGGACGAGGTTGCGCACCAGCTCCTGCACGTCGACCCAGCCGTCGGTCGTGATCTCGCCGCCGACGATGACGAGGCCGACGGTGATGAAGCTCTCGCACGCGACGCGGCCGCGCCCGGCCTGGCCGTGCTCGAGGTCGTATCGCAGCACCTCGTCGAGCACGGCGTCGGAGATCTGGTCGCAGACCTTGTCCGGGTGGCCTTCGGTCACCGATTCCGAGGTGAAGACGTGGACTCCGCGGTTGTTCACGAGCGCTTTCCTCCGCCGCTTCGGTTGCCTTCGAACGTGGGACGGACCCGACTGATCGTCACGATAGCACGGCGCTCCCGCCTGCGCCGCTGCGGCCGAGCTCGCGCCGTAGCAGTGCGAACAGCCCGGCCCCGGCGGCGGGCGTGGCGAGCGTCGCGAGCCAGAGGCGGATCGGAGCGGCCGCGGTCCAGCCGAAGTGCGCCACGTAGGCGCCGACGAACAACACGTGCGACCAGGTCGCCGCGACGAGGATCGCCGCCAGCCCGGCGAGCGCCGCCCGCCGCCGCGCGCGCAGCCAGCGCGAGGCGAGCAGCGCGATCCCGGGGAAGTTGAGGAGCTGGTAGTGGTACCACGAGATCGGCGCGGCCAGCAGGGCGAGCGCGACGAGCGCCGCGAGCGCGGCCGGCTCGTCCTCGTCCGCCGCGCCGGCCGCCGCCGCCCGGCGGCGCAGCAGCAGCACGCCCGCGGCCAGCACCGCCGCCGCGGCTGCGACGCCGGCCGCCGCGCCCGCCGAGGGCAGCGCGGTCTGACCCGGGTCGTTGCCGAACACCCAGTGCCGCGGCAGCGGCCGGCCGGCGGTCGGCGGGTCGAGCAGCCGCAGCGCGACCGCCGGGACCGACGCGTTGAGCAGCGCCGGCGTCCCCATCCAGTAGCCGGCGCGCGGCGGCGTGTGCGGCGGCGGCAGCAGCAGCGCCACCGCCGCCCACGGGACCGCGAGCAGCGCTCCGCCGACCAGCACGCCGGCCGCGACCGCACGCCACCGCCGCGCCAGCGCGTCCTTGAGCAGCGCGACCGCCGGCCAGAGCTTGAGCGCCGTCGCCACGCCCAACACCGCGCCCCCGCGCGGGCGGCCCGCCCAGCCGCGCGACCCGGCCCCGACCAGGAGCAGCAGCAGCAGGGGGTTCACCTGGCCGAGCACGAGGTTCTCGGCGATCGTCCCGCCCAGGCCCCACACCGCCGCCACCGCGACCAGCGCCGCGCGGTCGCCGCCGAGACGCCGCCACGCCAGCAGCGCGGCGGCCAGGAGGCAGGCGTGGCCGAGGCCGAACCACGCCAGGCGCGCGGCCGGCTCCGGCAGCCAGGCGACCGGCGCGACGAGCAGCGCGAGCAGCGCCGGGTAGTCGAAGTTGGGCGCCGAGAACGGGCTCCGGCCGGCGAGCAGGGCGCGGGCGGCGAGGTAGTAGTTCGTGAAGTCGGACGGTCCGCCGCGCAGGTAGGGCAGCGCGAGGACGAGGTTCCGCGCGAGGTAGACCGCGGCGCACGCCGCGGCGCCGAGGCCGGCCGCCGCCGCACCGGGCTGCCAGCCGGAGCTTCCCCCCGGCTCGACATCGGCCGATCGGCCCGCCCCGGCGCCCGTCGCCACCGCCTCACCCCGCCGCGGCCGGCCGCTCGGGGGCGAGGGCGATCAGCGTCCGGGCGCGCTGGCGCAGGCGGCCGACCTCGAGGCCGTAGAGGCGCAGCCGCTCCGCCGAGAGGTGGCGCAGCTGGTGCTTGCGGAACGCGAGTGCGACGAGCAGGCGGACGATCTCCTGGCGCTCGTCCCGCCGCGGCCACCAGTCGCCGCGGACGCGCCGCGAGTAGAACGGCACGAGCTCGAGCACCCAGGCCGGGAGCACGCCCAGCTCGACCTCCTCCGCGAGCTGGAGGTGGATGACGCGCCGCTCGAGGGCGAGCGACGCGCCCGCCGCCGCCGCGAGCAGGCCCGCGCCGACGAGCGCCAGCGCGACCTGCGGCAGCGCGGCGCCGGCTCCCCAGGCGCGACGGACCGACTCCCGCGCGAACGCGAGGGCGGCGAACTCGAGCCCGGCGGCGAGCAGGGCGCCGGCCCACGCCAGCGGGCGCGTCCGCGGCGGCACGGTCAGCCGCGCCACGCCCACGGCGGTGCCGAACGTCGCGCCGACCGCGGCGCCCCCCAGCACCGCCGAGACCGCCGCGGCGGCGGAGGCGGGATCCGCGTGCGGCGCCGGCGGGAGCAGTGCGGAGGCGGCGAGCGCGGACCCCGCCACCGCGCCGAGCGCGAGCCCGCCGGCCGGGCCCTCAAGCGCGCGGCTGCGCGTCGCGAGGAGGAGCGGCACGACCAGCGCGATCACTGCCGCGGCGGTCGCGGCCGCGCCGGGGACCGCCCACCGATCGAAGCCAAGGGGTGGCGGCGCGGCGACGCCGGCCAGGGCGCAGCCCCAGCGCAGCGCCGGCGCCAGCCCGCAGCTCCACACCAGAGCGCCGAGCAGCCAGGGGAGCGGCTCGAGGCGGAACCGGTCGAGCCAGAACAGCGCGAGGGCGCCGGCGAGCAGCACCGCCGGGACGAGCGCCGCCGCCGCCGCCCCGGGGCTCACCGCCGCACCAGGGCGTCCTCGGGCATGCCCTTGGATGCGAAGTAGAGCGCCGCGGACTCGACGTCGCGGTGGATCTGCGCCACCAGCGCCATGTTCGACGGGAACACGTGCTCGTCGCGAAGTCGCTGGAAGAAGAACAGCCGCAGCGGCTCCTCGTAGACGTCGGCGGTGAAGTTGAGGACGTGGCACTCGATCGAGAGCCGCGAGTTCTCGTACACGGTCGGCCGCACGCCGAGGTTGGTGACAGACGGGAAGACCCGCGAGAACGACGGGATCTCCACGCCGGTAATGTACACGCCATGCGCCGGGATGAGCTCGTTCTCGACCTGGATGTTGATGGTCGGGAAGCCGAGCTGGCGGCCGAACCGCTTGCCGCGGTACACGTCGCCGTCGACGGAGAACGCGCGCCCGAGCAGCCGCCACGCCTCGTCGACGTGGCCGTGCGCGACCTCGCGGCGCACCCGCGTCGAGGAGATCGGCTCACCCCCGTCCGCGACCGGGTCCATGCCGACCACCTTGAACCCCAGCTCGTACCCGAGCACGGTGAGGAAGGCGACGTCGCCGAGCCGGCCCGCGCCGAAGCGGAAGTTGGTCCCGAGCCTCACCTCCGCCGGCGCGAGGCGGCGGAACAGAATCTCGCGCGCGAACGTCTCGGCGGAGGTGGCGGCGAAGCGCTGGTCGAAGCCGAGCTCGACCAGCACCTCGATCCCGGCGCGCTGGAGCAGCTGCGCCTTCTGCGCCCGCGTCGTGACCAGCCGGAGGCCGGAGCCGGGCCGCAGCACCTTCTCCGGGTGGGGCTCGAACGTGAGCGCGACCGCCGGCACGCCGAGCTCGCGCGAGCGCGCCACCGCCCCGGCGAGCAGGAGCTGGTGGCCGCGGTGCACGCCGTCGAAGTTGCCGATCGTGACGACGCCGCCGCGCGGCAGGTCGGAGCTCGGCGCCGGGTCGCGGAGGATCTCCATGCGCTCAGATCGCGGCGGCCGCGGGCAGCGCCGGGAGCGACGGCAGCAGCGCCGCGCGCCGCGCCGGCGCGGCGCTGACGACCTCGCGGATCTCGCCGATCAGGTCGAAGGCGTAGCTCCGGGTGACGCGGACGCGCACGACGTCCCCGGCGCGGGCGGCGCCGTCCGCGAACAGCAGACGGCCGTCCACCTCGGGCGCCTGGCGCCGCAGCCGCCCCTGGAGGAGCAGCTCGGACTCCGGGCTCGGCCCCTCGACGATCGCGAGCAGCTCGGCGCCGCGCAGGCGGCGGTGGTTCTCCCGGCTGATCCGCTCCTGCCGCTTCATCAGCGCGCGGCGGCGGCGCTCCTTGACGCGCGCCGGCACCGGGTCGCCGAGCGCGGCACCCGGGTTCTCCGCCTGGTGCGAGTAGGTGAACACGCCGACGTGGTCGAAGCGCACCTCGTCGACGAAGCGCTCGAGCTCCTCGAACTCCGCCTCCTCCTCGCCGGGGAAGCCGACGATGAAAGTGGTCCGCACCGCGAGCTCCGGCACCTGCTCGCGCGCCGCGGCGATCGTCTCGCGGTAGGAGCGCGCGTCGCCGCCGCGCTTCATCAGCTTGAGCACCTTGCGCGCGGCGTGCTGGAGCGGGATGTCGAGGTACGGCACGAGGCGCGGCTCCCGCGCCATCAGCCGGAAGATCCCCGGATCGAGCGTCGCCGGGTAGGCGTACATGAAGCGGATCCACGGCAGCGTCGTCCCGGCGAGGAGCGCCTCGAGCAGGCGGCGCAGCCCGGCGCGGCCGAGGCCGAGGTCCTCGCCGTAGCGCGTCGTGTCCTGGGCGATCAGCACCAGCTCGCGGACGCCCGCCTCCTCAAGCCGCCGCGCCTCCTCGACCAGCGAGGTCACCGGGCGCGAGCGGAAGGCGCCCCGCATCGCCGGGATGTGACAGAAAGCGCAGGGGTTGTTGCACCCCTCCGCGACCTTGAGGTAGGCGAACACGCCGCCGGTGGAGAGCAGGCGCGGCGCGGCGTGGTCGTAGAGGCGGAGCGCGCCGCGCTGGTCGGGCAGGTGGTCCGGCGCGGCCGGCCCGAGCACCGCCTCCGGCGCCCGCTCCAGCTCGTCGAGGCCGACGAAGGCGTCGATCTCCGGGATCTCGGCCGCCAGCTCCGCGGCGTAGCGCTGCGCCATGCACCCGGCGACGACGACGCGGCGCACGCCGCCGGCGGCCTTGTGCCGGGCGACCTCGAGGATCGCGTCGATCGACTCGCGCTTGGCGTCGTCGATGAAGCCGCAGGTGTTGACGATCACGACGTCGGCGGCGTCGATGCCGGTGACGATCTCGGCGCCGTGCTCGACCAGGTGCCCGAGCATCACCTCGCCGTCGACGAGGTTCTTGGCGCACCCCAGGCCGATCATCCCGACGCGAACCGGGCGCCGCGGGCGCCCGACCTTCTTCATGGCGGCGGATTCTAGCACCGCGGGTGGTGCGACTCATTCCCGACAGGCGCTCCGGCCGGTGCGCTAGACTCGGCCGCCGATGAGCGACACCACCACCCGCGGCATCCGCGTCCAGGTGCAGCCGAGCTACATCGCCGAGCGCAGCTCTCCGGCCGAGGGGAGCTACTTCTTCGCCTACCGCATCCGCATCTCCAACCGCGGCGACCAGACCGTCCAGCTCCTGCGCCGGCACTGGATCATCACCGACGGGCACGGCCGCGTCGAGGAGGTCGAGGGCCCCGGCGTGGTCGGCGAGACGCCGGTGCTCGCCCCCGGCGCGTCGTTCGAGTACACCAGCTTCTGCCCCCTGCCGACGCCGTTCGGCACGATGCAGGGCACCTACCGGATGAAGTCGGCCGCGGGCGATGAGTTCGACGCCGAGATCGGCCAGTTCTCGCTCGTCGCCCCGCAAGCGGTCAACTGAGCGCTGAAGATGGTCTCGGCGGCGGGACCACTCGACTGCGGAGCGTGAGGCGTCCGCCTCCCGGCGCGGCGCCGACCCGGACCGTCCCCACGACGAAATGCACGGCCGCCGCGCCACCTTCTGGAGTCCGGAGGGCGCGTGCAGGTGAGGATGCGCACCGCGTTTGACGGCGTACCGACGGTCCTCGCCCGCGGGCGGTGCGGGCAATGACGCTGCTGTCGCTCGGCGCGATCGTGGAGGCGAGCGACACCATCACCGAGCTGCTCGCCGGCCATTGCCGCGAGAGCTTCGCCGGTGACCGCTCGGTGCGGGCGGCGGTGCTCGGCCAGATCGCCACCATCGGCGCCGCGGCGGCGCAGCTGCCGGAGTCGTTCCGCGCGGCCCACCCGGAGGTGCCGTGGGCCGAGCTCGCGACGTGGCGCGCGCTCCGCGGCACGCGCGGCGACGCGGCCGACTGGCCGGCGGTGTGGCGCGCGGCGGCGCAGCGCCTCCCGGAGCTCGGCGAGACGTTGGCCGGCCTCCTCGCCGCCGAGAAGACCGGGGTCCATGACCAGTGACCGGTGGTCCGTGGACCGTGAACCGTGGTCCGTGGCCCGATGAGTGCGAACCGACCCTCAGGAACGCCATTCCGCGTTCGCAACCCGGTGCCGACGTGAGGCAATGGCCGGGCCGCAAGGTCCCGAGCCGCGCGGCCCGGATTGGGCCAGCCGCAAGGCGCGCGAGCGGCGCGCACCGGACTGTAGCCGGAGGCGACACGAGGATGCGACGCCGCGAGCGCAACAGCGCGAGAGACGCGGCGCCGCCGGCGCAACGCGACGGCTACGGATACAGGCGGTTGAGCATGCGCGGGTACGGGATCGCCTCCCGCAAGTGCTGCAGCCCGCACAGCCAGGTGACGACGCGCTCGATCCCCATGCCGAACCCGGCGTGCGGGAACGCGCCGTACTTGCGCACGTCGAGGTACCAGGTGAACGCCTCGCGCGGCAGGTTGTGCTCGGCGATGCGCCGCTCGAGCAGCTCGTACGAGGAGATGCGCTCGGAGCCGCCGATGATCTCGCCGTAGCCGTGCGGCGCGATCATGTCGAGGGCGAGCGCGCGCGCCGGGTCGGCGGGGTCGGGCTCCATGTAGAACGCCTTGATCGCCGCCGGGTAGCGCGTGATCATGATCGGCTTGCCCGACTCGTCGGCGAGCGCGGTCTCCTCGTCGCCGCCGAAGTCGTCGCCGAACTTCACCTCGAACCCCTTCGCCTGCAGCTTGGCGACCGCGTCGCCGTAGTCGATGCGCGGGTACGGCGTGCTCGCGGCTGGCTCGATCGCGGCGACGTCGCGCTCGAGCCACTCCAGCTCCTGCTTGCAGCGCTCGAGCACGCGGGCGACCAGCGCCGAGACGAACTCCTCGGCGAGCCGCTGCAGGCCGTCGAAGCGCAGCCAGGCCACCTCCGGCTCGACCATCCAGAACTCCATCAGGTGGCGGCGCGTCTTGGACTTCTCGGCGCGGAACGTCGGCCCGAAGCAGTACACCTTGCCGTGCGCCGCGGCGGCCGGCTCGAGGTAGAGCTGCCCCGACTGCGAGAGGTACGCCTGCTCGCCGAAGTAGTCGGTCGCGAACAGCGTCGAGGTGCCCTCGCACGCCGCCGGCGTGAGGATCGGCGAGTCGATGTTCACGTAGTTGCGGGAGTGGAAGAAGTCGCGGATGCCGAACGTCAGCTCGTCGCGCACGCGCATGATCGCGTGCTGGCGCTTGGAGCGCAGCCACAGGTGGCGGTGGTTGAGGAGGAAGTCCGGGCCGTGCTCCTTGGGCGTGATCGGGTACTCGGGGCAGATCTGCACGATCTCGAGCGCCTCGACCTGCAGCTCGACGCCGCCCGGCGCGCGCTTCTCCTCCTTGACCGTGCCGGAGACGCGCAGCGACGACTCCTGGGTCAGGCGCTCCGCGTCGGCCCAGATCTGCTCGGCCACGCCGGGCCGGAACACCACCGACTGCAGGTAGCCGGAGCCGTCGCGCACGACGAGGAAGCGCAGCTTGCCGGAGGAGCGCGAGTTGTACAGCCACCCCGACACCCGCACCTTCTCCCCGATCAATCCCGGCAGCTCGCGTATCTCCGCGTCCCGCATCGCCGACCTCCCGTCAGGGCGCGGATTGTAGCGCACGGAGCGGGTTGGCGAAGCGGCGCCCCACGTCACCGCGGCGGGAGCGCGGTGCCCCAGTAGTAGGCGTCGAAGAACGGCTTCCAGTCCTTGCCGGTGAGCTTGTCGAGGACCGCCTCGACCATCTTGGTGCTGCCGAACTTCCAGCCGAACGTCGCCTGGCAGGAACGGAGGAAGCGCAGGAACTGGTCGTCGCCGATCTCGAGCCGGATCGAGTTGAGCAGCGACGGGCCCTTGGCGTAGAGCAGGTAGGTGCGCTGGTACCAGCGGTCGATCTCGTTCGCGTCGTTCTCGATCTCGTTGGCGAGCGGGATCGGGGCGACGGCCGCCGCCTCCTCGGCGCGTCCGCGCCAGTAGTTCGCCAGCCCCTCGAAGTCGCTCTTGCCCATGAGCTGGCGGATCAGCAACCCGGCGCTCATCTCGGCGAACGACTCGGTCAGCCACTGCTCCTCGTAGCTCGGCATCTTCACGACGTGACCCCAGTACTGGTGCGCGATCTCGTGCGCGAGCCGCTCGTTGATGCCCTTGGAGAACAGCTTGTTGATCTCGCCGCCGAGCGGGTTGAACGCCTCCGAGGTGATGAACATGAACGCCGGCGGGGCCTGGCCCCACCCCCACTGGTTGATCTCGACGATGTTGAACTCGTCGAATGGGAATGGCCCGAGGAACGGCTCGTAGAACGCGATCATCTCGTGCGCGAGCTTGAGCACGCGCTTGAGGTTGGGACTCTTGCCCGCGTAGCTCGCGACGCGGACCGTGACACCGTCCTTGGTGTCCTCCACCCATTCGTAGCGCCCGGCGACGAGGACCATGAACTGCACCGGCTTGTCGACGCGCGTTTCGAGCAGGTTGTACTCGCCCTCCTCGACGCGGCGGATCGTCTTCCCCGGCGCGAACGGCACGAACGGCTTCCTCACCTTCACCACGGTGTGGACCTTGTAGTACTGGCCCGACAGGTCGGGCTGCGGGAACCACGGCCACACCCCGAGCTCCCAATAGCTGTCCCCCCGCGGGGAGTGCAGGATGTCCCCTTCCATCTCGAAGCGGAGCGTCATCGATCGGCCCCGGGCCAGGGGCGACGCCAGCGCGACGACGATCTCGTCGCTGCGGTGGTCGAACGGCACCGCGTTGCCGGCTGCATCGAACACGCCCTTGACGCGGAGGTGGCGCTCGTCGCCGGCGCTGCGTGCGTACACCGTGTCGACGAGGTCGAGGGTGAGCAGGCGGCTGTCGGCGCCGACGCCCACCAGTGTCTCCGTCGCCGAGATCGAGACATCTTTGGAGACCGACGCCGTCACCGCGAGGTCGACGTCGGTGAGGATGAACCGCGGCACGATCGGGTCGCGGCGGTCGCGCCCAAGCGGCTGGTCGGAGATCCAGTCGAGGTCGTAGCGGTGGCTCACCCAGCTGCTCCTGCGCAACGCGGCCAGCGATTCGCTCTTCGACTCGCCGGGGTCGAACTCGTAGAGCAGGTCCTCGGCGCCGCCGGTGAACTCGGCGCGCACGAACGGCTGGCCCACGCCGTTGAGCCGCCTCGCCGCGAACTCGTGGCTGGCGGGTGAGGAGTGGACCATCGCGAACTTCTTCACATGGTCCGCGAACGCGTCGTCGAGCGCGGTAAGGAGCTTCGCCGCGGGGAGCGCCGGCAGCGGCGCGTCGGCGGCGAGCCAGAGCAGCTCGTTGAACCGGTCGCGCACGACCGGCTGGCCATTGGGGTCGAGGGGCTTGAGGCCGGTCGCGTGGCGGACGTTGTTGCGCACCACCGGGAACTCGATCGGGTCGGCCGACGTGTACTCGAGCGTCCCCTCGCCGCGCACGAAGATGCCGATCACCTCGTCGCCGGCGAGCACCCGCGCCGCGTGGCCGGTGGTCAGGACGACGGTGAGGTGACCCGCCGAGAGCGTCAGCCCCTGCACCGCCCGGCCGAGCCCGTCGAGCCTGAGCTCCGACCAGCGCCGGAGCTCGTCCGGCAGCGGCGTCTGGCACCCCGCCGGGCGGGAGAGAATCGAGAGCCCCGCCGCGATCAGCGCCGCGAGGCGCCAGCCCCATCCGATGCGTGCGACCATGCCGCCCTCCATGAGAGTGCGTAATCGAGAATCCGACACCCTCGATTGTACGATCGTTGACGCCGGCGCGTCGGGTGCGCGGCGGGGCCAGCGTTCCACCGCTGCGCGCGCCGCCTACCGCGGCGGCGCCGGTGCGAGCCGGGTGAACGTCCCTTCCGGCTCGAGGAGATCGCGGCAGCGGAAGAAGTGCACGCGCCGGAACACGTGGTCGCCGTTCCCCATCGTGAACGGCGCTTCCTCGCGGACGTCGGCGAAGATCTTGCCGAGCGGCCCGGCCACGCCGTCGCGCTCGGTGACGAACAGGAAGTCCCGGCCGCGCAGCTCCTCCGGGCGGTACCAGTAGAGCGAGGCGAGGCCGTGGTGGCCGCCCGAGACGTGCGCGAGGCGGGTGGCGAGGCGGCCGCGCGAGAGCAGCGCGTAGAGGTGCACGTCGGTGTAGCTCTCCGACGCCATCATCTCGCCGGGGCGGATGCGGCGCTCGATCTCGGCCACCACCGCGTCGTTGTCGACCGCGGCGGCGAGCTGGCCGCCCCAGTCGGCGCGCGTGTGCCCGAAGTGGGTCCACTCGGCGTCGAGCGCGTAGGTGACGAACGCGACCACCAGGATCATCAGCACCGACAGCCCGACTCCCAGCGCCGCGCCGGTGCGGATCAGCCAGCGCGGGCGCGGCGCGGTGAGCCCGAGGATCACGACGCCGAGCACGAACCCCGGCCCGCCCCAGTGCTCGCCGACCTCCTCGCGCAGCGAGTAGGCGCCGAAGAGCAGGAACGGGAACACCGCCGCCACCAGCACCGCGGCCCAGGCGACGTCCCGGCGCCGCCACGCCCGCCACCACGCGATCGCCATCGCGACCGCCAGCGGCGGCGACGCGAGCAGCGCGCCGACGGCGAGGAACTGCGCGAGGAAGTGCAGCGTCCAGGGGCGGAAGACGTGCCGCTCCGAGAGCTGGAAGGTGAAGTTCACCCAGTCGTGGCGCGCCGCCCACACCCACACCGGCAACGTGATCGCCGCCGAGAGCAGCGCCGCGAGGTACGGCACCGGCGTGCGCAGATGTGCGCGCGCCTCGCGGCGGAGCAGCGCGGGGACGAGCGCGGCGAGCGCGAGGGCGATCGAGAACTTGGCGAGGAAGCCGACGCCGACGGCGATCCCGAACCCCCACCAGGCGCGGCGCTCCCCCTGTGCGATCGCCACCGCCGCCCACACCGCGGCGACGAACGCCGCCATCATGCCGACGTCGGTCGAGAGGTACCACGAGCCGAGGAAGAACAGCGGCATGGCGTGGAGCGCGGTGTAGATCCAGGCCGCCTCGCGCGCGCCGCCGCCGAGGCGGCGCACCAGCGGCAGCACGAACACGCCGAGCATGAAGCTGGCGACGATCGCCGGCAGCCGCACCGCCAGGCGCACGTCGCCGAGCAGCAGGCAGAACGGCCGCGTCGTCCACAGCATCAGCGGCGGCTGGTCGAAGTAGCTCCAGTCGAAGTGGCGGCCGCAGTCCCAGTAGTACGCCTCGTCGCCCGACACCGGCAGGAGCATCGCGAGGATCGCGTGCAGCGCCGCGAACGCGAGCAGCAGCGCGAGGTAGCGCTTCCTCGTCCACACCGCCTGCGGGTCTCCGATCCCGGACCCCGGACCCCGGACCCCGTCTGTCATTCGAGGTTGGCGCACTGCTCGCGCAGCTTCTCGATCGCCGCCTTCGCGTCCACCACCCGTTCACCCATCCCCGCGTCGCGGCACTTCGAGCCCGCGGTGTTGACCTCGCGCAGCAGCTCCTGGACGAGGAAGTCGATCTTCTTGCCCACCGCGCCGCCGCCGTCGAGGAGCCGGTCGAGGTGGTCGAGGTGCGCGCCGAGGCGCACCACCTCCTCGGAGACGTCGGCGCGGTCGGCGAGGATCGCCGCCTCCTGCGCCAGGCGCTCCTCGGGCACCTCGACGCCCTCGAGCAGCGTCGCCAGCCGCTCGCGCAGGCGGCCGGCGAGCCGCTCGCGCACCTGGCCGTTGACCTCGGCGAGCCAGCGCCGGAACTCGCCGAGCTTGCCCGCCTCGCTGCGGATCTGCGGCAGCAGCGCCTCGGCCTCGCGCTCGCGCGCGGCGGCGAGCGCGTCGCGCGCCTGCGCGACCAGCGCGAGCAGCGCGCGCTGCTCCTCGGGCGTCGGCACCAGTTCGCCGCCCTCGGCGAACCCGGGCAGCGCGAGCAGGTCGCGCAGCGCCAGCGGCGCCAGCTCGAGGCCCGCCGGCCGCCGGCCGAGCGCGGCAAGCAGCGACTCGGCGACCTCCCAGTGAAGGACGAGGCCGGATGCCGACCGATCGAGCAGCTGCAGCGCGAGCGCCACCTGCACCCGGCCGCGCGCGAGCGTCTCCGCCAGCACCTGCCGGATCCCCGTCTCGATCTCCGGCGCGTCGACACGCGGCAGGGTCCGCACGCTCACCTCGAGGAAGCGCCCGTTGACCGAAGCGAGGCGCACGTCGGCGCCGAGCCGCGGCGACAGCCCTCCCGCGGCGTGGCCGAACCCGGTCATGCTGCGCAGCGCCTGGCCCATGCCGTACCCTCCCTCCGCTCCTTCGCCCCGCCGCCGCCGTGTAGAATCCCGCCGCACGCGGGGGACAGATTCGGTGCCGACACCAGCGGAGCCCAACCAATCCGACGCCCGGGAGCAGCGCGCGGCATTGTACGCCGCGCCGATCTGGACCTGGCGGCTGTGGGGTCTCCGCGATCGGCGGCTCGAGCTGGCGGCCACCGCGCTCACCCTCGCGGCGCTCGCCGCGAGCCGCTTCGCGCTGCTGCCGTCGGGGCCGTGGGAGTGGGACGAGACGCTGTTCGCGCGCGGCCTGCTCCGCTTCGACATGCCGTCGCACTTCCCCCACCCACCCGGGTTTCCGCTGTGGATGGCGCTCGGGTGGCTGGCGATGCACTTCGTCTCTGAGCCGCTGCGCGGGCTGCAGCTGCTCTCCGGCCTGGCCTCGTGCCTGACGCTCTTCCCGCTCGCCGCGCTCGGCCGTCGCGTCGCCCCGGCGCCGGTCGCGGCGGCCGCGGCGCTCGCGCTGCTGTTCTCGCCCGCGGTCTGGCTCCACGCCGCCCGCGGCTTCACCGACACGCCAGCGACCCTGTTCGCGTTGTGGGCCGCCGCCCTCGCCGTCGGCGGGCTCGCCGGCCGGCGCGCCGGCGCGTTCACGCTGCTGGTGACCGCCGCGTTCCTCATCCGTCCCGTCCTGCTCCCGCCGTTCGGCCTGCTCTGGCTCGCCGGTGCGCTCGCGGTGCGACCGCGGCGACGCCTGCTCCCCGGCGTCGCGCTCGGCGCGGCCGCCGTCGCCCTCGCCGCCGCCGGCCTGCTCGTCGCCCAGGGGAGCTGGAGCGACTTCCTCTCCGCGTTCGCCGTCCACGCCGAGACGCACGCCCGCAACCTGGTCGAGCACAACCCCGGCGGGCTGCTCGACCTCGGGATGCTGACCGGGATCGGCGGCGGGTGGCTCGCGCTGGCGATGGCGGTGGTCGCCGGGCTCGGCCTGGTGGTCTGGCGGCGGCGGACCGGATGGCGCACCGCGGCCGCCTGGCTCGTCGTGATCACGGTGCTGGCGGCGCAGCTGGTCTGGCTGCAGAATCGCCGCTTCGCGCGCTACGCCGTGCCGCTCCACCTCGCGCTGGCGCCGCTCGCGGCGGGCGCGGCGGCGGCAGCAGCACCGCCGGCGGCCGCCGCGGCCGCGCTCGCGGCGCTGGGCGCCGCCTGGGCCGGCCTGACCTACCCGGCGGTGGCGGAGCAGCACCGCACGCTGCTGCCGGGCTGGGCGGCGGTCCGCGCCGCGGTGGCCGAGGCGAAGCGCGACGGCTTCGACGTGCTGGTCGAGCCCGGCCTCCACCCGTTCCTCTCGTACGCCGAGGAGCTCGACCGCAGCCGCGGCGAGACGTGGAGGTTCAAATGGTTCCTCGGCCCGACCAGCCCGGACTCGCGCGACCTGCCGGGCGGACCGTTCATCCTCCTCACCGACTACCCGTTCCACTACTTCCCGCCGCTCGCCGGGGTCGCACAGCGGTTTGACGGGGTGTCGGATCGCCTCCGCGAGCTCACGCCGGGGCGCTTCCTCGACACGGAGGTGGCGCCCGAGGAGGTCGTGCCGGTGCACGGCTGGTGGCTCCCCGAGACGTCCCCGGAGAGCGGCGACAAGTTCATCTGGGGGACCGCCGGCGCCGACCTGCTCGTGCCGACGATCGCCGGCGGGCGCGACCTCGCGATCGACCTCGTGCCGTATCCGGGCCCCGCGCCGCTGATCGTGCTGGTCGACGGCCGGGAGGCCGCCACCGTCGCGGGCGACGCGAGGCGCGGCGAGACGTTGCTGGGGGCGGCGTGGTTCCGCGACGAGCGCGCGGTCCGCGTCACGTTCCGCCGCGCCGAGGCATACGCGCCCGGCGGCGGCGACGAGCGCCGCCTGGCGGTGAAGGTGTTCGGCTTCCGCCTCGTCCGCGCGCCGTTCCCCAATGGCCAGCAACCGGCCGGCGACTGATCGGTCCGCGGCGACGCGCCGCCCGCCCGCGGCGCCGGCCGCTACTCGGTGATCCCCTGGAGCTGGGCGAGGCGGGCGTAGAGGCCGCTGCCGGCGAGCAGCGTCGTGTGGGTGCCCTGCTCGACCATGCGGCCGTCCTCCATCACCACGATCGTGTCGGCGTTGCGGACGGTGGCGAGGCGGTGGGCGATGACGAGCGTGGTGCGCCCGCGCATCAGGTTCTCGAGCGCGCGCTGGACCACGCCCTCCGCCTCGGCGTCGAGCGCCGAGGTGGCCTCGTCGAGGATCAGGATCGGCGGGTTCTTGTAGAGCGCCCGCGCCACCGCGATGCGCTGCCGCTGCCCGCCGGAGAGCATCAGCCCGGACTCGCCGGCGACGGTATCGTAGCCGCGCGGGAACTCGCGGATGAACTCGTCGGCGAACGCCGCGCGCGCCGCGGCGACCAGGCGCTCCTCGTCGACGCGCTCCTGGCCGTAGGCGATGTTGGCGCGGAACGTGGTGTTGAACAGGATCGTCTCCTGGCTGACGAGGCCGAGTTGCGCCCGCAGCGAGGCGAGCGTGAGGTCGCGCACGTCCACGCCGTCGATGCTGATGCGCCCCTCGTCCACGTCCCAGAAGCGCGGCAGCAGCTGCGCGATCGTCGACTTCCCCGCCCCCGACGGGCCGACCAGCGCCACCACCTTGCCGGCCGGGATGACGAGCGAGAAGTCGCGCAGCACCGGCTTGTCGGCCTGGTAGGCGAACGCCACGCGCTCGAAGCGGATCGCGTCGCGCACGCCGGCGAGCGGGCGCGCCGCTGGGCGGTCGACGATGTCCACCGGCGCGTCCATCACCGCGAACACGCGCTCCCCCGAGGCGACCGCCATCTGCATCGCGAGGTTCAGCTGGTTGAGGCGCTTGACCGGGCCGTACATGCTGTAGAACGCGAACAGGAACGAGGTGAACACGCCGAGCGTCATCGCGCCGCGCTCGATCAGCGCCGCGGCGTAGAGCGTGAGCGCGAGCAGCGCCGCGCCTCCCACCACCTCGACCACCGGCGTGGAGAGCGCCTGCACCTTGCGCGCCTTGACGTTGGCGCGGAAGTGCTGGCGCGTCGCGGCGCGAAAGCGCAGCGCCTCGAAGCGCTCCATGCCGAACGCCTGCACCACGCGGAAGCCCTTGAGCACCTCGTCGAGCACCGTGTTCATCTCGCCCAGGCGCTCCTGGCTCTGGTGCGAGCGGCGCCGCATCTTGCGCGCGAAGTGGACCACCGGCCAGACGATCGCCGGCGCGACCAGGAGCGAGACGAGCGCGAGACGGAGCTGGAGCGAGAGGACGTAGACGAGTAGCGCGAGGACGGTGAAGCCGTCCTGGAACAGGTAGCCGAAGGTGTCGGAGATGAAGGCGCGGATCTGCTCGACGTCGTTGGTGACGCGCGACATCAGCACCGCGGTCGGCTGCTGCTGCAGGTAGCGCGCGGCCTGTCCCACCAGCGCGTCGAAGAGGCGGTCGCGGAGGTCCTTGATCGCGGCCAGGCCGGCCCGGTAGAAGGCGTAGTGGCCGAAGTAGTTGAGCGCGTTCTTGGCAAGCAGGACGAGGAACGCGAGGGCGATCAGCGCGGCCTTGTCGCTCGGCACCTGGCGGCGCAGGAACGCCCGCGACGACTCGATGAATCTCTGCACCGAGCGCACGGTCGGGTTGTCGAGCGCCTTCGTCCCCCCGGCGGAGCCCTCCTGGCGCGCCTGCGCGTGCTGCAGCATGGTCGAGGACGCTCCCTGGCCGAGCACCTCGTCGAACAGCGGCACCAGCAGCGCGACCAGCAGCACCGAGGTGAGCGCGACGCCGACCATGCCGACGACCGCCACGCCGATCCAGCCGGCGTGCGGCCGCATGAACCCGAGCAGGCGCCAGATCGCCCTCACGCCGCCTCCCCTGCCACCGCCAGCACCGCCGCCGCCGCGCGCACGCTCGCGCCCGCGCCGCCGAGCCGGCTCCGCACCTCGGCGAGCCCGCGCCGCTGCGCCTCGCCGCCCGCGCCGAGCAGCCCGGCGGCGGCCGCGGCGAGCTTCGCGGCGGTGAACTCGTCCTGCACCAGCTCGGGCGCGAGCCGCTCGCCGCGCACGAGGTTGACGAGCGCGACGTGCGGCACCTTCACGAGGCGGCGCGCGAGGCGGTACGAGAGCGCGTGGAGGCGGTAGCCCACCACCATCGGCACGTCCAGCAGCGCGCACTCGAGCGTCGCGGTGCCGGAGGCGACCATCGCGGCGTCGCACGCGGCGAGCGCCCGGTGGCGGTCCTCGGTCACCAGCTCGACCGGCGGCGAGCCGGCCGGGACCATCGCCCGCAGCCGGTCGGGGTCGAGTCCGGGCGCGACGATCAGCCGGGCCCGGCTTGCGCCTTCCCTCACGATTCCGGCCGCCGCCGCGAGCATCGTCGGCAGCAGCGCCTCGACCTCGTGCCAGCGCGAGCCCGGCAGCAGCGCGAGGACACCGCGCTCGCGCGCCGGCATCGCCGCCATCACCGGGGCGAGCTCGTCGACCAGCGGGTGGCCGACGAACTCGGCCTCGACCCGATGCTCGCGGTAGAAGCCGACCTCGAACGGCAGGATGCACAGCACCCGCCGCACGTCGCGGCGGATCCGCCGCACCCGCCCCGAGCGCCACGCCCACAGCTGCGGCGAGATGTAGATCACGACCGGGATGCCGGCGCGGCGCAGGCGGCGGGCGAGCGGGAGGTTGAAGTCCGGCGAGTCGACCAGCACCGCGACGTCGGGCCGGCGCGCCAGCGCCCCCCGCCGCACCCGGCGCGCGAGGCCGAGCAGGCGCGGCAGGTGGCGCACAACCTCGGCGAGGCCCATCACCGAGAGCTCCTCGCTGTGCGCCAGGCAGTCGAGCCCGGCCGCGCGCAGCCGCGCGCCGCCGACGCCGAACGCCTCGAGCGCGGGCGCCGCGGCGCGCAGCGCGGCGAGCAGGTTGGCGGCGTGGAGGTCGCCGCTCGCCTCGCCGGCGACGATCAGCGCCCTCACCGCCGGCCTCGCGCCGGCGCGGGTGCCGGCGCCGTGCCCAGGGCGATCGGTCGCGAGCCGCGCATCCGCCCTGGTCCTGGCACTAGCTGTGCGGGAACGGGTACATCAGCCAGCCCACGGCGACCGCTCCCAGCACCAGGGCGCCGAACACCTTCCAGAAGTAGCGCCAGCGCTCGCTCCGCTCCGGCTTCCACAGGAACGAGAAGAACACCGCGATCAGCAGCGCGTCAAGCACGAGCAGGCTGAGGTGGTCGAGCATCACCAATCCTTCTTGCCGACCGCGATGTCGTGGGTGTCGAGCACGAGCAGCAGGTTCATCATCCCCGCCGTGAGCAGGAAGGTGTTGCCGAACTCGTAGGCGGGCGCCGTCACCACGCCCTGGCCGAGGCCCATCGAGCGGGCGATGAAGTAGAGCAGGCCGTTGCCGAGACTCGCGAACGTCGCCAGGTAGGAGAGCGGGTCGCCGGCGTGGGGCGTCATCAGCTCGCCGTCGAGGACGACGCCGACGACGAAACCGGCCAGCACCACCGCCGCGAACACCGCCGCGCGCAGGCGGCGGCCGAGCAGGAGGTGGCCGAGGCCGGGGACGAGCCAGGCGAGGCCGAGCAGCACCGGCATCGGCAGCCGCGACTCGCGGCGCGCGGGGCGGTTGGCGGCCTTGTCAGCCACGCACAGCCTCCAGCGCCTCGGCGAGCTTCGCCTGCGTCTCGGCCAGGTTCTCGGGCAGCACGCGCACGTCCGCGTTGACCGACATGAAGTTCGTGTCGCCGCGCCAGCGCGGCACGACGTGGAGGTGGAGGTGGTCGGTGATGCCGGCGCCGGCCGCCTCGCCGAGGTTCAGCCCGAGGTTGAAGCCGTGCGGCCCGTACACCCGCTGCAGCGCTCGCACCACGCGCTGGGCCAACGCCATCATCTCGGCGAGCGTGGCGGCGTCGAGCGCCGTGAGGTCGCCGACGTGGGCGCGCGGCGCCACCATCGTGTGGCCGGCGGTGTAGGGGTAGCGGTTGAGCAGCGCGAACGCGCGCTCGCTGCCGCCGACCGTCAGCGACGCCTCGTCGCCGCTGGCGGCGGCGCAGAAGATGCAGCCCGAGATCGAATCCGCTCGCGTCACGTAGGTGAACCGCCAGGGCGCAAAGAGGTGTTGCAACCGTGGCTCACTTGCCGCCGAGGGTTTCCCTGAGCTGCTTGCCGGGCTTGAAGTAGGGCACGACCTTGGGCGGGACCTGGACCTGGGCGCCGGTGCGCGGGTTGCGGCCGGCCCGGGCCTGCCGCTTGCGGGTGCGGAACGAGCCGAAACCGCGCAGCTCGACCTTCTCCCCCTCGCGGATCGCGTCCACCACGCCGTCGAGCACCACGCTCAGCACCTCCGCCGCCTCCCGCCGGGTCAGGCCCACCTGATCGGCGAGGACCTTGATGATCTCTGCCTTGGTCATCCTCGTTCCTCCCTCAAGAAATGCGACAGGCCCTCGGGCCTCAATTCTCCTGCGGCTCTTCCTCGCCGGGCGCCTTCTCGTCGCTCGATGCCTCGGCCGTGGCATCGGCGTCGGACTGCTCGGGCACGTCGTCGACCGCAATCTCCTCGGCTTCCTGCTCCGGGGTCGCGGCGCGCAGCTCGGTCGGCTCGGGCTGCGGGATGCCGCGCAGCGAGAGCCCGATGCGCTTCTCGTTCCAGTCGATGCGGATCAGCCGCGTGCGCACGCGCTGGCCCTTCTCGAACAGCGCGGAGAGCGCCTGGTTGGCGTGGCGCTCGACCTCGGAGATGTGGCACAGCCCCTCGACGCCGGGGGCGAGCTCGACGAAGAGGCCGAAGTCGGTGACGTTGGTGACAAAGCCGTCGACCTCGTCGCCGACCTGGTGCGAGTTCGCGAACTGGTCCCACTCGTTCGGCAACAGCTCCTTGATCGAGAGCGAGATGCGCTGGTTCGGGATGTCCATCGCGATGATCAGCGCCTCGATCTCCTGCCCCTTCTGCACCACCTCGGAGGGATGCGACAGCCGCCGCGTCCACGCCATGTCGGAGACGTGCACGAGGCCGTCCACGCCCGGCTCCAGCTCGACGAAGGCGCCGAACTCGGTGAGGTTGCGCACGATCCCCTTGACCTTGCTGCCGACGCGGAAGCGGGTGGCGAACTCCTCCCACGGATTCGGCTCGGCCTGGCGCAGCGAGAGCGAGAGGCGGCGCTTTTCGACGTCCACCTCGGTGATCACGACCTCGACCTCCTGCTGCGAGTGGAGCAGGCTCTTCGGGTTCTTGACCTTCTTCGTCCACGACATCTCGGAGACGTGGATCAGGCCCTCGACGCCCTCCTCGAGCTCGACGAACGCTCCGTAGTCGACCACGTTGGTGACCTTGCCGGCGACCTTCTTGCCCACCGGGTAGCGCGCCTCGACGTGGGTCCAGGGGTCCTCGAAGCGCTGCCGGTAGCCCAACGAGACGCGCTCCTTGTCGCGGTCGATGCGGAGCACGACGACCTTGACCTCGTCCGCGACCTTGAAGTACTCGCTCGGGTGGCCGACGCGGCCCCACGAGATGTCGGTCACGTGGAGCAGGCCGTCGATGCCGCCGAGGTCGATGAACACGCCGTAGTCGGTGATGTTCTTGACCACGCCGGTGACGATCGTGCCCTCTTCGATCGCGGCGAGCGTCGCCTCCTTCTGCGTCGACAGCGCCGCCTCGAGCATCACCTTGCGCGACAGCACGACGTTGGCGCGGCGGCGGTCGAAGTTGATGATGCGCGCCTCGACCTCCTCGCCGACGTAGTC
>DATIYW010000129.1:0-15150 GCA_035517415.1 Thermoanaerobaculaceae bacterium
GCTACCTGGCGATGGCGCAGGGGCGGTTCGCCGAGGCCGAGAAGAACTTCCAGACCTACCGCTACATCGCCCCGGACCAGGCCAACCCCCACGACTCGCTCGGCGAGCTCCTCACCCTGATCGGCCGCTACGACGAGGCGAGCCGGGAGTTCGAGGAGGCGCTGAAGATCAGGCCCGACTTCTGCGACTCGTATGTCCACCTGGTCTCGCTCTGGCAGCTCGCGGGGAACGAGGACAAGGCGGCCGAGGCGATGGCGCGCGCCCGCCGCTCGTCCGGGTGCAGCGACTACCAGCTCAAACGCCTCGAGTGCGAGATCGCGATCTGGCCGCCGGTGGTGGCGCAGGACTGGCAGGGGGTGTGGAGCGCCGCCGCGGCCTCGTGCGCCAGCGACGAGGCGGGCGACAACCCGCTGCGCTTCTCCGCCGCCGTGATCACCGGCCGGCGCGCCGAGGCCACCTCACTGCTCGAGAAGGTGAACGCCGAGATGGCGAAGTTCCCGCCGACCTCGGCCGCCAGGCAGCAGTACCAGGCCGAGGCGCTGCACATGGAGGCGGTGATGCTGCTCGCCGACGGCAAGCCGGTCGAGGCCGCCGCCCGCTTCCAGGCCGCGGACGAGAAGATGTCCTACAACCAGCTCGATCCGGGCCTGTTCAAGCTGTTCAACGGGATGTACCGGGCGAAGGCGCTGCAGCAGGCCAACGCCGGCGAGGAGGCCGCGGCGCAGATCGCGTCGCTGCGCGCCGTGAACGCGAAGTTCGTCGCCCAGTGCGCGCGCATCCTGTCGATGCCGCTCGGCTCCTGACGGCCAAGCGCGCCGCCGGACGCCGGCCGGCGCGCGTCCCGGCCCGCCCAGGCCGCGATCCCGCCCCCCGTCAGCGGTCCGAGGTCGCCCGCCCGCTCCCGCCGCTCGGGTGGGCATGGCCTGTTCCCCGCGGGGGCAGTATCCTCGCTCGGGCTCGGTCGGGGTCCGGGGCGGCTCCCCCGCCGCCGCAGGCCGGCGCCGCCGGGGAGAGCGCGCGCGGTGCGTCCGGGCGCGAAGCGGGAGGCTGATTGGCGCATTTCCTGTTCGTCGCGTCGAGCGGGTACGAGTCGCCGCTCGTACCCTACGAGGTGGTCGCCGGAGCCGCGGTCGACGAACGGGACGTGTGGAACCTCGTCCAGACGATCCGCGAGGCGGAGTTCCGCCATTTCGGCTGCCGCCCCGGCGTCGACGGCGCCGGGTTGAACGCACGCCGCCTGCTCAAGCGGAAGGTCTTCCGGCTCGCCGCGCAGTTGCCGCCGCTGGCCGTCGAGGAGCGGCGCACGCTGGCGCGACACTGCCTGGAGTCGGGCGAGAAGGCGGGCCGGCGGGAGATGACCGCGCTCGCGCAGGCCAAGCTCGCCTACGTCGGCGACGTGCTCGACCTCGCCGCCCGCTTCCGCTGCAAGTTCATCGCCAGCATCGTCGGCCGCCAGGCGCCGCGGCCCGCGCCCGGCGCGCTGCGCAAGGACTACGCGTACCTCTTCGAGCGCTTCTTCTACCTCGTCGACGACCTCAAGCCCTCGCCGCTCGGCCTGGTGGTGTGCGCCGAGCGGAGCGCCGGCGAGCGCGCGCGGATGGCCGAGCAGATGGAGCGCTACTTCCGCGGTACCGGGCGCGGCCGGCAGCGCGCGAGCGCGATCGTGCCCGAGCCGCTGGCGGCCGGCGGCGACCTCGTGGCCGCGGCGAACCTCGCGGGCATGGTGGCCTACCTGACGTCGTGGGCGTTCCGCACCCGCGAGCTGGTGGAGCCGGCGCGGCGCGAGCTCGGCCCGCTCAAGGAGCAGGTGCGGGCGCTGCGCTACCGCGCGGTGCGGGAGATGGGCGACAACCCGAACTTCGTGGTGTGGGGCTTCGCGGTGGTGCCGGACCTGCGCATGCGCGAGGACCGCGACGCGAGCTGAGCCGGAAAAAAGAAAAGGCAGTGCGACGCGAAGCGCCACAAAGCCTCCGCCGCGATCATGCCAGGCAGCGGCGGTGGATGCAAGCGCCGGCGCGCGGTCGCGCCGTGCGCGGAGGCCGCGACTCGGTTAAGATTGGCGCCCCCGTGGCGCCGAGCCGCCAACTGCCGGCGGTGAACGGCGCTGCGACCGGATATCGGAAGGTCGGTGAAGATGACGCCAGCGCAGATGCCGACGGGCTCGGCCCATGACGCGGTTGCGGCGGACGCCGCCGCGACGGCGGTACGCTGCGCCGGCCTGGTCAAGCGCTACGAGGACGTCGTCGCGGTGGCGGGGGTGGACCTCGAGGTGCGGTCCGGCGAGTGCTTCGGTCTGCTCGGCCCGAACGGCGCCGGCAAGACCACCACGGTCGAGATCCTCGAGGGATTGACCCAGCCCGACGCGGGTGCCGTCGAGGTCCTCGGCTGCCGCTGGGGCACGCCGGGCGACCACGCCCTGCGCGAGCGGCTCGGCGTCCAGCTGCAGGAGACGCAGCTCGGCGAGAAGCTCACCGTCGAGGAGACGCTGCGCCTGTTCGCGAGCTTCTTCTCGCGCTCCCGGCCGCTCGAGGCGGTGATCGCCGCGGTCGAGCTGGAGGAGAAGCGGGCGGCGCGCGTCGGCAAGCTCTCCGGCGGCCAGAAGCAGCGCCTCGCGCTGGCGTGCGCGCTGGTGAGCGACCCCGAGATCCTCTTCCTCGACGAGCCGACCACCGGCCTCGACCCGCAGGCGCGCCTCAAGGTGTGGGAGGTGGTGGAGCAGTTCAAGGCCGCCGGCGGCACCGTGTTGCTCACCACCCACTACATGGAGGAGGCGGCGCGCCTGTGCGACCGCGTGGCGATCATGGACCACGGCAAGGTGATCGCGCTCGACACCCCGGCCCGGCTGATCGCCTCGCTCGGGGCGGAGCAGATCGTCGAGCTGTCGGTGCGCGGCGAGCTCGCCGCGCGCGAGCTGGCGGGCCTCCCCGGCGTCTCCTCGCTGGCGCAGAAGAACGGCGCCTATCGCCTGAGCGTGCGCGCGATCGGCGTCGCCCTCCCGGCGCTGCTCGCGCTGCTCGGCGAGCGGGGGCTCGGCCTCGAGAGCCTCACCACCCACCAGGCGACGCTCGAGGACGTCTTCGTCAGCCTGACCGGGAGGGCGCTGCGCGATGAGTAGCGATCCTCGGGGTTCCGGTCTCGGCCCTCGGGGCGGGGCGCCGGGTCGCTCGCACCCGCTCGTCGAGCTGACGCGGGCGCGGATGCTCGAGTTCGTGCGCGAGCCCGAGGCGGTGTTCTGGGTCTTCATCTTCCCGGTGCTGCTCGCGATCGCGCTGGGGATCGCGTTCCGCACCAAACCCGCGGACAAGTGGCGGGTCGCGGTGGAGTCGGGAGAGCCCGCGATCCGCTGGGCGGCCGAGGCGCTCGCCAAGGCGCCCGGCTTCGAGGTGACGGCGATGGGTGCGGCGGAGGCGGCGAAGGCGCTGCAGACCGCCAAGGTCGACGTCGTGGTGGCGCCCGCCGGTGCACCTTCCGCGGGCAGTCAGGCGCCGCCGATGCCGGAGGTGGTCTACCGCTTCGACCCGGCGCGGACCGAGAGCCGCGCGGCGCGCCTGGCGACCGACGACGCGCTGCAGCGCAGCCTCGGCCGCCGCGACGCGATGGCGCCGCGCGAGGAACGCGTCTCGCGGCCCGGCAGCCGCTACATCGACTTCCTGATCCCCGGCCTGGTCGGCCTCAACCTGATGGGCAGCGGCATGTGGGGGCTCGGCTTCGCCGTCGTCCAGGCGCGCACCCGCAAGCTCCTCAAGCGCTTCGCCGCGACGCCGATGCGCCGCTCGCACTACCTGCTCTCGTTCGCGCTCTCGCGCCTGGTCTGGCTCGTGCTCGAGGTCGCGACCGTGGTCGGCGCCGGCTGGCTGCTGTTCGGGGTCGCGGTCCGCGGCTCGCTGGTCGAGCTCGCGGTCGTCTCGCTGCTCGGCGCCGCCGCGTTCGCCGGCATCGGCCTGCTGGTGGCGGCGCGGCCGCGCACGATCGAGGGCGTGTCCGGCTGGATGAACCTGGTGATGCTGCCGATGTGGCTGTTCTCGGGGACGTTCTTCTCCTACGGCCGCTTCCCGGCGGTGGTGCAACCGGCGATCCGCGCCCTGCCGCTGACCGCGCTCAACGACGCGCTGCGGGTCGTGATCAACGACGGCGCGCCGCTCCACCAGGCGTGGCCGCAGGTCGTGGTGATGCTGCTGTGGGGCGGGCTGAGCTTCGTCGTCGCGCTGCGGCTGTTCCGCTGGCAGTAGTCGTCGCGGTCAGCGCGGCGCCGGGAGCCCGCGCCCGGTGGCGAGGTAGACGGCGAAGCTGCCGAGCCAGTGCCCGCCCTCGTAGTGCTCGCCGGTGACCGCCGCGAGCCCCGACTCCCGATGCGCGGCCGCAGTGGCGCGCAGCGCGGCGAGGCGCGGGTCGCCGGCGGGCAGGCCGGCGGCGATTCCCTCCAGCATCCAGGCGCGCGACAGGTTGAGCCCGTCGAGGTGGGCGAGCTTGCCGTCGGTGGGGTCGGTGACCACCGCCGGCCGCAGCCACGAGCTCGAGCCGTCGCGCGGCAACTGCGGCAGGAAGGTGCCGAGCCAGGTGGCGAACGCCGGCGGCGGGAGGATCCTGCGCAGCAGGTCGGCCTCGGCCAGGCACGGGGAGAGGAAGTCCTGCCCCGACGGCTCGTAGGCGAGCGGGCAGGCGCGGTCGGCGAGGTAGTAGTCGAGGCTGCGCGCCTCGAGCTGCGCCGCGAACTCGTGCGATCCAGTGCTGCGCGCCCAGTCGAGCGCGAGGCCGAACGCGAAGGCGGTCTGCCCGTGTTCGCCGATGCGGATCGGGAAGGAGAGCTTGGGCAGCCAGGCGGCGAGCCGCGCCGCGGCGAGGCGCTC
This sequence comes from Thermoanaerobaculaceae bacterium, assembly GCA_035517415.1. Taxonomy (GTDB): domain Bacteria; phylum Acidobacteriota; class Thermoanaerobaculia; order Thermoanaerobaculales; family Thermoanaerobaculaceae; genus DATIYW01. The sequence continues at coordinate 4,848 of DATIYW010000129.1, forward strand.
GAGCGGCGCGAGCGTCTCCGCCCACGCCTGCGCCTGCGGGTCGTTCCACTCGCGCAGCTCGGCGGCGAGCTGGAGCAGCCAGGCAAGGCCGTACGGCCGCTCGAAGTCGGAGCGCCCGGGCGCTTGCTGGTAGGCGACCTCGGCGGCGATGTGCTCGGGGGTGAGGCTGGCGGCGAGCGCCGCGCGCGCGTCGGCGGCGAACGGCGCGTGCGGGAACGTGCGCAGCAGCCGCACCAGCAGCCAGTGGCCGTGCACCGCCGAGTGCCAGTCGAAACAGCCGCAGAACGCGGGCGTGAGCTCGCGCGGCGGCTTCACGTCGGCGTCGCCGTTGAGCACGTGGGCGATCTTGTTCGGGTACTCCTTGTGCACGCAGGCGAGGGCGAGGGCGGCGAAGCGCTGCGCCGCGCGGGCGTCGAACTCGGCCGGGGCCCCTGCGCCGCTTGCCGCCTGCGGGAGCGCGAGCGTGAAAGCGACGGTGACGCAGAGCGCCGCGGACGCGCCGAACACGGGGGCCATGCCGGAATGCTAGCACCGCGCCGCCGCGCCGATCGTGAAGGCAAGTACAATCGCCGGCCGGAGGTGACGATGAGGATCGCGGTGCTCGGCGGCGGGCTGGTCGGCAGCGCAATCGCGAGGGACCTCGCGCACGGCGGCGAGTTCAGCGTGACGGTGTTCGACATGTCGGAGGCGGCGCTCGGTCGCCTCGCCGGCGTTCCCGGCCTCGCCACGGTGCGGGCCGATCTGTCCGATCCCTCCGCCGTGACGCGCGCGGCGGCGGACTCGGACCTGGTGGTGGGCGCGGTCCCCGGCCACATGGGTCTCGCGACGCTGCGCGCCGTGATCGAGAGCGGACGGGACGTGGTCGACATCTCGTTCTTCCCCGAGGACCCGTTCGTGCTCGACCGGCTCGCCAAGGAGAAGGGCGTGCGGGCGGTGATGGACTGCGGCGTCGCGCCGGGCTGCTCGAACCTGATCCTCGGGCGCATGGAGGCGGAGTTCGACGCGCTCGAGCGCTTCGTCTGCTACGTCGGCGGCCTGCCGGCGGTGCGCACCTGGCCGTGGGAGTACAAGGCGCCGTTCTCGCCCGCCGACGTGATCGAGGAGTACACGCGGCCGGCGCGCTACCTCGCGCATGGCCGGCTCGTCACGATGCCCGCGCTGTCGGAGCCGGAGCTGCTCGACTTCCCCGCCGTCGGCACGCTCGAGGCGTTCAACACCGACGGCCTGCGCTCGCTCCTCCACACCGTCAAGGTGCCGTTCATGATCGAGAAGACGATGCGCTACCCCGGTCACATCGACAAGATCCGCGTGCTGCGCGAGAGCGGCTTCCTCGGCACCGAACCGGTCGTCGTCGGCGGCGCGTCGGTCCGGCCGATCGACCTCACCTCGCGGCTGCTGTTCGCGAGCTGGAAGCTGGGCGAGGGCGAGGAGGATCTCACCGTGATGCGGGTGGTGGTCGAGGGGCGGCGCGGCGGCACGCGGCGGCGACTGAGCTTCGACCTGTTCGATCGCTACGACCGCGCGACGCGCACCAGCTCGATGGCGCGCACCACCGGCTACACCTGCACCGCGGGGGTGCGCCTGCTCGCGCGCGGCCTGTACACGCGCAAGGGGATCTCGCCGCCCGAGTTCATCGGCCGCGAGCCGGCGTGCTACGACTTCATGTTCGCCGAGCTCGCGCGGCGTGGCGTCGTCTTCCACCGCAGCGAGACGGATCGGCCCGATCCGGCGGCCTGAGCGCGCGCGCCCGCCGCGCGGCGGCGCTGGGATACAATCTCAGCCGGCTTCGCGGAGACGAAACCTGTCACAGTTGGGCGCGTACTCTGTCGCGGAGCGCCGGCGGCGGTGCCGCCGGGAGGGAAGGGCGCGTTGAACTGTCCGGTCTGTCGGCAGCCGCTGATCGTCGTCGAGCGGGACGGGATCGAGCTCGATTCCTGCCCGTTCTGCCGCGGCCTGTGGTTCGACGCCGGCGAGGTCGCGCTGCTGGCGGAGAAGCTCGGGCGCACGCTGACCGTCGCCGAGGGCGCTTCGATGGAGCCGGCCGAGACCAGCGAGAAGCCGCGGCCGTGCCCGCGCTGCGACCGCGGCATGGACAAGGTGACACTGGGGTCGGCGCCGCGCGTCCTGCTCGACCGCTGCGGCGCCGGCCACGGCCTGTGGTTCGACCACGGCGAGGTCGGCGCGCTCGTCGGCCAGATGCCCGCCGCGCCGGGCTCCCACCCGGTCGCGGTGATGCAATTCATGGGTGAGCAGTTCGGAACCGGCGAGGCGGCGGGCGCGGCGCCCGCCACCGGCGTCGCAACGGACGGGGAGGTGAAGTCGTGATCGCGATGCTCGTGCTGTTGGCCGTCATCGTCGTCGTCGGGCTGTGGGTGATGGGCCTCTACAACGGCCTGGTGGGCTCCCGCAACGAGGTCAAGAACTCGTGGAGCCAGATCGACGTGCAACTGAAGCGCCGCCACGACCTGATCCCCAACCTGGTCGAGGCGGTCAAGGGCTACATGGGCCACGAGCGCGGCACGCTCGAGGCGGTGACCAAGGCGCGCCAGCAGGCGGTCGACCTCTCGAGCGCGAGCGCCGAGGACCGCGCCAAGGTCGAGAACGCGCTCTCGCAGACGCTGCGCTCGCTGTTCGCGGTCGCCGAGGCGTACCCCGACCTCAAGGCGAACCAGAACTTCCTCGCGCTGCAGGAGGAGCTGACCGCGACCGAGAACAAGATCTCGTTCGCCCGCCAGTACTACAACGACGCGGTGCTGCGCTTGAACAACCGCATCCAGATGTTCCCCTCGAGCATCATCGCCGGCGCCTTCAACTTCCAGATGGAGCAGTTCTTCCAGGTGGACGCGCCGGAGGACCGGCAGGTGCCGCAGGTGAAGTTCTGACGAGCATCAACGACGGGGCCAGGGGCCCGGGGTCCGGGGTCCGACACGCCCGCCTCCGCGCGGGTTCGGGAGAGCAATAGCGATGTGGGAGCTGGTGCGGGCCAACCAGCGCCGCGCCGCCACGCTGGTGGTGGTGATGGCTGCGCTCCTGTTCGCGGTCGGCTACGCCGCGGGCGAGGCGCTCCGCCCCGGCGCCGGGCTCGGCGGGCTGTTCGTCGCGTTCGTCGTCTGGGTGGTGCTGAGCCTGGTGAGCTACTACTCCGGCGACTCGATCTTCCTCTCGCTCGCCGGCGCCCACAAGATCGCCAAGTCGGACAACCCGACGCTCTACAACGTCGTCGAGGAGATGTGCATCGCCTCCGGCATCTCCAGGGTCCCCGACATCTACGTCATCGACGACGCGGCGCCGAACGCGTTCGCCACCGGCCGCGACCCGCAGCACGCCTCGGTCGCGGTCACCGCCGGCCTGCTCGAGACATTGAACCGCGAGGAGCTGCAGGGGGTGATCGCCCACGAGCTCGGCCACGTCGCCAACCGCGACGTGCTCTACATGATGATGGTCGGGGTGATGCTCGGCGCGATCGTGCTGCTCGCCGACGTCGGCACGCGGGTGATGTTCTACGGCGGCGGCCGGCGCCGCACCTCCTCGCGCGAGGGCGGGCAGGGGCAGGCGGTCATCCTGATCCTCGCCGTCGTGCTGATGATCCTCGCGCCGCTGATCGCCCAGCTCGTCTACCTCGCGGTGTCGCGGCGGCGCGAGTACCTCGCCGACGCCTGCTCGGCGCTCTACACCCGCTATCCGGAGGGTCTGGCCAGCGCGCTCGAGAAGATCTCCCACTCGACGGCCAAGCTCGCGTCCGCCTCGCGCGCCACCGCGCCGATGTACATCGTCAACCCGCTCGGCGCGACGGCGAAGGGGCTCGCCGAGCTCTCGAGTACGCACCCGCCCACCTCGGAGCGCATCCGCATCCTCCGCTCGATGGGCGGCGGCGCCGGCTACCGCCAGTACGACGAGGCGTTTCGCAAGGTGACCGGGCGGCCGGTCGGGGTGGTCCCGGCGACCTCGCTGCAGCAGGCCGCGCCCGCAGCGGTCGCCGCGCCGGCAGCGCCCGACGCGCGCGCGCGCTTCGAGCGGGTGCGGCAGACCACCGACATGCTGTGGCGGTTGAACCAGTACGCCTTCATCGCCTGCGCCTGCGGCACCACGCTGAAGGTCCCGCCGGCCTACGTCGGCAAGGAGATCGCCTGCCCGCACTGCGGCGCCAAGCACGTGGTGCCCGCGGCAACCGGAGCGCCGCCCCAGGCCGCCGCCTCGTGAACTTAGCAAGCTCGGGTCCCCGGGTCGTGTGCCCGGACCCCGGACCCCTGACCCCTGACCCCGGTCTCTACGCGCCGCCGCGCTTGCCGAGCTGGTGATCGACGTAGTAAATGGCGCCGACGTGGTCGCCGATGTCGTCGAGCTGCTTGACGATCGGCTCGAGCGTCGCTTCCTCCTCGACCTGCTCCTTGACGAACCACTGGAGGAAGTTCTCGGTGCCGTGGTCCTTCTCGCCCTGGGCCTTGTCGACGAGCGCGCCGATCTTCTTGGTGATCGAGCGCTCGTGCGCGAGGGCGGCATGGAACGCCGCGGCGACGCTCTCCCACTCGGTTGGAGGCTGGTCGAGCGCCAGGAGGGTGACGGCGCCGCCGCGATCGTACAGGTAGTGGAAGAACTTCATCGCGTGGCCCTTTTCCTCCTCGGCCTGGATCAGCATCCACTTCGCGAAACCCTTGAAGTTACGCTTCTCCATGTGGGCCGAGATCGAGAGGTAAAGGTAGAACGAGTACATCTCTTCCTTGAGGTGCGCGTTGAGCGCCTTCTCCATGGCCTTGCTGAGCATCATCCGCCTCCTTTCGCGACTGCGGCCGCCGTCACTGGCGGCGACGACAAGACCGCTTCGGGTGGACCGAATCCCGATCTTGTCTGAGCGAGGCTAGCATCGCCCTGCCGGCGTGTCCATCCGCAGCGCGGGGAAAGAAACCGCCAGGCCAGGTGTTGTACTCGCTGATGCGAAGACCCCAGCCCGCATGCGAGACGCATCGGCACCGACCTTCTCTCGGCGCCGCGGAGACCGGGCGATGAGCGGCCGCAAGCCCGCTACGCGCGGCGCGCTGCGCGCGGCCGACTACGTCCCGCGCACGGTCAAGCGGGAGGTGCGCGAGAACCTGCTCGCCCGGCTGAGCGGCCACCAGCCGCTCTTCCCCGGCGTCGTCGGCTACGAGCGGACGGTGATCCCGGCGCTCGTCAACGCGCTGCTGGCCGAGCACGACTTCATCCTGCTCGGCCTGCGCGGCCAGGCCAAGACCCGCATCCTGCGCGCCCTGGTGGCGCTGCTCGACGAGGAAATCCCGGTGCTGGCCGGCGCGGAGCTCAACGACGACCCGTTCCGCCCGGTCTCGGCGCGCGCGCGCCGCCTGGTCGAGGAGGCGGGCGACGAGGCGCCGGTCGAGTGGCTGCCGCGCGAGGCGCGCTACAACGAGAAGCTCGCCACGCCCGACGTGACGATCGCCGACCTGATCGGCGACGTCGACCCGATCAAGGCGGCGACGCGGCGGCTGACCTACGCCGACCCGGAGGTGATCCACTTCGGCATCGTGCCGCGCACCAACCGCGGCGTGTTCGCCATCAACGAGCTCCCCGACCTCGCCCCCAGGATCCAGGTGGGCCTGCTCAACATCCTCGAGGAGAGGGATTTCCAGATCCGCGGCTTCCCCATCCGGATCCCGCTCGACATCCTCATGGTGTTCTCCGCCAACCCCGAGGACTACACCAACCGCGGCAATATCATCACGCCCTTGAAGGACCGGATCTCCTCGCAGATCCTCACCCACTACCCGAAGGACGCGGCGACCGCGGTGACGATCACGCGCCAGGAGGCGTGGCGCGAGCGCGGCGGCCCGCGGGTCGAGATCCCCGAGTCGGTCGAGCTGCTGATCGAGGAGATCGCCTTCGCCGCGCGCGAGAGCGACCTCGTCGACCAGAGCTCCGGGGTGAGCGCGCGGGTGCCGATCGCCGCGCTCGAGCTGCTCGTCTCCAACCTCGAGCGCCGCGCCGTGACCACCGGCGAGGATCCGGTGCGGCCGCGCCTGGTCGACGTGCAGATGCTGCTGCCGGCGATCACCGGCAAGGTCGAGATGGTCTACGAGGGCGAGCAGAAGGGCGTCGAGGTGGTCGCCCGCTCGCTGATCGGGGCGGCGGTCAAGAAGCGCTTCGCGGCGGCGTTCCCGGCGGTCGGGCGGGAGGTCGGCACGCCGGAGGACAAGGGGCCGTTCGCGCCGGTGGTGGCGTGGTTCGCGGCCGGCAACAGCGTCACGCTATCCGACGAGCAGCCGCACGCCGAATACGAGGCGGAGCTCAAGCGCGTGCCGGGGCTGTGGAAGCTCGCCGCGGAACGGGCGAAGGCGCCGGGAGAGCAGGCGTTCTGGGCGGAGGTCGCGCTCGAGGGCCTGCACCAGCACCTCAAGCTCGCCCGCGAGGACCTCGACAGCACGATCTCGTACAAGGAGATGGTCAAGTTCCAGCTGATGCGCCGCGCCGGGCGCGGCGAGTCGCACGGCGATGCCAACTGAGACGTGGTCCGGGGTCTGGGGCCAGGGGCCTGGGCTCAGGGAGGAACCACGTCGCTTGGCGGGAGGCGTCGGGACGTCGCGCGTCGCCGTTGTCTTTAACCGGACCCTGGCCCCCGACCCCTGGCCACGTATTGGGACGTTGGGATGAGGCACCGCTACCTCTACCTCGACCCGGAGCTGATCAAGAGCCTGCTCGCCGGGCTCGACCTGCTGCGCCTGTTCAACCAGCTCCTGCTCGCCGCCGGCGGCGAGGTGGAGACCGCCAAGGAGTGGATGCGCGACCTCCAGCAGCGCGGCTACATCGACGAGGGCGTCGACCTCGAGGCGTTCTTCGCCAAGCTCGAGGAGGAGGGGATGCTCGCCCGCGACGGGGAGGGCGCGTTGCAGCTCACCGCCAGCGGGCAGCGCCGCATGCGCCGCGATGCGTTCGAGGAGGTGTTCTCGAGCCTCAAGAAGGCAGGACCCGGCTACCACCCGATCTCCGCCTCGGGCGAGGGCGTCGAGCGCCAGCCGGAGACCAGGCCCTACAGCTTCGGCGACGAGCTGCACTCGATCGACGCGATCCGCTCGACCCAGAACGCGCTGCGGCGCACGGTCGGCGACCTCGACCTCGCCGAGGAGGACCTCGAGGTGGCGGAGACCGAGCACCTCACCTCCTGCGCCACCATCGTCGCGATCGACATCTCGCACTCGATGGTGCTCTACGGCGAGGACCGCATCACGCCGGCCAAGACCGTCGCGCTCGCGCTCACCGAGCTGATCACCTCGAAGTACCCCAAGGACTACGTCGGCGTGATCGTGTTCGGCGACCGCGCGCAGCGCATCGAGCTGGCGGGGATCCCGGCGATCCAGGCCGGCCCGTTCCACACCAACACCTGCGAGGCGCTGCAGGTGGCGCGCTCGCTGCTCGCGCAGCGCAAGCACCCGAACAAGCAGATCTTCCTCGTCACCGACGGCAAGCCGTCGGCGATCACCGAGGGTCACCGCCTGTACAAGAACCCGTTCGGCCTCGACCTGAAGATCGTCAACCGCACGCTCGAGGAGGCCGACCAGTGCCGCCGGCAGAAGGTCGTGATCACCACGTTCATGATCGCGACCGACCCGCTGCTGCAGGACTTCGTCGAGAAGCTCACCCGCATCAACCGCGGCCGCGCCTACTTCGCCAACCCGTACAACCTCGGCGAGTTCATCCTCGCCGACTACATGGCGAACCGGCGCAAGCGGGTCCACTGAGGCCAGCTCCTGGCGCCCCGCGCCGCGTCGCGGCGGAGCGGCGCGGCAACCCATCGGCTATCGTGGGCGTAGGAACCTCCGGATGAGCACGCCGACGACCGCGCCGCGGACCACTGCCAGGCTCTCCGTCGGGCGCAAGCGCTATCTCGAGGCGCTCGCGGCGATGGCGCTCGCCGCCGTGATCGCGAAGGCGGCGGCGGGCGAATCCGATCTCGCCGCGCTGCTCGTCGTGCTCACGGCACTCGCCACCACCCCGCTCGCGTTCCTCGTCGTGCGCTGGCTTTGGCGCAAGCTCACCTACCGCGTCGGCGTGCGGCTGTTCCTCTCCTACCTGCTGATCGGCCTCGCGCCGTTCCCGCTGGTAGGCGTGCTCGCCGCCGTCGCCGGCTCGATCGCGGTCGGTCAGTACGCCTCGGTGCAGTTCGGCGCCGCGTTCGAACGCTGGCGCGAGGCGCTGGTGCAGGTCGCGCACGAGGTGTCGCAGCAGACCCCGGGGAAGACGGCTGACGCCGAGAGGCGAGCCCTCCTTGCCGTGGGCGCCTCACCGCCGGCGGGGTTGCCGCGCGTCGACGTGCTCGCCGGCCGGGGCGGCGCCGCCGGCGCCGTCTCCAGCCCGACACTCGACCCGGCGCTGCGTGCCGCCCCGGCCTGGCTCGCGGCGGCAGGGGCCGACGACCAGGCGTGGTCGGGAGTCGTGGTGGCGGACGGGAGGCCGTTCCTCACCGCGACCGAGCGCCGCGCGGGGCGCTTCGCCGCGGCGTTCCTGCCGCTCGACGTCGACACGCTGCGGCGCGCGTCGACCTGGGGCTGGTTCGACGCGCGCGTCGTGGCCAGCCGCAAGGTCGCGATGGCGGTCGGCGCCTCCAAGCGCAGCGGCGAGGGGATCGCGGTGGTCGTGGCCGAGCCCGGCAAGGCTGGCGGCTCGGTGCGCGTGGGCGGCGAGCCGGTCCCCGCCGACGAGGTCGAGGGGAGCTTCCTCACCACCAGGCTGGCCAGTGGCGACTGGTGGCACCGCCTGACGATCCCGTGGGCGCGGCCGTTCGCCACCCCGCGCTCCTGGGAAGCCGGCGCCGCCGCAGCCGACTGGCGCGTGTTCTCGCTGCTCAAGGTCTCGGTCGGGGGCGCGATCGACGACTTCTTCACCTCGCCCCGCCCGCTCGCCCGCGAGATCTCGATCGTGCTGCGCGCCACCGCCGCGTTCTTCGGCTTCCTCTACCTGCTCGCGGTCGCCTTCGCGGCGGTCATGATCCTGCGCGTCACGCGCTCGACGGCGCGGCTGACGCGCGGCGCGCGGGCGGTCGCACTCGGCGACCTCGACTACCGCATCCCGGTCAAGCGCCGCGACCAACTCGGCGAGCTCGCGGTCTCGTTCAACTCGATGACCGAGTCGGTCCGCTCGATGCTCGCGCAGGTGGCGGAGAAGGAGCGCATGGCGCGCGAGGTGGAGCTCGCCCGCGAGATCCAGTCGAGCCTGCTGCCGCCGGCGGAGCTGGCGAGCGGCCCGCTCGCGGTGGTCGCGTACTTTCGGCCCGCGACGGAGGTCGGCGGTGACTACTTCGACCTCTTCCCGCTCGCGCCCGGCCACCTCACCGTCGCGATCGGCGACGTCGCCGGCCACGGCCTGCCCACCGGGCTGCTGATGGCGATGGTGAAATCGGCGGTGGCGGCGCTGATCGAGGAGGGCCATCGCGGCGCCGACCTGCTCTCGCGCCTCAACCACCTCCTGCTCGCCCAGTCGCTGCGGCAGCGGATGGTCTCGTTTGCGCTCGCCGAGATCGACGCCCCGCGCGCGGAGGTCGAGATCACCTCGGCCGGGCACCCGCCCGGCGTGCTGCTCGCGGCCGACGGCGGCGTCGAGGAGGTGCTGCTCGCCTCGCTCCCGCTCGGCCACCGCTGGCCCGACCAGCCGGCGAGCGAGCGGCGCCCGTTCCCGCCCGGAAGCCGGCTGGTGCTCTACTCCGACGGCCTGGTCGAGGGGCGCGACGCGGCCGGGGAGGCGTTCGGCTACGACACGCTGCGCGCGGCGCTGGTGCGGCACCGGGAGCTTTCCGCGCGCGAGCTCTTGAGCGCCCTGCTCGCCGAACTCGACCGCCACCTCGCCGGCCAGCCGCTCGCCGACGACCTCACCGTGCTCGTCGTCGAGCACGCGCCGACCGCGTCGTGAGGCCGCGCGGGGCGGGTCGCCTCAGAGCGTGCGCAACGCGAGCAGCGTGAGCAGGCCCGCGGCGGCGCCGGCGGCGAGGTCGTCGGCGACGATCCCCCACCCGCCGGGCAGGCGCTCGAGCGCGCGGATCGGCCACGGCTTGACGACGTCGAGGGCGCGGAACAGGACGAACGCGATTGCGAACGTCGCCGCCTCGCTCGCCGCCGGGAGCGCGACCAGCGCGGGCGCGAGCGCCAGCCACTGGCCGACGATCTCGTCCGCCACCACCGGGTGCGGGTCCGGCTCGCCGCGGCGGGCGGCCTCGGCGCCGCACGCCCAGATCGAGGCCGGCAGCAGGACGGCGAGCCCGGCCAGCGCGACCGCGAGCGGGTGGCCGGGCGCGGCGTGCAGGCAGGCCCAGAACAGCACTGCGCCG
>DATIYW010000130.1:0-39701 GCA_035517415.1 Thermoanaerobaculaceae bacterium
CCCCGAGCACAGGTCGGCGGCGACCACCACCAGCTTCGAGCGCAGGCGGCGGAAGTCGTCGGTGCGGCCCTCGAGCGAGAAGATCCGCTCGAGGAAGGCGCGGATCGGCTCGTTGTCGAACAGCCCGAGCGGCAGCGCGCGCCCGACCCGCCCCAGGGAGTCGACCAGCGTCTGGTCCTCGGGGTCGTCGAGGTAGGCGGCGAGCGCCTGGAGGAAGAGCCGCGGCACCGCCGCCCCGGAGCGGACGAACTCGCCGAACGCCGGGGTGAAGAAGACCTCGCGTGAGAAGGGGTGCTCGCCCGCCACCGGCTTGACGATCGCCCGGCACATCTGCGACGTGGTCAGGCCGTTGGCCAGGCACGCGGCGATGAACGAGCCCGCGCTCACGCCGACCGCGACTTCGACGCGGTTGAAGTCGAGCCCCTCGAGCGCCTCTTCCAGCGCCCTGAGGGCGCCGAGCTCGTAGACGGCGCCCTCGGGGCCCCCTCCGGCGAGCGCCAAGCCCAGCCGGAGGCCCGGCCGGCGCGCTTTCCCTGCGGCTGTCATCGCCGCGAGTCTACTTCATCGGCTCGGCGACGGACGCCGCCGCGGGCTTCGGTCCCGCCTTGCGCGCCGGGCGCTTGCGGGCGGCCGGCTTGCGTGGTGCCGGCTTGGCCTTCGCCTTCTCGAGGCTGCGCGTCAGCTTCTCGACCCGCTCCGCCAGCGTCGAGATCTCGCGCCGGGTGGGCACGCCGAGCCGGTGCAGCGCCGCCGTCACCTGCTCGTCGAGCCCCTCCTGGAGCCGCTCCAGGATGATGCCGACGTTGGCCTTGGCGTCCTTCATCGTGCCCTTGACCTTGTCGACCTTGCCCTTCGACCTCGCCTCCAGCTCCTCGCCCTTCTCGACCAGTGACTTGAAGAGCGACTTGCCCTCCTCGCCCGCGGTCGCGAAGGCGCCGAGGCCCGCCAGCCAGACCTTGTACGCCGACTGCTTCAACTCCGCACGGACGTCGCGTTCCTTCTTCATGATCGCCTCCCGATCTCGTCAGCTTCCCTCGTCGGAGCCCGCCCGGGCCCCGCCGCTGTCTGGTCGCCGTCAGGCGGCCGCCCCCATGCCGTGGACCCGCTTGCTGAGGCGCTCGACGCGCTCGAGGAGCGCCTGGATGTCCGCGTGCGTCGGGATGCCGAGCCGGTGGAGCGCCGCGGCCGACAGCTCCTGCGCCCCTTCGCTCGCCTTCGTGCGGACCGTGTCGACGCGGCGGTTGATCTCGTCGCGGAGCCGCGCCACCACGTCCCTGCGCCGCTCGTCGAGGTCCTTGCCCTCCTCGACGAAGTCGGCGAACACGCGCCTGGCCTCCTCGTCGGCCGTCACCGCCAGTCCCAGGCCCGCGAGCCAGACGCTGCGGGCGGCCTTGCCGAGGTCGTCCCTCAGCACCGCGAGGTCCTTGTACCTTCTCCAGTCCCGCCGAGTCTTCGCCATGATGACCACCCTTTCCTTCACCCGCGTCCGCGGGCCGTCCCGATGCCTGCGGCGCGCCGCTTGCGCGCGCCCTTCGCCTTGCCGGCCGCACCCCGCTCCGTCGCCGGCGCCGTTCTGCCGCCGGCCTGCTGCCGGGTCTCGACCTGGAGCAGCGACGCCTCGAGCTCGTCGAGGCGCTGCCGGAGCAGCCCCATCTCCTCGCGCGCCTGACGCAGCGGCGCGAGCCTGTCGATCGACACCTGCACGAGCTTGTCGACCCCGTGCTGGAGGCGGGCGACGCCGCTGTTCACCGCCGTGGCTCCGGCGCGGATCAGCTCGTGCAGCACGTCGTTCGGCAGGAACGCCGTGCCGCGGCGTCCCTCCTCGGAGATCACCTGGGTGAGCGTCTGGGCGGTGACGTCCTCGCCGGTCTTGTTGTCGATGACGCGCACCTCCTGGCCCTCGCGGATCCAGCCCGCGATGTCGTCGAGCAGGACGTAGCGGCTCTCCTCGGTGTCGTAGAGCTTGCGGCTGCCGTAGCGCTTGATCAACCGGATCATCGTTCGCCTCCCGGTGGCGGGCGTCGTCGCCGGCACCGACGGTGCTGCCCGGCAGCACCGAACGGAAGACAATATACCGCACTGCGGCATGATTGTCAAGCGGATATGCCGCGTTGCGTCAGAACAGGTGAAGTGCATTGGCATCATGCTTTTGGACAAATAGTCTGAATGCGTGTGCGGAGATGGCGAGGCGGAAGTTCGGGCGGTGAATGCCGCACCATGGCGAGAGCGCCGGCGGCGGCCGGAGCGCCTGCGCCCGGACGTGCCGGCACCGCGCTCGCCGGGGCGTTGCGTCGCGCCCCGACGTTGCTAGACTAAGTGCAGCGCCCGAATACGGATCGTGCATTCGCAGTGCCGTGCCCTTAAGCGGCGGCGGGAGCGTCCCGCCCCGCGGCATGCGGCACCGGTCCCGACGCCGGGCAGGCGGGGGTGACATGGCCACTGGGGGTCGGAGCAGCGAGTCCCTGTCGAACGTCGACAGCGCCTGGTTGCGGATGGAGGACCCGACCAACCTGATGACGATCACGGGCCTCCTCACCTTCGACGGCATGATCGACTTCGCGCGCCTGAAGTCGGAGATCGAGGACCGGCTGCTGCCGTTCGACCGCTTCCGCCAGCGCGTGGTGCAGCCGCGCCTGCTGTTCGGCAAGGCGCGCTGGGAGGAGGACGAACACTTCGCGCTCAAGTCGCACCTGCGCCGCATCGCGCTGCCGCACCCCGCCGACCACGGCACGCTCCAGGAGGTGGTCAGCGAGCTGATGAGCACCCCGCTCGACTACTCGAAGCCGCTCTGGCAGTTCCACTTCGTCGAGAACTACGCGGGCGGGTGCGCGCTGATCGGTCGCATCCACCACTGCATCGCGGACGGGATCGCGCTGGTGCGCGTGATGCTGTCGCTGTTCGACGAGGGGACGGGCGGGGCGGGGGGGAACACCCGCTCGGGCGCGGCGGCAACCGGGGCGGCATCCGGCGCGCCGAAGCGCAAGTCGCGCTCCTCCGACGGCGACGAGGGCCTGCTCTCGCCCGCGCGCTTCCTCGCCGTCGCGCGCAACGGCGCGAACGCCGTCACGGAGCTGGGCAAGCTGCTCGCGCTCTCCGCCGACCCGGTGAGCGCGTTCAAGGGAAAGCTCGGCGTGACCAAGCGGGCCGCGTGGTCCGACGCCGTGCCGCTCGTCGAGCTGAAGGCGCTCGGCAAGCGCCTCGGCGCGACGATCAACGACACGCTGCTGGCGGCGGTCACCGGGGCGCTGCGCCGCTACATGCTGCAGCGGGGCGAGGTCGCGCCCGAGCTCGCGATCCGCGCGGTGGTGCCGGTCAACCTGCGCCCGCTCGACGAGCCGCTCGAGCTCGGCAACCGGTTCGGACTCGTCTTCCTCGGCCTGCCGGTGGGTCTTGGCGACCCGGTCGAGCGCCTCGTGACGCTCAAGCGCGAGATGGACGAGATCAAGGCCTCGCCGCAGGCGATGGTGGTGTTCGGCGTGCTCAACGCGATCGGCATGGCGAGCTCCGAGATCGAGAGTCTCGCGGTCAGCATCTTCGGCCGCAAGGCCACCGCCGTGATGACCAACGTGCCGGGCCCGCAGAAGCCGCTCTACCTGGCGGGGCGGCCGATCCGCGACATGATGTTCTGGGTGCCGCAGTCGGGCCGGCTCGGCCTCGGCGTGAGCATCCTCTCGTACAACGGCAACGTCCGCCTCGGCGTGGCGGTCGACGGCGGCCTCGTGCCGGACCCCGGCATGATCATCACCCACTTCCACGACGAGTTGCGCGAGCTCGGCGCCTCGACGGCCGGCCACCGCAAGCCGTAGCGGCGCGGAGGCGACGGGCAGGTGATTCCGCCCGCGACCGCCGGCGTGGCCGCCTGCGCGCCGCCTAGTGCCAGCCGGCGGGGAACGAGGTGTCGACTCGTGACGCGGAGACCACCAGTTCCTTGGCGGCGGCCGCGTAGGGGACGAGGGCGAAGACGCTGCCCTTCGCCAGCTTGAGCTTGCCGCGGAGGAGGCCGAAGATCGGATCCGTCTGGCCCCCCAGCACGTCCTTCCACGTCGCGGGCGTGGCGCGGATCACGAACGGCGCGCTGCCGAGGTCCTTCTCGTCGGCGACGCGCGCCTGGCGGCACTCGCCGTGCCAGAGGTCCGCGATCACCGCACGGTCGGCGGCGATCCCGAACTCCGCGTCGGCGGCCATCACGAGCACGATCGCACCCTCCCAGTTCGCCGCCGCCTTGCGGTACGCGTCGTTCTCGTTGATCTTCCGGTCCCACGCCTTCGCCCACCTGTCGGTGAAGATCTCGAACGCCATGCCGGCCCCCTCTCGCGCCTCGCTCCGCTCCCCGCCGCCGTTCCCCCGGGATCTGGCTCAGCTTAGCCGGATGCCGCGGCGCGCGGCAAGCTGTGGCGCCGAGCGTTCAGAGCACGTCGGCCGGCAGCCGGCCGCGGAGGATGCTCGCCAGCTCGCCGAGCGCGGCGGTGTCCGACGGTTCGGCGCCGAGGAGCGGGACCTCGACCAGCTCGCCGTCCGACGCGAGCAATGTCCGCAGCGACGCGAGCCCACGGCGATCGCGCTCCTCGAGCCAGGCGAGGAGTCGTCCGGCTTCCTGCACGCGCGGCGCGGCGGACGTTCCGGCGCGACGGGCGGACGCCCGCGGGTGGACCCGGTTGACGAGCAGCGGCCCGAGGCGGTGGCCGGCGTCGCGCAGCCGCCGGGCGAAGAACATCGCGTCGGGGATCGCTTCCTCGTCGGGCCGGCAGACGAGCAGGAAGAGCGTCTCGGGGGCGCGGAGCAGCGCCTGCACCTCGCGCGCCCGCTCGCGAAAGCCGCCGTAGAGCGGCGCGAACGCCTGGAAGAACTCGGCCATGTCGCGCAGCACGTCGAGGCCGACGACGCGGTCGAGCAGCGCCTCCACGCCGCGGCCGAGGAGGCCGAGGTGGGAGGTGGGCCGCAGGCGTCCGCGCTCGTCGAACCACGGCTTGAGCGCGACCCGCAGCGCGCCCGAGTCGAGGAAGCCGATCAGCCGCTCCGGCGCCTCGAGGAAGTCGAGCGCCTGGCGCGTCGGCGGCGTGTCGAGCACGACTCGCGCGTGGCGCCCGGCCCGCGCCACCTCGAACAGCCGCTCGACCGCCATGTACTCGAGGACGCCGGCGAGCGTGCCGGAGAGGTGGTCGTAGAAGCGGTTGTGCAGGATGCGGTCGCGCGAAGCGGCATCCGGCGCGTAGCGCGTCACGAGCTGGTCGAAGGTCCGCCGCGGGTCGAGCAGGTGCGCCGCGAGCGCTGCCGGCGCGCCGCACGGGACCTCGACCTCGCGCTCGGCCGCCTCGTCGCCCACGCCGAGCGCGTCCTTGAGCCGGCGGGAGGGGTCGAACGTCATCACCAGGGTGTCGTCGCCGCCCCTCGCGGCGGCGATCCCGAGCGCCGCGGCGAGCGTCGTCTTGCCGACCCCGCCGGAGCCCACCACGACGATCAGCGACGGCGGCCGCGGGCTCATGCGGGCTCCGGGGCAATCGGGCGGTCGAGCCGCGCCGCGAGCGAGTCGGAGATGGCATCGAGCAGCTCCGGTCCCCGGTCGAGGGGGAGGAGCGCCAGATCCACGCTCGGTCCCCGCCACCCGCGGCGTAGGCGTACGAGCTGCTGCGCCGCGAGCTCCCTGCGCCGCCGGTAGAGCGCGACCAGGGGGTCTTCCGGGTCGCTCCGGCCATCCGCCCCGTCCAAGGGCGGCAGGAGCCCGTTGACGACCAGCAGGTCCGCCTGGCGATGCAGCCGCTCCCGGAGCATCCGCTGCAGGTCGAGCGCCTCCTCGACCGGCATCTCCTCCGCCAGGGCGACCGTCACGATCGCGCACGACTCGCGGTCCGCGACGAAGCGGGAGAGCTCGGCCGCCATGCGGCCGAACGGGCCACCGCGGATCACCTCCGCGGCCAGCGACGGCGCCGCCAGCAGCGATACTCCGTGGCCGGTGGCGGGGGCGTCGAGCACGACCAGGTCGACGCGCGGCGCCCCCCGCCGCGCGAGCCCGCGGACGAGCCGGAAGGCGTGGCCGAGCACCGCGATCTCCTTCAGCCCCGGCGCGGCGTCGGCGAAGTGGCGGTAGACCGGGCTCGCGAGCACCCGCCGCGAGAGCGCGTCGAGGCGCAGCTGCTCGCGCACGAGCTCGTCGAGCACCGCCCCGGGGTGAAGGTTCTGCAGGTGCAGGCCGGGAGCGACGGCGAGGATCTCGCCCCCGGAAGGGGGAACCGCCAGGTACTGGTGGAGGCTCTCGCGCGGGTCGGTCTCGAGCAGGAGGACGCGCCGGTCGCGCCGGGAGGCAAGGCGGGCGAGCGCGCCCGCGACCGCGGACTTGCCGACGCCGCCCTTGCCGGTGACGACGATCAGCTCCGCCGCCGCGAGCCGGTCGAGCAGGCTTTTCGCGTCGGGCCGCCGGGCGCGCCTCGGCATCGGCTCAGACCGCGACCGCCGAGTAGATCTCCTCGATCAGCGCGGCCCACTCCTTCTCGACGACGCGGCGCTTGACCTTGAGCGTCGGGGTGAGCTGACCGCCCTCGATCGAGAGCGTCGACGGCAGGATGCGGAACTCCTTGATCTGCTCGTAACGGGCGTGGCCGGCGTTGACGCTGCGGACGACGTCGGCGAACGCGGCCACGACACGCTCGTGGCGGGTGAGCTCCCCGAGCTCGGCGTAGACGACGCCGTGCTCGGCGGCCCAGCGCGCCAGGGCGTCGGGTTGGACCGAGAACAGCGCCGAGATGAACGGACGGCCCTCGCCGACCAGCACGGCGTGCTCCACCAGCGGCGAACGCTGCAGCTCGGCCTCGATCGGCTGGGGCGCCACGTTCTTGCCGCCCGCGGTCACGATCAGGTCCTTCTTGCGGTCGGTGATGACGAGGAACCCGCCGTCGTCGAGCGCCGCGATGTCGCCGGTGCGGAGGAAGCCGCGGGGGTCGAACGCCTCGGCGGTGGCGGCCGGCTTGCGCCAGTAGCCGCGCATCACGCTCGGGCCGCGAACCAGCAGCTCGCCATCGTCCGCGAACGCGATCTCGACGTTGTCGAGCGGTTTGCCGACCGTACCGAGGCGCAGCTGGCCGGGCGAGGGAGCGTTGACCGCGATCACCGGCGAGGTCTCGGTCAGGCCGTAGCCCTCGAGCACCTTGACGCCCGCGGCGTGGAAGAACTCGGCGACGTGGAGCGGGAGCGCCGCGCCGCCGGAGATGCAGTACCGCACCCGCCCGCCGAGCGCGGCGCGCACCTTCGAGAGCACGAGGCGGTCGGCGAGACGGTGCTCGACCGCGAGCCTCGCGTCGACCGGCCGGCCGGCCAGCTCGCGGTGCGACACCTCGCGTCCGACGGCGAGCGCCCAGCGGAGCATCCGCGCCTTGACCGGCGATCGCGATGCGACCTCGATCACCCGGCGCTGGACCTTCTCGAAGAAGCGGGGCACGGCGCCGAAGATCGTGGGGTGGATCCCGGCGATCAGCTCGCCGACGTGGTAGACGGAGCAGTACGCCCGCGATGCCGCGCGCCACATGTAGGCGTAGCCCAGCATGCGCTCGAGCACGTGGCAGAGCGGGAGGAACTCGAGCGCGAGGTCGCGGCGGTCGAGCGGCACGCGCGGCGCTGCGGCGAGCACGTTCTGCACCAGGTGGCGGTGGGTGAGCGGCACGCCCTTGGGCTCGCCGGTCGTCCCGGACGTGTAGATCACCGTGATGAGGTCGTCCTCCTTCGCGCCGCGGGCGCGGTCCCAGAAGCGGTCACCGGCGGCGGCCGACGCCCCGGACGAGACCAGCTCCGCGAAGCCGACGACGCCGGGCTCCGGGCTGCCGTCGATCTGCACCAGGTGGCGGAGGGTCGGGCACGACGCGGCGATCTGCAGGAAGCTCGCAACGTGGGCGGGGCCGTCGACGATCGCCGCCACCGCGCCGGAGTCGTTCGCCTGGTAGGCGATCTGCGCCGGCGTCAGCGTGCCGTAGATCGGCACGTCGGCGGCGCCGAGCGACAGCACGGCGAGGTCTGCGGCGTGCCACTCGGGCCGGTTCTCGCACAGCAGCATCACGCGGTCGCCGCGGCCGACGCCGAGACCCGCGAGGCCCTCGGCGAGGCCGGCGGTGGAGCGGAGGAACTCCTCGGTCGAGAGCACGCGGCGGCCGCCCGGGAAATGGTGCGTGTAGTGCTCGCTGCGCGGCGCCTCGACGTCGTGGCGGAACAGGTCGAAGACCGTCTTCTCGCTCATCGCCGACCTCCGCGGCGCCGCGCGGCTCGGCATTCCCGCCGACGCGGCCCGCGCGACCCCCGCGCCCGTTCAACCCGCGACCAGCGCCACGCCCGCGCGTCGTTCCGCGGCGGGCGGTCTCTTCAGGATTGCAGCTCCGAGTCTACGCCACTCCGTGCCCCGCGGAGTCTCTTCGGCGGCTCGGGTTCTCCGCGCCCTCGCCGCGGGATACCATTCCGGGTGGTGACCGGATGACGGGACCGACGGCGCGGTGGAGTTCCGCCGGGCGCGCGCACGCGAGCGCCGGAGCGCGATGGCGGTAGGCCTTTTCTCGGCCGGCTGGGCCAAGCTCTGGCGCGACGAGATCAACCGCAGCGCCGAGTTCCGCGCCGCCGGCGCCGGATGGGAGGGCACGCTGGTGCTGCGGATGGCGGCCGATCCCGGCGACGGCGACCGGCGCCCGCCGTCGGTGCTCGTCGACCTCGCCGGCGGTTCCTGCCGGGCCGCGCGCACCGCCAGCGGCGATGACGAGCGCGCCGCCGGGTTCGTGATCGTCGCCGACGCGGCGACCTGGCACGACCTCTTCGCCGGCCGCGCCGACCTGATCTTCTCGATCATCCGCGGCAAGTTCAGCCTCGCCCGCGGCACCCTCGCCGAGCTCGTCCCGCACGTCGCCGCCGCCCGCGCGCTGCTCGCCGCCGCCGGTCGCGTCGCGACGCGCTTCCCGGCCTAGGGACTCGGCCCGGAGAGGGAGTGGTCGGCGTCGCCGGCAGGGGGTGCCGCCTGCGTTCCCGCCGCGCGAGAGTGCTATCGTGATGAACACGCATCACGGGGGGCGGATGAAGATCCCATCGCTGATCCTTCGGCAGCTCTACACGTTCGGCAGCCTCGAGAACGTGCCCGGCGGTGTGCGGTTTGCGATCAAGAACCGGCTCTCCGACGCGACGCTGACCCGCCTGGTCGGGATCAAGCTCGACGACGAGGACGTGCCCCCGCAGCGGATCGAGCTCGAACTCGGCGAGGGGCGGATCGTCCGCGGCGACGGGGTCACGCCCGATGCCGCGCTCGACTTCCCGCTCCGCAAGACGGTGCACATCCGCGCCGCCAACGGCAAGCTCTCGACCGGTGCGCACGAGATCACGATCGCGTTCGAGGCGGTCCCGTTCGGTCGCCTCGCGTTCGCGGTCAAGGACACGATCGCGGCGGTGAAGCATGTCCGTGTCGCCGTGCCGTGCGACAAGGACAACAACTACACGCCCGAGATCGTCCGCGAGCGCCAGCAGTTCGTCGAGAAGTACGCGGGGGTGAAGCTCGCTCACCTGCCGCACTACTCGTTCGACCCCGGCGTGACGATGGGGAACATCGAGAACTTCACCGGCGTCGCCCAGGTGCCGATCGGCTGCGCCGGGCCGCTGCGGGTCAACGGCGAGCACGCCAAGGGCGACTTCCTGATCCCGCTCGCCACCACCGAGGGGACGCTGGTGGCGTCGTACAACCGCGGCATGAAGGTGCTCAACCTCTCGGGCGGCGTCACCTGCACGGTGCTGGCCGACGCGATGCAGCGCGCCCCGGTGTTCATCTTCGACTCGGCGCGCGAGGCGCGCCAGTTCAAGGAGTGGGTGGACGAGCACCTCGACGCGATCCGCGACGCGGCCGAGGCGACCTCGCACGTCGCCAAGCTGCTCTACGTCGACACCTACCTGTCGAACAAGTTCGCCTACCTGCGCTTCAACTTCTCGACCGGCGACGCCGCCGGCCAGAACATGGTGGGGCGCGCGACGTTCGCCGCCTGCAGCTGGATCCTCGAGCAGGTCAAGACGGTGCGCCGCTTCTACCTCGAGTCGAACCTGGCGACCGACAAGAAGTCGTCGGTGATCAACATGATGCGCACCCGCGGCAAGCGCGTCACGGCGGAGGCGGTGGTGCCGCGAAGCGTGCTCTCCGAGCACATGCGGGTGGAGCCCGAGAGCCTCGCCTACCACTGGGGCGTGGGCACGATCGGGGCGTTCCTCTCGGGCGCCAACAACAACGGCGCGCACTCCGCCAACGGCATCACGGCGATGTTCATCGCCACCGGCCAGGACGTCGCCAACGTCGCCGAGTCATCGGCCGGGATCATCTACACCGAGATCACGCCCGAGCGCGACCTCTACATCTCGCTCACCATCCCGTCGCTGATCGTCGCCACCCATGGCGGAGGCACCTCCCTCGCGACGCAGCACGAGTGCCTCGCGATCCTCGGCTGCGCCGGCAAGGGGAAGGTCCACAAGCTCGCCGAGATCGTCGCCGGCGTCGCGCTCGCCGGCGAGCTCTCGCTCGGCGCGGCGATCTCGTCGCTCGACTGGGTCTCCTCGCACGAGAAGTACGGCCGCAACCGGTAGGGGGCGGGCCGGCCGTGCGCCGGCCCGAACCCGCACCGTCGAGGTCCCGGGCCGGCGCGGTGCCGCCGGCGTTGTCGTAGGATGAGCCTGTGAAATCGCGAGAAGCGGTCGGTCGGGGCGGCCGGGGACGCAGGCATGCCGGGTGAGAGCGCGCCCGCGGCCGGCGCGCGGAGCGCCGGCGACGCTCCGGCCGGTGCGGGAGGCGCGCCGTTCGAGGTCATGCCGGCGGCGCCGCCGCCCGGGCTGGTGCGGCGCATCCTCACCACCGAGCGCCACTTCGTCGGGCTGCTGCTCGGCGGGTTCGTCGCCTACGCCCGCCACCAGCGCGAGACCGGCGCGCGCGGCCTCCGGCTCGCGTTCCTCGTCGTGCTCGCCTGGTTCATCCGACCGTTCGTCAAGCGCTCGCTGGTCGGCCTGCCGTTCCCGGTCCAGCTCCGCCGCCGCCTCGAGCTGCTCGGCCCGACCTACATCAAGCTCGGCCAGGTGCTGGCGCTGCGCTCCGACCTGCTGCCGCCCGCGATCACGGTCGAACTGACCAACCTCCTCGACCGCCTGCCGGTCGTCCGGTTCGAGCGCTTCATGGCGATCGTCGTCGCGGACCTCGGCCGGCCGGCGGAGGCGATGTTCTCGTGGGTCGACAGCACGCCGGTCGGCTCGGCGTCGATCGCCCAGGCGCACCGCGCCACCACCGTCGAGGGCGACGACGTCATCCTCAAGGTGGTGAAGCCGGGCATCCGGCAGACGCTGCGCCGCGACGCGCGCCTGCTCGGCATGTTCGGCTCGCTCCTCCAGCTCCTGCTGCCGCGGTTCCAGCCGCGTCGCGTGATCCGCGAGTTCACCGACTACACGCTGCGCGAGTCCGACCTCCGGTTGGAGGCCGACAACGCCGAGACCTTCGCCGCGAACTTCAAGGACCTGCCGGACGTCGTGTTCCCCCGCATCTTCCGCGACTACAGCGGGCAAAACGTGCTGTGCATGGAGTACCTCGCCGGCGTCCGCCCGGATTCGCCGGCGGCGCAGGCGATGGACGCAGAGGAGAAGCGCCGCCTGGTCGACCTGGGCGCCGCGGCGATCGTCCGCATGCTCTACCGCGACGGGTTCTTCCACGCCGACCTGCACCCGGCCAACCTCCTCGTCCTGCCGGGGCCGAAGGCCGGGTTCATCGACCTCGGCATGGTCGGACGGCTCGACGACGAGCTGCGCCGCACGCTGCTCTACTACTACTACTGCCTGGTCATCGGCGACACCGAGAACGCCGCGCGCTACCTCGCCGCGATCGCGCAGCCGGGGCCGGGCGGCAACCCGATCGGGTTCCGCCGCGAGGTCGAGGAGATCAGTCGGCGCTGGCGGCGGCGCGCCAGCTTCCAGGGGTTCTCGCTCGCCCAGCTGATCCTCGAGTCGGTCGGCCAGGGCGCGCGCTTCCGCATGTACTTCCCGGTCGAGATGGTGCTGATGGTCAAGGCGCTCGTGACCTACGAGGCGGTCGGCCACATGCTGGTGCCGGAGTTCGACGTCGCCGCCGTGACGCAGCCGCACATCACGAAGATCTTCCTCGGCCAGTTCAACCCGCTGCGGGTGATGCGGGAGGGCCTGCGCGGCGCGCCCGAGATCGTCGACGCGCTGGTCAAGGCGCCGCTGCTGGTGACCGAGGGCCTGCGCGTGCTCGAGAAGGCGACCCACCGCCCGCCGGAGAACCCGTTCGCGGGGATGCGCGGCACGCTGTTCGCCGGCTTCTGCCTGGTCGCCGGGGCGATCCTCGCCGCGGTCGGGAGGCCGTGGTACCTGTGGGCGCCGCTCTTCCTGATCGCGGTGATCCTGGCGATCCGCAAGGGCGAGTGACGCCGTTGCCGTTCGGCGTGTGCCGTCTCCCGTGCCCCCGATCCCCGACCTCTCGGCCTGACCCCTGATCCCTGACCCCGGACCCCCCCTCACCTCGGCCAGAGCCAGCCGAACATACCGGCCGTCAGCAGCGCGTAGATCAGCCCGTCGACGGTCGCCCGGAACGTCGTGGCCCACGAGCGCCGGTACCAGATCGACATCTGCCACAGCGCGAGCGAGTAGCCGACGAAGGCGGTGGCGCCGGCGAAGCGGAACACGCTCCGGTAGGGCGCGCCGGGCGGCAGCGCGCGTCCGGCGATGTAGGCGGCGAAGATCCCCACCACCACGAGGTAGACGAACCAGCCGAGCAGACTCTTGCCCATCGACGACGGGCCGTTGGGGAGCACGGTCGCCACCATCACCGGGCCCCTTGCCAGCTTCTCCATGAATCCCGGCGAGCGATAGTCCTTCATGCCCGCCGGTCGCGGCACCATGTAGTCCCCGGGCGGGAGCGCGAGCGGCTGCAGCGCCGCCATCGCCTCGTCCTCCCGGGGGAGCTTCGCGTAGTCGCTCTTGTGCCACGGCGTCGCCATGTGGATCAGCGAGCTGACGAGGAAGACGAGCACCGCCGACAGCACGATCGGCAGCCACAGCGCGAGCAGTCCGGTCATCGCGGCCTCCTTTGGTCTTGCGCCGCAGATTCTAGCGCGGCGCCGCGACGCGAACCTCGAGCCGTTGAGAAGCGTACGATCGGCAGGAGGTGGCCATGTCCGCGACGACGCCGAAGTGCCCACGCTGCATGCGAGAGGTGCCCGCCGACTCGCGTTTCTGCCCGGTGTGCGGCGCCCGCGTCGGCGACGGTCCCCGGCCGCTGCGTCGCCGCCGCGACCGCGAGAAGCTGGCCGGGGTCTGCGCCGGGCTCGCCGACTACTTCGACATCGACCCGACGCTGATGCGCGTGCTCTACCTGGTCGGCACCTTCTTCACCGGGGTCATGCCCGGCATCGTGCTCTACATCATCCTGATCTTCGTCGTGCCGGCGGAATAGGCTCGCGCGCGGCCCGTGCGCCCGGGCGCGGGAGCTATGCTCTCCGCCGGAGGTGGGCATGGACGTGCAGACCGATCGCATCCTGGCGCCGCACCGCTCCGTTCGCGCCTTCCGCACCGATCCGCTGGCCGCGGGCACGCTCGATCGCATCGTCGCCGAGGCGCAGCGCGCGCCCACCGACGCGAGCGGTCAGATGTACAGCTTCGTGCAGGTGCGCGACGCCGCCACCCGCCGCCGCGTCGCCGCGCTCTCCGGCGAGCAGGCGCACGTCGCCGACTGCGCCGAGTTCCTCGTCGTCTGCGCCGACCTCCACCGCCTGTTCCGCGCCCTCGTGCACCGCGGTCACGCGCCCGGCGACTTCCCGGCGATCGGCCTCCACTTCGGGGTGGTCGACGCCACGCTGGCGGCGCAGCGCCTGATCGACGCGGCGGAGGCGCTCGGTCTCGGGACCTGCTGCATCGGCGGGATCCTCAACGGCCTCGACGAGTTGATCGAGCTCCTCGGTCTGCCGCGCCACGTCCTGCCGTTGTTCGGGGTCTGCATCGGCTTCCCGGCCGAGGCCCCGGTCGAGCGGCCGCGCGTGGCGCTCGCCGCCGTCCTCCATCCCGACCGCTACCGGGACCAGGACGAGGCAGCGATCGAGGCCGACGTCGCAGTCATGGCCGCCACGACCCGCAGCCGCGACTGGCTCACCGTGCTGACGCGCTACTTCGCGGCCGGCGGCGTGATGGAGCATCGCGAGGCGACGCTCCGCCGCGTCCTCGAGCGGCAAGGCTTCGCCTGGTGAGACGAACGCGGACAGGGGACAGGGATTCGCTCCGACTCCACCTGCCGGAGAACCGTGCGTCCTGTCGTTGTCTGACTCCTGATCCCTGACCCCTGTCGCTATACTCCGCCGATGGCCCGACCCCTCCTGCTCGTCTCCAACGACGACGGCTACCATTCCGAGGGCATCCACGTCCTCGCCGACGCGCTCGCCGACGTCGGCGAGGTGTGGATCGTCGCGCCCGACCGGGAGAACTCCGCCGTCTCGCATGCCCTGACGCTGTCTCGGCCGCTGCGCATGACCCGGCTCGAGGAGCGGCGCTACGTCGTCGATGGCACGCCCACCGACTGCGTCACCCTCGGCATCGGCCAGGTGCTCAAGGGACGCCGCGCCGACCTCGTCGTCTCAGGGATCAACTTCGGCGGCAACATGGGCGACGACGTGCACTACTCGGGGACGGTGTCGGCGGCGTTCGAGGCGGCGATCCTCGGGGTGCCGGCGATCGCCGTGTCGCAGCTGGTCGGACCGGGCTTCTCGTTCGCCGCCGCCGGCGCGTTCGCGCGCGTGCTCGCCCGCCGGGTGCTCGAGCGTGGCCTGCCGGAGGGCACGCTGCTCAACGTCAACGTGCCGCACACCCCGCCGCAGGGGGTGCGCGCGTCGCGCCTCGGCAAACGGGTCTACACCGAGGGCGTCATCGAGGACACCGACCCGCGCGGCCGGCCGTGCTACTGGATCGGCGGCGGCGATCCGGTGTGGGAGAACATCCCGGGCACCGACTTCGCCACCGTCGGGGCCGGTTTCATCTCGGTCTCGCCGCTGCAGCTCGACATGACCGACCACGTGCAGCTCGGCCGCCTCGAGGCGGAGATCGCCGGCTGGCCGCTGGAGCAGGCGTGAGCGCGCCCGTCCCGGTCCGCCGCAAGGTCATGGTCGAGTACCTGCGCAGCACCGGCATCCGCGACGAGCGCGTGCTCGCCGCGATCGCCGCCGTGCCGCGCGAGCTGTTCGTCCCCTCCGAGTACACGCACCTCGCCTACGAGGACTACCCGCTCGAGATCGGCGAGGGGCAGACGATCTCGCAGCCGTCGGTGGTGGCGCGCATGAGCGAGCTGGCGGAGGTGGGGGAGCGCGACCGCGTCCTCGAGATCGGCGCCGGCTCCGGCTACCAGGCGGCGGTGCTGGCGGAGCTCGCCCGCTTCGTCTTCGCGCTCGAGCGCCTGCCCGGGCTCGCCGAGGGCGCGCGCGGACGGCTCGCCCAGCTCGGCTACCGCAACGTCTCGGTGCAGGTGATGGACGGCACGCTCGGCTGGCGTGCGCAAGCGCCGTTCGACGCGATCGTCGTCAGCGCCGCGGCGCCGTCGATGCCCAAGGCGCTCACCGAGCAGCTCACCGAGGGTGGGCGGCTCGTCATCCCGGTCGGCGAGCTGCGCCGGCAGGAGCTGGTGCGGGTGATCCGGCGCGGCGATCGCCTCGAGGAGAGCCGGCACGGCGCGGCGACGTTCGTGCCGCTGGTCGGGCGCGACGGCTATTGACGCGCGCGCCGGTCGCCTGGGCCCGGCCGCCCGCCGAGCCCGTCGCCTCGTCGCGTCTGCTAACCTGTGCGCCGGAACAATGGCCGCCAAGAGGTTCGTCGTCAAGGGCCGCGTGCAGGGGGTCGGCTACCGCTATTTCGTCGTGCGGGAGGCCGACGCGCTGGGCGTGTCGGGGTTCGTGCGCAACCTCCCGGACGGGCAGGTCGAGGTCGTCGCCGCCGGCGAGGCGGCGCTGATCGACGCGCTCGAGGGGCGGCTCTGGCAGGGTCCGCCGCACGCCCGCGTCGCCGGCATCGAGGCCGGCGACACGGCGGTTCCGGAATGGACCGAGTTCCGCATCCTCTCCACGCCGTGGTGAGCGCCGCGCTCGGTCCCCTTCGCGGCGGTTGTGATCCGTCCGGCGGGCGGCTAGCATGCGCGGCGACGGGGCTGTAGCTCAGTTGGATAGAGCAGCGGTTTCCTAAACCGCGTGTCGGAGGTTCAAGTCCTCTCAGCCCCGCCATCGTCGCGCGCCGCGAACACCCGAGTCGGCTCGTCGGTCCCGCGTGCGCGGTCGCGGAGGGCGAACAGCATCGCGGCGAGCACGGCGACCATGACGTCGCGGGCGGCCTCGAGGATGGTCTCGGCGGTGAGCGGGAACAGCGCGAACGCCCCGGGCGCGAGCAGCACCAGCCAGCAGTAGCCAAGCCCGAGGCGCGCCCACCGTGACGGCTTCCCCGCCGCGGCGCTCGCCGTCGCGGTGCGGTGGATCCAGGCCATCGGCACCAGCAGCAGCAGGTCGTCGTAGCTGAGGTGGTAGGCCCAGAGCCGCGCGACGAGCGCGGCGACGGCGGCGAGGAAGAGCCGGTCGTCGGCGCGGTGCCGGAAGCTCCACGCGCAGAACCAGGCGAGGACCGCGATCGACGCCGCCACCCCGAGACCGGGAGCGCCGAGCTGCCGCGCCCAGGTGTGCACGTTCGCCTCGCCGATGGTGGTGGTCCTGCGCTGCGCCGCGTCGAGCCACTGCAGCGCGAGCGCCGACGGGCCGGCCGGCTGGAAGCGGGCAGCGATCAGCGTCAGCGACGCGTAGGCCCCGGCGACCGCGGCGGCTGCCCAGGGGAGCCCCACGGCGAGCACGATCAGCCAGACGAAGGGCGCCGCAACCGTCGGCTTCACCAGCGCCGTGATCGCGGCGATCGTGACGAGCGCGGTCCTGCTCGCCCGCCGCGGTCGTGCCCCGGCAGCGATCGCCGCCCAGAGCAGGAGCGGCAGGAGGACGAGGACGAGCTGCCCGAACGCGACCGCGTACGCCGTCGCCTGGAAGGCCACCAGGCTGACCGCCAGCAGCCCGCGGTCCCGCGCTCCCGCCACGCGGCCGAGCCGCAGCAGCTCGACCCCGAGCCAGGCCAGGCCCGCGAGCTCCAGGCCGCCGAAGAGAAGCCGCGCGCCGGCGGCGGGGAGCCAGCCGACCAGCGGCCAGAGCAGGAGGTAGCTCGCGGGCGGGTAGATCGCGTCGGGGAGGACGCCATAGACCGTCTGACCGGCGAACCACCGGCGCACCTCGTCCCAGCGCCGCAGGAGGTCGCCGGCGGGCTGGTCGCCCGAGCCTGCGAAGTACATCGAGAGGGCGAGTTGGGCGCGGTAGGCCGCCAGCCCCGCGACGACGATGGCCAGGCCGAGCCACGCCATCTCGCCCCAGTGCAGGGCAGGCCTCCGCCGCCGCCGGGGGATCGGGATCGAGCGCTCGTCCGCATGCTCCATGCGCGCCGAATCATAGCCGCAGCTTGTGAACTCCAGCGCATGGCGAGCACCCGGAGGTGGCGGCGCCGGCGGTGCGGCGCGGAAATAGCGGCGGGCGCCAGATGGTTAGAGGATCACAGTCCAGCGAGGCGGGGTGCCGGGGCCGGGAGGCAGCGTGGGTCGACTAGCGGGAACGCGGGTGCGGTGTGCGCGGGGGCGGTTTCATGCTCGGTGAGAAGCTGGCGGAGCGCTACGAGGCCGTGGCGGAGCTGGGCCGCGGCGGGATGGGGGTGGTCTACCGGGCGCGCGACCCGCTCCTCAACCGCGAGGTCGCCGTGAAGGTGATCTCGCCGTCGCTGCTGACGCCGGAGACCGAACAGCGCTTCCAGAGCGAAGCGCAGCTGGTCGCGCAGATGGACCACCCGGCGATCGTCTCGATCTACGACTTCGGCCGCCACAACGGCTCGCTCTTCTTCGTCATGCCGATCGTGGTCGGGGACAACCTCCGCACGCTGCTGCGCAAGCGCGCGCTCACCCTCGGCACGATGGTCGACGTCGGCATCGGCGTCGCCGAGGCGCTCGAGTACAGCCACTCGCGCGGCGTCGTGCACCGCGACATCAAGCCCGAGAACATCATGGTGGCGCTCGAGCCGGGCGGCGAGGTGCGGCTGCGGATCATGGACTTCGGCCTCGCCCGCGGCTCCTCGGTCACCGGCCTGACCAAGACCGGGATGTTGCTCGGCACGATGTCGTACATCAGCCCGGAGCAGGTGACGACCGGGCGCGTCGACGGGCGCTCCGACATCTACTCGCTCGGCTGCGTGCTCTACGAGTGCCTGGTCGGCGAGGTGCCGTTCACCGGCGAGATGCAGTCGGTGCTCTACCGCGTCGTGCACGAGACGCCGCAGGCGCCGCGCGAGCGCGGCGTCGAGGTCGACCCCGAGCTCGAGGAGATCGTGCTCGCGTGCCTGGCCAAGGACCCGGCGCGGCGGCCGGCGAAGGCCGGCGACCTGGCGCGCCGCCTGCGCGCCTACCGCGCCAAGCTGCGCGAGACCGAGCGGCTCGGCGCGGTGCTCCTGACCGAAGTGGTGGCGACGCCGCGGCCGGTGCTGGCGCCGTTCACGGGGCGCGAGGCGGAGCTCGCCGAGCTGCAGCAGCGCCTCAACGCGGCGCTGCGCGGCGAGTGCCAGTTCGTCGTCGTGGGCGGCGAGGCCGGGGTGGGGAAGAGCCGGCTGCTCGCCGAGATCGAGGCGCTCGCCAAGGCGCGCGACATCCGCGTGCTGCACGGCCGCTTCATGGAGCAGCACGGCGCGTTCCCCTACATCGGGTTCTGCGAGCTGATCCAGGAGTACTTCCGCCAGAAGGAGAACGCCAGCTCGTCGAGCGGCCCGCTCGACCTCTCCGACATCGCCGACGACCTCGTCGCGCTCTTTCCGATGCTCGCCGAGGTCGACGCGATCCGCTCCGCGGCGCGCACCCCGTCGACCGCCGGCCAGCTCGCCGAGGCGCGCAGCGCGGAGGGGCGCACCGAGGTGTTCGAGCTGCTCGCCCGCACGCTGATCCGCCTCGCGGTCGGCCGGCCGGTGGTGATGCTGCTCGAGGACCTCCAGGGTGCGGAGGCCTCGCTGGAGGCGCTGCAGTACATCGTCCGCCGGCTCGGGCCGACGCCGACCCTGATCGTCGGCACCTACCGCACCACGGAGGTCGACCGCCGCCACCCGATCACGCAGATGGTGGAGGGGTTCCGCGGCGACCGCCGCTTCGCCGCGCTGACGCTCGGTCCGCTGACGCGCTCCGAGCACCGCAAGTTCCTCTCTACGCTGACCGGCGGCTCGCAGGTCGCGGAGGAGCTGGCGGCGAAGATCTTCGAGGCCACCGAGGGCAACCCGTTCTTCACCAAGGAGCTGGTGCGCTCGCTGCTCGACTCGGGGGGGATGACGCAGGACGCGACCGGGGCGTGGCGGCTGTCGGGCGGCGTCGCGATCTCCTCCGACGCGCTGCCGGCGACGATCCAGCAGGCGGTCGAGGCGCGCATCACGCGGCTCCCGGACGAGCTGCGCGACGTGCTCGCGGTCGCCTCGGTGCTCGGGCGGCGCTTCGACTTCGAGGACCTCGAGGCGCTCGCCGAGGGCGAGGGGAAGGGCGGAGGCGACCTCGAGGACACCGTAGACCGGCTGATCCGCGAGGGGCTGCTCGAGGAGGACCGGCAGTCGCGCGGCGACCGGCTCGCATTCGCCAGCGGCGTGGTGCGCGAGGTGCTCTACGCGTCGCTCGCGCGCCGCCGCCGGCGCTCGCTCCACCGCCGCTTCGCGGAGCGTCTCGAGAGGCGCCAGGCGGGGCGGCTGGAGCCGGTCTACGCGCAGCTGCTCTACCACTTCTCCGAGGGCGACGTGCCGGAGAAGACGGTCGAGTACGGGCTCCTCCACGCGCAGCGCTCGCTCGTCTCGTTCAGCCCCGAGGA
This sequence comes from Thermoanaerobaculaceae bacterium, assembly GCA_035517415.1. Classification (GTDB taxonomy): domain Bacteria; phylum Acidobacteriota; class Thermoanaerobaculia; order Thermoanaerobaculales; family Thermoanaerobaculaceae; genus DATIYW01. Next base: position 19,923 of record DATIYW010000130.1, read on the forward strand.
GGTGATCCGCGCCGCCAAGACCGCGGTCGACTTCCTCGACGAGGGCTGGGAGGGCGACCGCGCGCTCGAGGGCCAGGCGCGGATGCTGCTCGCCGCCGGGTTCCGCATGGCCGGCGACCTCCCCGCCGCGCTCAAGGAGACGCTGGCGGCGGTGAAGGTGTTCGAGCAGCTCGGCCGCCGAGGCGAGGCGGCGAAGGCGCTGCTCGCCGCCGCGCGGACGACCTGGCAGGCGCGCCAGATCGAGGAGACGCGGCGCTGGGTCGAGCTCGGCATCGAGGCGGCGCGCGGAGGGTCGGAGAACGACACGCTGGCGCAGCTGCTCTCGCTCGGCGCGACGCTCGCCAACCTGCGCGGCGAGTACACGAAGGGCAACGAGTACCTGCGCGAGGCGGACCGGCTGATCGAGGGGAAGCGGGAGAAGGGGGCGGTCGAGGACGTGCCGCGCGGCGGACGGCTGGTGGTGCCGCTGGCCGGGCGCGTCAAGGCGCTCGCGCCGATCGACCTCCAGCTCACCGAGGAGTTCGAGGTCTTCGCCAACGTGTTCGAGACGCTGCTCACCACCGACGAGGAGGGCAACCTCCACCCCGGCCTCGCCGAGAGCTGGGAGCTCCGCGACGACGGGCGCGCGTTCCGCTTCACGCTCCGCCCGGACGTGGCCCTGTCCGACGGCCGGCCCCTCCGCGGCGGCGACGTGAGGCGCGCCTTCGAGCAGGCGATCCGCGCGTCGCACGGCGACCTGCCGCCGGGCTTCGCGTCGGTCGCCGGCGCCGCCGAGCTGGCGGCGAACCGGGCGCAGGCGCTCGAGGGGGTCGCGGTCACCGACGACCGCGTGCTCGAGGTGCGCCTGGTCGAGCCGCTGCCGATCTATCCGACGTTCCTCACCGACCGGCGCACCGCGGTCGCGCTGCCGCCCGCGTCCGGCACCGGGCCGCTCGTCGGCAGCGGCCCGTTTCGCATCGCCGCGCAGGACGACGCGCGGGTGGTGCTGGAGCGCAACGACGCGTACTGGAGGGGCGCCCCGGCGAAGCTCGACGCGATCGAGTTCCGTTGCGGGCTGAGCCCCGCCGCGATCACCGCCGGCCTGCGCGCAGGCGAGCTCGACATGGCGCGCGACCTGCTGCCGAGCGATCTCGACGAGGTGCTGCGCGACCCGCGCTTCCACGCCGGGCTGATCGAGGCGCCGCAAAAGTTCACCTACTTCGCGCTGTTCAATTGCCGCAGCGGGCCGCTCGCCGCGAGCCCCGGCCTGCGCCGCGCGCTGGTGGGCCTGGTGCACTCGCGCGACCTGGTGTGGCGGACGGCGGGGCGCTTCGCGGCGCCGGCGACCGGGCTGATCCCGCCCGGCATCCTCGGCCACGACCCCGGGCGGCGAGAACGCGCGTTCGGCGTCGCGGAGGCGCGCGAGCTGGTGTGGGACGCCGACGCGGAAGGCCTGCGCCTGCGGGTGTCGGTCCACCCGCTGGTGCGCGAGCGCTATCAGGCGCTGCTCGACGCGCTCTTCGCCGCCTGGGCCGAGGCCGGCGTGGGGGCGGACGTGGTGACGAGCGGGATGGACGACTTCCTCCGCTCGTGGCCGGAGAACGAGGGCGTCGACGTGCTGATCGCGCGCTGGAAGCCCGACGTCGACGACCCGGACGGCTGCACCCACACGCTCTTCCACTCGGGGGCGGGCCTGTTCCGCGCCTACTACACCTCGAGCGAGGCCGACCAGCTGCTGGCGGCGGCGCGGCGCGAGCACCGGCCGGCGATGCGGGCGGAGCTGTACCGGCGGTTCGAAGGGCTGCTCGCGGACGAGGCGGTGCTGGCGCCGCTGCTCCACGACATCGGCTACCGCGTCGTCCACCCCCGCGTCCACGGCGCCGCGCTGACGAGCATCCACCCGTACGTGAACTACGCGCAGCTCGGCAAGGCGGAGGCCGCTGCGGCGGCCCCGGCGCCGCGCACCGCCCGCGGCACGATCCACGTGCCGGTCGGCGTGAAGGTGACCAGCCTCGACCCGGCGATCGGCAACTTCGCCGAGGAGGTCGAGGTCAACGCGGGGGTGTTCGAGACGCTGCTGCGCGACAGCGGCGAGGCGCGCATCGAGCCGTGGCTGGCCGCGTCGTACCGGATCGAAGAGGGCGGTCGCGTCTACCGGTTCCGCTTGCGCAACGACGTGACGTTCCACGACGGCCGGCGCCTCACCGTGCGCGACGTGCGCTACTCGATCGAGCGGCTGCTGCAGTGCCCGGACTCCGAGTACCGCTCGCTCTGCACGCCGATGCTCGGTGCGCAGGCGATGCTCGACGGCGCCGCCACGACGCTCGCCGGCTTTCGCATCCACTCCGCGAGCGAGTTCTCGATCGAGCTCGAGCGCCCGGTCGCGTTCTTCGCCGGCCTGCTCTCGCACATGAACTGCGCGATCCTGCCGGAGGGCACGGGCCGGATCGGCGACGGCACCGACAGCGGCGCGATCGGCACCGGCCCCTTCCGCGTCGTGCGCTTCGAGCCCGGCGTGCGCCTCGAGCTGGAGCGCAACCCGACCTACTGGCGGCGCGGCCTGCCGCGGGCGGAGCGGCTCGTCTACCACTTCGACGTGCGGCCCGAGGACGCGCTGAAGGGGCTGCGGTCGGGGCGCTTTTCGATCGCCGGCGACCTCTACCCGGCCGACGTCGAAGCGCTGCGGCGCGACGCCGTGTTCGCCGCCGGCTACCGCGACACGCCGCGCTTCTCGACCTACTTCGTGGCGTTCAACTGCCACCGCGGCCCGCTCGCCGACGCCGCGGTGCGGCGCCAGCTCGTCGCGGCCGTCGACGTGTCGCAGATCGTGGGCCAGACGCTCGGCGCGCTCGCCGTGCCGGCACACGGGCTGATTCCCCCGGGACTGCTCGGGCACGACCCGCACAAGCGCGCCGCCGAGCCGCGCTCCGGCGAGGCACCGCACGTCGAGGTCCCGGCCGCAGAGCTGAGCGCCGGGGTGCACCCGGTGTTCACCTCCGGGTTCGCCGCGTTCTCCGGCGCGCTGCTCAAGGCGTTCAACGAGGTCGGCGTCACGATCCGCGCCGTCAATCAGACGCGCGAGCAGTACCTGGCGGCGGTGATGGACGCCTCGATCGACATCTCGGTGGGGCGGTGGATCGCCGACTACCCCGACGCCGACTCGTTCGCCTACCTTCTCCACACCACGGCGGGGCTGGCGGGCCGGATGTGCGGCACGCCGAAGCTGGACGCGCTGCTCGACCGCGGCCGCGCCGAGACCGACGCCGAGGCGCGCCACGCGATCTACCGTGAGGTCGAGGAGATCGTCGCCCGCGAGGCGCTGATCCTGCCGCTGTTCCACGAGCAGAGCTACCGCTTCGCGCGCCCCGACGTCGAGGGGCTGACGGTGACGGCGTTCGGTCCCACGGTTGCGTACGAGCAGCTCGCGGTGCGGCCCACGTGAGCACGCGCCCGGGCACGCACGCCGCCGCGGCCGGCAAGGTGACGGCCGGCGTCGCCGCGCGGATGGCCGCGATCGTCGGCGCGCGCAACTGCATCTCGGAGGCGTCGGAGCTGTCGACCTACGAGTGCGACGGCCTGCTCGCGATGCGCGTCGCGCCCGGCCTGGTGGTGCTTCCCGGCTCGACCGAGGAAGTGGCCGCGGTCGTGCGCCTGGCGCGCGAGGCCGGCCTGGCGATCGTGCCGCGCGGCGCAGGTACCGGGCTGTCGGGAGGCGCGCTGCCGGTGCCCGGGTGCGTCGTGGTGGCGCTCTCGCGGATGCGGCGGATCCTCGCCGTGGACCTCGAGAACGGCTGGATGCGCGTCGAGCCCGGCATCGCCAACCTCGACGTGAGCAAGCACCTCGCCCCCGCCGGGGCGTACTACGCGCCCGACCCGTCGTCGCAGAGCATCTGCTCGATCGGCGGCAACGTCGCGGAGAACTCCGGCGGCGCGCACTGCCTCAAGTACGGGTTCACCACCAACCACGTGCTCGGCGTCCGCGCGGTGCTCGCCGACGGCTCGGTCGCCGACATCGGCGGGCCGGTGCTCGACGCGCCCGGCTACGACCTGCTCGCGGCGCTGGTCGGCAGCGAGGGCACGCTCGCGATCGTCACCGAGGTCGTGCTCAGGATCCTGCGCAAGCCCGAAGCGACGCGCACGCTGTTCGCCACCTTCCCCACCACCGACGAGGCCGGGCAGGCGGTCTCCGCGATCATCGCGTCCGGGATCGTCCCCGCCGCGATCGAGATGATGGACCGGCTCGCGATCGTCGCGGCGAAAGCGGCGACCGGGGTGGACTGGCCCGAGGTCGGCGCGGCGCTGCTGATGGACGTCGACGGCCCGCTCGCCGAGGCCGAGTTCACCGTCGCGAACGCCGAGCGGCTGGTGCGCTCCGCGGGCGCGCTCGAGGTGCGCCGGCCGCGCGACGAGGCGGAGCGAGCGCTGATGTGGAAGGGGCGCAAGAGCGCGTTCGCTGCGGTCGGGCGGATCAGCCCCAACTACATCGTGCAGGACGGCGTGATCCCGCGCTCCGAGATCGCCCGGGTGCTGGGCGAGGTCGAGCGGCTCGCGACCGAGGCCGGGCTGCGGGTCGCCAACGTCTTCCACGCCGGCGACGGCAACCTCCACCCGCTGGTGCTCTACGACGGCCACGTCGCCGGCCAGCAGCAGCGCGCGGAGGAGCTGGCGGGCGAGATCCTGCGCATGTGCATCCGCTACGGCGGCTCGATCACCGGCGAGCACGGCGTGGGCGCCGACAAGGTGCTCTACATGTGCGACATGTTCGGTCGCGACGATCTCGAGACGATGGACCTCGTGCGCGCCGCGTTCGATCCCGGCCGCCTGTTCAACCCGGGCAAGCTGCTGCCGACGCCGCGGCTGTGCGGCGAGCGGCCCGGTCCCTACGTACCGCACCCGGCCGAGGTCGCGGGCGTGGCGGAGCGCTTCTGATGGCCGTCGCCCGCCGCCCCGGCGCGGCCGCCGACGCGGTGCTCGACGCGGTTCCGCCCGTCGTCTTCGAGCCCGCGAGCACGGCCGAGGCGGCGGAGGCGCTGCGCGAGTGTGCAGGTGAGAAGCGCGCGGTCGTGTTCGTCGGCGGCGGCACCGAGCTCGGCGTCGGCGCGCCGCCGCGCGGGCTCGGCGCGGTGCTGCGGACCGGCGCGCTCTCGCGCGTCGTCGAGTACGCCCCGGCCGACCAGATCGTCACGGTCGAGGCCGGCATCACGCTCGCGGCGCTCCAGGGCTCGCTGCGCGGGCATCACCAGCGGCTCGCGCTCGACCCGCCGCGGGCGGGCGAGGCGACGGTCGGCGGGATCGTCGCGGCGAACTCGTTCGGGCCGCTGCGGACGCGCTACGGCACCAGCCGCGACCTGATCGTCGGCGTGACGCTGGTGCGCGCCGACGGCGTGGTCGCGCGCGGCGGCGGCAAGGTGGTGAAGAACGTCGCCGGCTTCGACCTGCCGCGCCTGATGGTCGGCTCGCTCGGCACGCTCGGCCTGATCGCGACCGCGACGTTCCGCCTCCACCCGCTGCCCGACGAGTCGGCGACGCTGCTCCTTCCGGGCCTCGCGGCCGCCGCGGTGCGCCGCCTCGCCGCCCGCCTGCGGGAGGCGCAGCTCGAGCCCGCCGCGGTAGCCGTCGTGGGCATCAACCCGTTCGACGCGGCGGTGCGGTTCGAGGGGTTCACCGCGTCGGTGAAAGCGCAGAGCGAGCGGCTGGCCGCGATCGCCGGCGAGCTCGGCGCCGCCTGCGACCGGCTCGCGCCCGCGCCGGCGGCGTCGTGGTGGGAGCGCCATGACGCCGCGCGGAGCCGCGGCGCGGTGCGGCTGAAGCTGGCCGCTCTGCCGTCGCAGTTCGAGACCGTCGCGCGCGAGGCGATCGGCGCGGTGGCGACGGCCGCCGCGGGGAGCGAGTACGTCGGCTACCCGACGCTCGGCCTCGGCTTCGTCTCGGCGCCCGCCGCGGGCAACGGTCTGGCCGCGGCGATCGGCGCGGCGCGCGCGGCGCTCGAGCGCCTCGGCGGCTCGCTCGCCGTCCACGCGGCGCCGCCGGAGCTGCGGGCGGCGCTCGACCCCTGGGGCGCGGCGCCGCCGGCGCTCGCGCTGATGCGCAGCCTCAAGGCGCAGCTCGACCCGGAGGCGCGCCTGGCGCCCGGCCGCCAGGCGGGGGGGATCTGATGGCGGAGCGGCGGCTGCTCGACGACTGCGTGCACTGCGGCTTCTGTCTGCCGACCTGTCCGACCTGGGTGTCGTGGGGCGAGGAGATGGACTCGCCGCGCGGCCGTATCGACTTGATGCGCGGCCTCGACGAGGGGCGGATCGCGCTCGAACCCAGCGTGCTGCGCCACTTCGACGACTGCCTGGGTTGCATGGCGTGCGTGACGGCGTGTCCTTCGGGCGTCAAGTACGACGTGCTGATCGAGGAGACGCGCGAGCGCATCGAGCGCGAGGCACGCCGCCCGCTCGCGGACCGCTGGCACCGCGGCCTGATCTTCGCGCTCTTCCCGCACCCGCGCCGCCTGCGGGCGATGCTGCTGCCGCTCTGGCTGTACACGGCGAGTGGCCTGGCGCGCCTGGTCGGCCGCTCCGGCGTGCTGCGCTTGCTGCCGGCGCGCCTGCGCGAGCTGGTCGAGCTGCTGCCGCCGGTCCGCGCCCGCCACCTCCGCTCCTCCTTGCCGCAGCTCACGCCCGCGGCGGGGCCCCGGCGCGCCCGCGTCGCGCTGGTCACCGGGTGCGTCCAGAGCGTGTTCTTCCCCGAGGTCAACGCGGCGACGGTCCGCGTCCTCGCGGCCGACGGGTGCGAGGTCCTCGTGCCGGGAGGGCAGGGCTGCTGCGGGGCGCTCTCCTTCCACGCCGGCCGCGCCGACGAGGCGCGGGCGATGGCGCGCGCGCTGATCGCGCGGTTCGAGGGGCTCGAAGTGGACACGATCGTGGTCAACGCGGCGGGGTGCGGCTCGACGCTGAAAGACTACGCGCGCCTGCTCGCCGCCGACCCCGAGTGGGCCGGGCGCGCCGCCGCCGTCGCCGCCAAGGTCCGCGACGTGAGCGAGGTCCTCGCAGCGCTCGGGCCGGCGGCGGAGCGGCACCCGCTGCCGCTGCGCGTCGCCTACCACCAGGCGTGCCACCTCGGCCACGCGCAGCGCGTCGTCGACCAGCCGCGCGCGCTGCTGGCGGCGATCCCCGGGCTCCAGCTCGTCGAGGTCCCGGACGGCGACCAGTGCTGCGGCAGCGCCGGGATCTACAACCTCGTCAACCCCGCCAGCGCCGAGGAGATCGGCGCGCGCAAGGCCGAGCGCATTCTCTCCACCGGCGCCGAGCTGCTCGCCAGCGGCAACCCCGGCTGCACGCTGCAGGTGGGGCGGATCCTGCGCAAGCGCGGGCGCGCCCTGGCGGCCGCGCACCCGGTCGAGATCCTCGACGCGTCGATCGCGGGGCGCGGGGTCGACGCGATCCGCGCCGGCGCGTGACCCGCCGCCCGGTTCCGGAGGATCGGCGTACCATCGCGACCGGGAGGGCGAATCGATGACGGCGAGCGGACCGGCCTTGAGGATCGCGGTGGCGCTGGGAGCGCTCGTCCAGGCCCTCGCCGCGGCGGCGCAGCAGGGTGAGGCCGGCAGCGACGCGGCGGCGCTGCGGCCGGAGCAGATCCTCCTGACGATGAAGAAGCGCTACGCGGCGTGCCGCAGCTACCGCGACACCGGCGTGCTGCGCACGGCGCAGATCATCGAGGGCGGGCGCTCGGGCGCCGAGCTGCCGTTCGCGACCGCCTTCGTCCGTCCGAACAAATTCCGCTTCCAGTTCACCGACCGCGGGCTCGGCGAGCGATCGTCGGTGTACGTGGTGTGGATGGACGGCGCCGAGCTGCGCTCGTGGTGGGACGCCAAGCCGGGCGTGCGCGAGCCGGAGTCGCTCCAGGCGGCGCTCGACGCCGCGGCCGGCATCACCGGCGGCGCGTCGATCCGGATCCCTGGCATGCTCCTGCCGGCGCTGGTCGGCGCCGGCGCGCCCCTCGCCGCCGCGGAGCGCATCGACGACGGCGACGACCGCGGCGCGGCGTGCTTCCGCATCAAGGGGAAGACGCGGCCGACGCCCTACACGACGACGATGAGCGGGAGGCAGCTCACGGTGCGGGACGAGACGGTGACGCTGTGGATCGACCGCGTCGGCTATCTCCTGCGCAAGGTGGAGGAGGTCCGGGTGTTCGACGCCTATCGGGCGGAGAACACCACCACGTACTTTCCGGAGGCCGACGTCGACGTCACGCCGGCGCAGCTCGCGTTCGGCAAGCCGGGCGCACCCTAGGACCCGGGGTGGTCGGGGGGAGATCGATCGTGGGCACCTTCAAGCGGATCCTGCTGGCCACCGACCTCTCGTCGGCGTCGAGCGCGGCGTTCGACCAGGCCGTCGCCCTTGCGAAGCGTGATGGGAGCGAGCTGCTGATCGCCCACGCCTACGAGGAGGCGCGGCTCGCCGAGCTCGGCTACGCGCCGGCGCAGGCGTACCAGGAGTGGGACGGCGAGCTGCGCTCGAAGTGCGGCGAGGCGCTGGGCTCGCTCGTCGCCCTCGCCCGGGAGCGCGGCGCGGAGGCGAAGCCGGTGGCGCTGCGCGGGTTCCCGGAGGAGGCGATCGTCGAGGCGGCGGCGGCCCAACACGCCGACCTGATCGTGATGGGGACGCACGGCCGGCGCGGCGCCGCGCGCCTTCTGCTCGGGAGCGTGGCGTCGCGCGTGATCGCCACCGCGCCGTGCCCGGTCCTGACGGTGCGGTCGGTCGCGCCGGAGGCCGCGAACCAGCCGGTCGAGGGCTGATCGAGCCGTCGCGCTCAAATCGCGACGGCCACGCCGCGGGCTGCCTCGTCGCCGCGACGCGCGGCGCACTCGAGCGAGCGGAAATGATCCTGGCCCTCCCGCGGTTGACGCGATGCGAGTAGTGGTCGCCCCCTGGTTCGACTCGTCGCGGCGCAATAGTTCGGGCAGCGCCTCGATCCCCGGATCGCGAGAATCGGTCGAGGGAGGCAGAGGTCGTTCGAGGCGAGGAGGGCATATGCACTTGTCCCGTTCGGAGTCGGCGGCGGCGGGGTCGCACCGGGCCGCGCGCGCGTGGGTCACGGCCGCCGCGATCGCGGCCGCGCTCGTCGGCGCGGGGGCGTGCTCCCGGGTCGAGCCGGCGCAGAAGATGAACGCGCCCGTGGTCGAGGTCGAGCGCGTGATCCAGCAGGACGTGCCGGTCACGCGCGAGTGGGTGGGGACGCTCGACGGCTCGGTCAACGCCGAGATCCGCCCTCAGGTCGAGGGCTACCTGCTGCGCCGCGTCTACCAGGAGGGTTCGTACGTCGCCAAGGGGGCGCTGCTGTTCGAGATCGACCCGCGCCAGTTTCAGGCGGCGCTCGACCAGGCGCAGGCCGAGGTGGCGCGCGCCGAGGCCGCGCTCGCGAAGGCGGAGATCGACGTCCGCCGCTTCACGCCGCTCGCCGCCGACAAGGCGATCTCGCAGGAGGAGCTCGACACCGCGCTCTCGGCGCAGCGCCAGGCGCAGGCCAACGTCGCATCGGCGCGCGCCACGGTCGAGCACGCCCGGCTGAACTTCGGCTGGACCAAGGTCGTCTCGCCGATCAGCGGCATCGCCGGCATCGCCAAGGCGCAGGTCGGCGACCTCGTCAACGGGCAGACGACGATGACGACGGTGTCGACCGTGGATCCGATCAAGGCGTACTTCGACCCGAGCGAGCAGGAGTACATGAGCTGGCTGCAGGGCGGGGGAGCGGGCCCCGGCGAGGTCGCGACTCCCGCCGGGAAGGACCAGTTCCAGTTGATCCTGTCCGACGGCTCGCTCTACCCGCAGCACGGCGAGCTGATCCTCACCGACCGCAACGTCAACGTGAAGACCGGCACGATCACGGTGGCGGCCGCGTTCCCGAACCCGGAGCGGCGGCTGCGCCCAGGGCAGTACGCGCGCGTCCGCACCGTCACCGAGGTCCGCAAGGGGGCGTTGCTGGTTCCCCAGCGCGCGGTCTCGGAGCTGCAGGGGACCTACCAGGTGGCGGTCGTCGACGGGGAGAACAAGGTGGAGATGCGGCCGGTCCAGGCCGGCGTGAGGATCGGCCGTCTGTGGGTGATCGACAAGGGCCTGAACGCCGGCGACACGGTCGTCGTCGAGGGGCTGCAGAAGATCCGGCCCGGCCTGACCGTGACGCCGCACCCGTTCGCCCCCGAGGTCCACGCCGACGCGGCCGGCGTCGCCGCCCCGGAGCCGGCGGGCGCGAAGAAGGACAGGGACTGAGCCGGTGTCCCGGTTCTTCATCAACCGGCCCATCGTCGCCATCGTCATCGCCATCGTCACCGTCCTCGTCGGGCTGGTGGCGATGCAGGGGCTGCCGCTCGCGCAGTTCCCGCAGATCGTCCCGCCGCAGATCATCGTCCAGACCACCTACCCCGGCGCGGACGCGGTGACGATCGAGCAGTCGGTCGCGACGCCGCTCGAGCAGCAGATGAACGGCGTCGACAACATGCTCTACATGCAGTCGATCAACGCCAACGACGGGACCCTGACCGAGCTCGTCACCTTCGACGTGGACACCGACCCCAACACCGACCAGGTCAACGTGTCCAACCGCCTCGCCCAGGCGCAGCCCAACCTGCCGCCCGACGTCAACCAGTTCGGCCTCACGATGCGCAAGTCGACCGGGATCCCGATGATGGTGATCTCGCTGATCTCGCCGCACAAGACCTACGACTCGCTGTTCCTGTCGAACTACGCGAACATCAACATCAACGACGCGCTCTACCGGGTGCGCGGCGTCGGCCAGGTGATCCTGTTCGGCGCCAGCGACTACGCGATGCGCATCTGGGTCAAGCCCGACCGGCTCGCCAAGCTCGGCCTGACGGTGCCGGACCTCGCCCGCGCCGTGCAGCAGCAGAGCACGGTCAACCCCTCCGGCCAGGTCGGCGCCGAGCCCGCGCCGGCCGGCAAGGAGATGACCTACACGGTGCGGGCGCAGGGCCGCCTGCAGACGCCGCAGGAGTTCGCCCAGATCGTCGTCCGCTCCGACCCCGACGGCTCGGTGGTGCGCCTCGGCGACGTGGCGCGGATCGAGCTCGGCGCGCTCGCCTACCAGCAGCGGGCGCGGATGGACGGGCAGCCGAGCGCGATCATCGCGGTGTTCCTCTCGCCCGGGGCGAACGCGCTCGCGGTCGCCGACGGGGTGCGGAAGACGATCGCGGAGCTCAAGCGGCGCTTCCCCGCCGACCTCGACTACGCCATCACGCTCGACACCTCGCTCCCGGTCACCGAGGGGATCCGCGAGATCGTCCAGACGCTGCTGATCGCGATGGCGCTGGTGACGCTGGTCGTCTACCTGTTCCTGCAGAACTGGCGGGCGACGCTGATCCCGATGATCGCGGTCCCGGTCTCGCTGATCGGCACGTTCGCCTTCTTCCCCGGCCTCGGCTTCTCGATCAACACCCTTTCGCTGTTCGGCCTTGTGCTCGCGATCGGGCTGGTCGTCGACGACGCGATCGTCGTGGTTGAGGCGGTGGAGCACCACATCGAGCAGGGCATGAGCCCGCGCGACGCGACGCTGCAGGCGATGAAGGAGGTGTCCGGGCCGGTCATCGGCATCGCGCTCGTGCTCTCGTCGGTGTTCATCCCGGTGGCGTTCATGACCGGCATCCAGGGCCGGCTCAACAAGCAGTTCGCCGTGACGATCGCGATCTCGGTGCTGATCTCCGCGTTCAACGCGCTCTCGCTCTCGCCCGCGCTCTCCGCCCTGCTCCTGCGCCACCGCCGCGAGCACCGCGGGCCGCTCGGCGGCTTCTTCAAGGTGTTCAACCGCTTCTTCGCGCGGGGGACGCGCACCTACGTCAATCTGAGCCACGGCCTGATCCGCAAGGCGGCGGTCGGCATCGTCGCCCTGGCGGCGTTCGCGCTGCTCGACGGGGTCGTCGGCAAGCGGCTGCCGACCAGCTTCCTGCCCGACGAGGACTACGGCTTCCTCTTCCTCAACGTGCAGCTCCCGCCCGCCGCCTCGATGGAGCGCACGGACGCGGTGTGCCACAAGGTCGAGTCGATCCTGGCGCGGACGCAGGGCGTGGAGCACTACAACTCGATCGCCGGGTTCAGCCTGCTGACGCGCGTGTCGGCGAGCTACTACGGCTTCTTCTTCGTCGATCTGAAACCGTGGGACGAGCGGACCACCTCGCGGCTCCAGGCGCGCGCGATCGTGCAGACGATCAACCGCGCCCTCGCCGCCGAGATCCCCGAGGCGGTCGCGTTCACCTTCCTGCCGCCCGCCATCCCCGGCCTCGGAACCTCGGGCGGGTTCTCGTTCTGGCTCCAGGACCGCAGCGGCGGGACGGTCGACTTCCTCGACCGCAACCTGCAGGCCTTCCTCGCCGCCTGCCGCAAGCGCCCCGAGCTGGCGGGCGTCAACTCCGGCTTCTCGGCCGCGGTGCCGCAGGTCTTCGCCGACGTCGACCGCGACCGCGTGCTCAAGCAGGGCGTCGCGGTGGGGGACGTCTATCAGACGCTGCAGGCGTTCCTCGGCGGGCTCTACCTCAACCAGTTCAACCGCTTCGGGCGCCAGTGGAAGGTCTTCCTCGAGGCCGAGGGCGGGAGTCGGATGCGGCCGGAGGACATTGACGCGTTCTACGTCCGCAACAACGACCAGAACATGGTGCCGCTCTCGGCTCTGGTGCGCACTCGCGAGATCCAGGGGCCGGAGTACACCAACCGGTTCAACCTCTACCGCGCCGCGCAGGTGATCGGCTCCGCCGCCCCGGGCTACAGCTCGGGGCAGGCGATGGCGGCGCTGGAGGAGACGGCGCGGGCCACGCTGCCGCCCGAGATCGGCTACGACTGGGGCGACCTCTCCTACCAGGAGCGCAGCGCGGCCGGCACCGCGGGGCCGCTGTTCGCGCTCTCGCTGGTGTTCGTCTTCCTCATCCTCGCGGCGCTGTACGAGAGCTGGTCGCTGCCGTTCTCGGTGCTTCTCTCGGTGCCGATCGCCATCCTCGGTGCCTTCGTCGGTCTGTTCCTGCGCCACTTCGACCTCGACGTGTTCGCTCAGATCGGGCTCATCATGCTGATCGGCCTGTCGGCGAAGAACGCGATCCTGATCGTGGAGTTCGCCAAGATCGAGCACGAGAAGGGGCGGGAGCTGGTCGAGGCCGCGCTCGAGGGCGCGCGCCTGCGCCTGCGACCGATCCTGATGACCTCGTTCGCGTTCATCCTCGGCTGCGTGCCGCTGTGGCTGGCGTCGGGCTCCGGCGCCTCGGCGCGGCAGATCCTCGGCACGGTCGTGATCAGCGGGATGCTGGCGGCGACCACGGTCGCGATCTTCATCATCCCGGTGCTGTTCGTGGTGGTGGAGCGAATCGCGCTGCGGCGCGGGAGGGCGGCCGAGCACGGCCCCGCGCTCGAGCCCGGGCCGAGCCACGCCGGCGGGGGCAAGTGAGATGAGGAACCCGGCCCGGCTGCTCCTCGCCGCCCTCGCGCTCGCCGGCTGCGCGGTGGGGCCGAACTACCGGCGGCCCGACGTCGCGGTCCCGGACCAGCTGCCCGGCCAGGCGGCGCAGGCGCAGGCGGCGTCGCTCGCCGACCAGGCGTGGTGGGACGTGTTCCGCGACGATGCGCTGCGCTCGCTGATCGCCGAGGCGCTGCGCCGCGGCTACGACGTGCGGATCGCGGCGGCGCGGGTCGAGGAGGAGCGCGCACTCGCCGGCATCGCGCACGCCGGCTACTACCCGCAGCTGCAGGCGTCGGCGGAGTGGACGCGCAGCCGCTCCTCGCCGTTCGCGGCGATCTCCGCCGTGCCGGTCAGCCTCTACAACGTCAACCTCGGGCTGTCGTGGGAGCTCGACCTTTGGGGGCGCGTCCGCCGACTCAACGAGGCGGCGCTCGCCCAGTACCTCGCCACCGAGGACGCGCGGCGCGGCGTCCTGCTCTCGCTTGCCGCCGAGGTCGCGACCGGCTACTTCAACCTGCGCAAGCTCGACCTCCAGCTCGAGATCGCGAAGCGGTCGGCGGGCGCGTTCAAGGAGACTGACGATCTGTTCAGCCGCCGCCTCGCGGGCGGCGCCGCCTCGGCGCTGGAGACCGCGAGCGCCGAGGCGACGCTGGCGGCGACCACCGCCAACATCCCGAACCTCGAGCGCGCGATCGCCGCGCAGGAGAACCAGCTCGACCTGCTGCTCGGCCGCAACCCCGGCCCGATCCCGCGCGGCGCGCCGCTCGACGACCAGTTCATGCCGCCGGAGATCCCGGCCGGGCTGCCGTCGCAGCTGCTCGAGCGCCGGCCCGACCTGCGCCAGGCCGAGCACACGCTGGTGGAGGCCAACGCGGAGGTCGGGGTGGCGACCGCGAACATGTTCCCGACCATCAGCCTGACCGGGGCGATGGGCGGCGTCGCGCCGCAGGTCTCCGAGCTGTTCGGCGACGGCAAGACCTGGTCGATCGGCGCCGGACTGCTCACGCCGATCGTCCAGGCGGGGCGCCTCAAGCACCTGCGGCACGCCGCCGCGGCGCAATGGGAGCAGGCGAAGGCGGGCTACCAGCAGAGCGTGACAAGCGCGTTCGCCGAGGTCGCGACGGCACTGGTGGCGTACCAGAAGCTCGACGAGGTGGAGCGCGACCAGGCGCGCGCGGTCGCCGCCTACCGGGAGGCGGTCAGGCTGTCGAACCTGCGCTACGTGGCGGGTCTCTCCGACTACCTCGAGGTGCTGCAGGCGCAGCAGCAGCAACTCGCGGCCGAGAACTCGCTCGCCGAGTCGCGCTTCGAGCGGCTCGCCACGCTGGTGGAGCTCTACAAGGCGCTCGGCGGCGGCTGGAAGCTCTCCGACGACGAGTGGCCGGGACCGACGGCGCCCGCCGGCGAGTCGACCGCCAAGCCCTCACCCTAGGGGCGGCGGCACCGCCTCCCTGTCGCTGCGGCCGCGGCCGTCAGTCGTGGAGCGGCTCGGTGTTGTGGGCGTAGGCGGGGCCGGGCACCCGACCGTCCAGCTCGCCCTCCACCACCAGCGCCGCGTCGCGGCGGAAGCAGTCGCGGCAGATCCGGCGCACCGGCGCGAGCGCGTTGTCGAACACCTCGCCCTCGACAAACATGCCTACCACCTCGCGCAGGCAGAAGTCGCAGGTCCCTTTCGCCTCCGCGTCGAACTTCCAGACCGGACCCGCCATCTCGTCCACTCCCGCGGGGGCAGGATCGAACTCGCCCCCCGCCGCTGCCGAACCCCCGGCGCGGGACGGCCGCCCGCGCCGAATCACTCCCGCTGCGCCGCACCGCTCAGAACGGGATGTCGTCCTCGCCGCCCTCGGGCGGGAACTCGGGCGCGTCGCCGGACGGGCCCGGCGCCGCCTGCGGCGCGCCGCCGCCCTGCGGCTTCGGGCCGACGAAGCGGATCGCCTGGGCGATGATCTCGGTGAAGTAGCGCCGGTTGCCCTTCTCGTCGTCGTAGGTGCGGGTGCGGATCGAGCCCTCGACGTAGACCGTGCGCCCCTTGGCGAGGTACTGCCCCGCGAACTCGCCGAGCTTGCCGAACGCGACGATGTTGTGCCACTCGGTGTGGTCCTGCCACTGCCCGCTCTGGTCCTTGCGCCGGTCGCTGGTCGCGAGCGAGAACTTCGCCACCGTCATCCCACCCGCCGTCTGCCGCGTCTCGACGTCACGCCCGATGTTGCCGATCAGAATCGCCTTGTTGACGCTCATCGTTCGCCTCCCCGGCGTGGACGGAGATTCGAGACTAGCAGATCGGCAGACGCAAGGCGAGGGGCCGTGCGCCGCCGGGGTGGCCGCGGCGCTCAGCGCAGCGCGCGGAGGATGCCGGCGATGATCCCGGCGTAGATGCCGGCGTAGAGCGCGTCCTCGGTGAGGCGGCCGATCTTCTCCTGCGGCGTGAGCTGCTCCCAGTCGCTCGCCCACGAGACCGGGAAGATGAGGCGCGGCCCGGCCGGCGGCCGGAGCAGGATGCTGGCGCCGATCGTCGCCGGCGGCCACGAGTTGGGCATGCCGCCCCACTGCGCGGCCCACTGCTCGCGGGCGAGCCCGTACTCCAGCCGCACCATCGGGTCCTTCCACATCTCGCGCCGGGCGGAGGGGTTGAACTCGGCGTGCCCGAACGCCGCGTCGATGTCGATCAGCTGGTCGAGGTCGAGCTTGATCGTGCGGGTCTCGGGCGCGACCGCGGGCGACGCCTGCGCCGCCCGGGCCGGCGTCGGCGCCGGTTCGATCTGCGCCGCGACGCTCGTCGTGGCGACGGCGAGGAGGATCCACGCAAGGGTCGTCTTGCCAACCATTGCCCACCTCCTGCCAGCAACAACAATCTGGTGCCGCGCCCGCCTTCCTGCAACGCGCCGGGCGAGGCGGTGGTGTCGCTTTGCTAGAGTTGCCCGCATGACGACCAAGCGGCGGCTGATGACCGCGACCGGCTCCATGGCCATGGTCACGCTGTTGAGCCGGTTCTCCGGACTGGCGCGCGACTGGGTGGTCGTCCACCTGTTCGGCACGCGCGTGGCGGACGTGTTCTACACCGCGTTTCGCATCCCGAACATGTTCCGGCAGCTGCTCGCCGAGGGCGCGCTCAACGCGGCCTTCGTGCCCACCCTCGGCTCGCTGAAGGCCGGGGACGACGAGGCGCGCACCCGAGGCTTCGTGCGCGCGATGACGTCGCTGCTGCTGCTCGCCCTCCCGGTAGTCGTCGCGCTCGGCATCCTCGCGGCACCGGCGCTGGTCCACCTCTTCGCCGCCAAGTTCGCGGCCGATCCGGCGAAGTTCTCGATGGCGGTGCGGCTCACCCGGCTGATGTTCCCGTACCTCGGGCTCATCTCCCTGGCAGCGCTCGCGCAGGGGATCCTCAACACCTCGGACCGCTTCGTCCTGCCGGCCGCCACGCCGATCGGTCTCAACCTCTGCATCGTCGCCGGGACGGTGACGGCGGTGACGCTGTTCGGCGGAAGGCCGGAGTGGATGGCCGCCGGAGTGCTCGCGGGCGGGTTCACCCAGTTCGCGATGCAGTGGTTCAGCTGCGGCGCGGTCGGCCTGCCGATGATCCCGGGGCGCGGCGCGTTCGCCAACCCCTACGTCCGCGAGGTGCTGGTCAAGATGGCGCCGACCGTCACGACGCTGGGGATCTACCCGCTGACGCTCATGCTCTCCAACCGCTTCGCGGCCAGCGTCGGCGAGGGCGGGGTGACCTGGATCTACCTGGCATCGCGCCTCAACGAGATGGTCTACGGCGTGGTGATCGTCCAGCTCACCACCGCGGTGTTGCCGATGCTGTCCACCCAGCTCAAGTCGAGCGAATCGGCGGCGCGCGACACGCTCGCGTTCGCGCTCCGCCTGCTCTCCGCGGTGGCGTTGCCGAGCACGGTCTTCGGCGTGGTCCTCGCGACGCCAACGGTGGGGGCGCTGCTCGGCGGCGGGAAGTACGCCGAGACCGACGTCCGCATGGCGGCCGGCGCGCTCGCCGTGTATTCGGTCGGGATGCCGTTTCTCGGGCTGACCAAGCTGCTCGCGAGCGCCTCGTTCGCCTGGAACGACACGCGCTCGCCGGTGATCGCCTCCGTCTTCAACGTCGCCGTGTTCTACCTGCTCGGGCTGGCGCTGACCGGTCCGTTCGGGGTGCGGGGCGTGGCGGCGGCCGCCGTGGGCGGCCAGCTCGCCAACGCGTGCGTGCTGCTCTGGCTCGACGGGAAGCACCGACGGCTGCCGCGCGCCGCCGAGGTGATGCCGGGAGTCGCGCGGCACCTCGCGGCGGCGGCGGGGCTCGGCGTCGTGGCGTTCTACCTCAACCGCCTCGCGCCGATCCCGCTCCACACGACCGTCCGCTCGCTGGCCCAGCTCGGCGTCTACGCGCTGGCGTCGGGCGGCGCGTACGTCGCGCTGCTCGCGGCCCTGGGGGCCGACGAGTGGCGCGAGGCGCTCGCCCTCGCGCGCCGCAGGGGCAGGCGGTGAGGATCGTCGCGCAGCGCGCCAGCCGCGCCGAGGTGCGGGTCGGCGGCAAGGTCGTGGGCCGGATCGGCGCCGGACTCGTGCTGCTGGTCGGCGTCGAGGCCGGCGACGGGCCGGAACAGGTCGATCGCGCCGCGCACCGCTTCTCGTCGCTCCGCGCCTTCGACGACGGCGAGGGGCACATGAATCGCGGTCTCGGCGAGGTCGGCGGCGAGCTGCTGGTGGTGTCGCAATTCACGCTCGCGGGGTCGATCCGCCGCGGTCGCCGGCCCGACTTCGCCGCCGCGGAGCGCCCGGAGCGCGCCGAGCCGCTGGTGTCGGCGCTGGTTGCGGCGCTGCGCGAGCGCGGTGTGCGCGTCTCAACCGGCGTGTTCCGCGCGATGATGGAGGTAGAGCTGGTCAACGACGGGCCGGTCACGTTCGTGTGGGAGGACCGGCCGGAGGAGCCGGGGACCGGGGTCCGGGGGCCGGATTCCGGAGACTGATCCCGCCCGCGACCTCAGTTCAGGAACTTGATCGGCTCGGGCGTGAAGCAGAGCGCGAACACGATGATGCAGATCCAGCCGAGGATGCGCCGGCGCGGGTCGAGCGCGCCCGCCTCGTCCGGGATCCACGGATGGCGCACCCGCATCGCGAGCGCGATCACCGCCCACAGCCACCAGCCGTGCCACCAGAACCCGAGGACGACCAGCACCGCGAGCAGCGGCCAGGCGATCCGCCGCTGCCACCGCCCGAACAGCGCATAGACGATGTGCCCGCCGTCGAGCTGGCCGAACGGGAGCAGATTGAGGGCGGTGACGAGCAGGCCGAACCAGGCGGCGAAGCCGACCGGGTGGAGGTAGAGGTCGCCGCCGGGTGGGATGTCGGGGTGGGCGAGCCAGGCGAGCGCCTTGAAGGCGAGCGGCTCGCCGAAGATCAGCACCCCGGTCTTGGGCAGCACCGCGACCGGCTTCGACAGCCCGATCCCGGCGAACAGCACCGGCAGCGCGACGACGAACCCGGCGAGCGGCCCCGACGCGCCGACGTCGAACAGCTCCCGCTTGTTCATCAGCGGCGAGCGGATGCGGATGAACGCGCCGAGCGTGCCGATGCCGACCGGCACGGGGATGAAGAACGGCAGCGTCGCGTCGAGGCGGTGGATGCGGCAGGCGACGTAGTGCCCCATCTCGTGGGCGAGCAGGATCGTCAGCAGCGGGAGCGAGAACGAGAGGCCGCCGCGGATCACCGCGGGGTGGAGCAGGAGCTGCCAGAGGCCATGCGGCTTGAACCCGGGCGGCAGGTCGGAGAAGGCGAGCCCGCCGACCAGAGTGGTCGAGACGATCGTCAGGAGGAAGAGCAGGACGTGCAGCCAGACCCGGTCGGGCGGGGGCGGCGGACGCCGAACGACCCCGACGGGGACGCCGTCGGGGCCGATGATCTCAACTTCCAGCTCGGGGCTGGACACCTATGCGATGACCCGCAGCGCCTTGCCGGGCTTGAAGCGGATGGTCTTGCCGGGAGGGATCGCGACCTCGACTCCGGTCTTGGGGTTGCGCCCGATGCCGCGCTTGCGGTTCTTGACCAGGAACACGCCGAAACCGCGCAGCTCGATGCGCTCGCCGTCGGTGAGGGCCTCGCGCATGGCGTCGAAGATCGTGTTGACTGCCTCGTTCGCCTTGGCCTGGGAGATCTCCACCGTATCCATCACCTTGCGGACCAGGTCGGCCTTGATCATGCGTCCCTCCACCTTCCAGCCCCGTCACGCTAATCTGCCGGCCCCGCTGCTGTCAAGGTCCGGTTGAGACGCCGTCCGTACTCCGCTCCGGCGAAGGCGTCGGGGGTACAGAGAACCGCCGGCAGCGCCGCTCCGGAGCCTCACGGCTCGACGGCGGGCGCCTGCGG
>DATIYW010000131.1:0-10231 GCA_035517415.1 Thermoanaerobaculaceae bacterium
GTTCGTCCGCCAGCTCCGCCCGGACGACGAGGTGTGCCTGATCACGTTCGGCGCGGGCGAGGTGCGGCGTCGCGTCGCGTTCGGCACCGACCCCGCGCTCCTCCCGCGCGTCCTCGACGGCCTCAAGGGCTACGGCACCACGGCGCTCTACGACGTGCTCACCGCGTCCGCCCAGGTGATGGAGGGCGCGCACAACCTCCGCCGCGTGGTGCTGCTCTTCACCGACGGCGTGGACACCGCGTCGACGATGAAGCCGGCGGACGCGCTCCGCATCCTCGAGAACCTCGCCGACCCGCTCTACCCGCTCGGCATCGAGCCGCCGCCGGCGGAGGAGGGGCCGCCCGACAGCTACGAGGACCTGCTGCGCCAGTTCGCGACCGCCTCCGGCGGGCGCTACCTGCGCGTCGACGACGCCGCCCAGCTGCCGCGCTTCGCCCACGACCTGCGGCAGGAGCTGACGATGCGCTACATCATCACGTTCGACCCCTCCGGGCTCGGCAGCGTGAAGTGGCGCAAGCTCGAGGTCAGGGTCAAGGGCGGCTACACCGTGCTCGCGCGGCAAGGCTACCGAGGCACGCTGCCGTAGGTCCGAGCGCGCGGGACTTGACAGTGAACAAGCCACTTGTGATATAAGGAACGAGGGAATCGGAGTAGGGTGAACCTCAACACCAGGATCGGTGATCGTCGAAAAATCCAAGGGAGGAACTCGGGCATGAAAAAGTCGCTGTGGGGCGTTCTTGCCGTGGTGCTGGTCGTCGCACTGGGTGTGACCGGCTGCGCCACCAAGAGCTACGTTCAGGAGCAGGTGGCGCAGGCGTCGAAGGCGTCGGACGCAAAGATCGGCGAGGTGCAGAAGTCCGTCGAGGCTACGCAGATGGACGTCACCAACCTGAAGACGGCGCAGACCGCGCAGGCGGACCAGATCGCCAAGCTCTCCGACACCACCAAGGAAGCGCTCAAGCGTGCCGACGAGGCCGGGAAGCTCGCCAACCACTCGTTCCTCTTCGAGGTCACGCTCACCGACGAGGCCGTCCACTTCGGCTTCAACAAGAGCGACCTGTCGGCCGACGCCAAGGCCGCGCTCGACGCCTTCGCGAAGCGCGTCAAGGACGAGAACAAGAACGTCTACATCGAGATCCAGGGCCACACTGACAGCGTCGGCTCGGAGAAGTACAACCTCACCCTGGGCCAGGCCCGGGCCGAGGCGGTGATGCGGTACCTCAACATGCAGCACGGGTTCCCGCTCCACCGCATGAACGCGATCTCCTACGGCGAGTACAAGCCGATCGCCGACAACAAGACCGCCGACGGCCGCGCGAAGAACCGCCGCGTGACCATGGTCGTCCTCGACTGACCGCGGCGCAGCGACCAGAATCAGACCGCGCCCCGGGTCGCCTCCGGGGCGCTGGTCGTTTCGGGGCAAGGGGTTATCATGGGCTCTGGGGTTCTTGGAGGTGCACCGTGAGCAGATGGTCGGCGGTGGTGATCGCGTTGGCGGTGGCAGGTCAGTCGCTGGCTGCCACGGTCGTGCTCAAGGGCGGCAAGCGCGTGGACGCCGCCAGCTACACGGTGAGCGGCAACTACGTGGTGGTGCGCTACGCCGCCGGCCGGGTGGAGTCGTACCCGCTGGCGGCGGTCGACCTGCAGGCGACCCGGGACGCCAACGGCGAGAAGCCCGCGGCGCCGGCGCCCGCGGCCAAGGAGTCCGGCCCGCACAGCCCGTTCCTCGCGGCCAAGGCGAGCACCGGCCCGACCGGCCTGGTGGTCACCGACGCCGACGTCAAGCACGAGGAGACGCCGGCGCCCGGCGACGAGGCGAAGAAGCCCGAGGACAAGGACAAGGCCACCGAGACCAGCGACGACGGGCAGCTCGTGCTCCTCGGCTACGACAAGAAGAAGGTCGGTGACAAGGAGTGGGAGGTCACCGCGACCGTCGTCAACCAGAGCAAGTCGCCGCTGTCGAAGGTCGGCGCGACGGTGCGCATCCTCGACGCCGAAGGGAAGCTGCTCACCACCGGCACCGGCAGCCTCGCGGGGCAGCTCGAGCCGGGCGCGCAGGGGGCGATCACGACGCGGGTGACGGTGGAGGGCGACCCCACCCAGGTCGCCTTCGAGCTCGCCTGGCAGAAGATCGTCGCGACGCCAGAGCCCTCGCCCGCGGCCGGGAAGAACGCGCCCGCGGCGCCGGCCAAGCCCAAGGGCCCGGCGACGCAGGCGGCGGCGCCGCCTCCGCCCGCCTGGTCGATCCCCAAGGGCGCCTCGCCCAACACGATCCCGGCGAACGTGATGGCGCCGGTCCCGCCCAACTCGGCGGGGGGCGTCGTCAAGGCCCCGACCGCCGCGCCGAAGTCGTAGCGCGACGCCAGGCGAGGCCGCCGCATCGCCACGGTGCGACGGGCCTCGCCTCCGGACCGGCTCGGCCGCCTCGCGCCGCTCAGTCGCTCTTGACGCGCTTCGAATCCCAGTACATGTAGGCGACGAGCACGACGTAGAAGGCGAACGCGAACAGCTCCGCCCGCGTCCCCTCGGCGTTGTTGAACCGGTTGACGCCGAGGTTCGCCCGCAGGACAAAGCTCGTGAGCGGGACCGCGTAGCCCTGCTGCAGGCCCTTGAGGAGCGCGGCGACCACGCCCATCACCGCGCCGCCGGCGATGAACCCCGAGGCGATCAGCGTGCCCCGGTTGTTGCGCGCGTGCTCGAGCTTGGCGTCGCCGCGCGCCGAGCGGGCGACGAAGTGGGCAACCAGGCCGCCGACCAGCAGCGGAGTGTTCAGCTCGAGCGGCAGGTACATGCCGAGCGCGAACGGCAGCGCCGGCACCTTCACCATCTGCAGCAGCAGGATCAGCAGCGCGCCGACCGCGTAGAGGATCCACGGCGCCGGCTCGTTCGACATCATCAGCTTGACCACGGTGGCCATCGCGTTGGCCTGCGGCGCCGCCAGCGGCGTCGGGTGCTGCGGGGTCTCGACGAAGCCGTAGACGTTGTTAAGCAGCACGATCACGGCGCCGACGGTGAGCGAGGCGACGAGCGTGCCGAGCATCTTCGAGCGCTGCTGCACCGCGGGCGTGGCGCCGATCCAGTAGCCGATCTTGAGGTCGGTGACGAAGCCGCCGACGGTCGAGAGCGCGGTGCAGACGATCCCGCCGATCAGCAGCGCGGCGACGATGCCGGTGTTGCCGGAGAGCCCGAGCGAGGCGAGGATCGCGCAGGCGAGGATGAGCGTCATCAGCGTCATCCCCGAGACCGGGTTGGTCCCGACCGTGGCGGTGGCCTGGGCGGCGACGGTGGTGAAGAGGAACGAGATGACGATCACGACGATGCCGGCGGTGAGCGCGAGCAGCGCCGGGTTGGGCTGCCCCTGGAGCACGCCGCGCCAGAGGAACAGGTAGACGAGCGCGGCGAGGCCGACCAGCCCGCCGATCACGGTGCGCATCGGCAGGTCGCGGTCGGTGCGCTCGGGCGCGCCGGCCGCCGCCTTGCGGCCGAAGATCTCGCGGAACCCGAGCGCGAACGCGGAGGCGACGATCCGCCAGGAGCGGGCGATGCCGAGCATCCCGGCGCAGGCGATCCCGCCGATGCCGACGAGGCGGACGTAGGTACGGAAGATCTGCCCGGCGGTCATGTTCGCGATCAGCACGCCGTTCGCCATGCCGCCGACCGGCGTGGTCAGCCCGTGGCCGATGTAGCCGATCAGCGGGACGAGCAGGAACCAAGACACGAACGAGCCGGCGCAGATCACCGCCGAGTAGCGCAGGCCGATGATGTAGCCGAGGCCGAGCACCGAGGAGAGCACGTCGATGCGGAACACGAGCTTGGCTTTCTCCGCCAGGCCGCGCAGGAACGGCACGGACTGCGTGGTGAAGATCTCCGCCCAGGCCGAGAAGTGCAGCACGAGGAAGTCGAAAGCGCCGCCCACCGCCGCGGCGATGGCGAGGATCTTCGCCTGGTTCCCGCCGGCCTCGCCGGCGACCAGCACCTCGGTCGTCGCGGTCGCCTCGGGGAACGGCAGGTCGCCGTGCATGTCGCGGACGAAGTAGCGCCTCAGCGGGATCAGGAAGAGCACGCCGAGGATGCCGCCCAGAACCGCGACCAGGAACAGCTTGAACAGGTCGACCGGGAGGCCGAGGATGAACAGCCCCGGGACGGTGAAGATCGAGCCCGCGACGATCAGGCCGGAGGCGGCGCCGATCGACTGCACGATCACGTTCTCGAGCAGCGTCGAGCGGCGCTTGAACGTCATGCCGAGTCCGACCGCCAGGATCGCGATCGGGATCGCCGCCTCGAACACCTGCCCGACCTTGAAGCCGAGGAACGCGGCGGCGGCCGAGAACACCGCCGCCATCACCAGGCCCATGGTGACCGAGCGGAGCGTCCACTCCGGCATCGCCTCGCCGGCGGGCACCACCGGGCGGTACTGCTCGCCGGACTCGAGCTTGCGGTATGCGTTGTCGGGGAGGGTGCGTCGCGTGCTGTCCATGCTGGGCGGCCTCCAGGTGCGACTGCCGGGAGCTTAGGGAGCGCCCTGCCCGAAATCAAGCCCGGCAAGGCTTGTCGCAGCGGCACGCTGGCGCGATACTACGAGGGGAGGTCGTTCGTGGTCGCAACCCACCGCAGGATCCTGATCGCCAAGCCGGGACTCGACGGACACGACCGCGGGGCGAAGGTGGTCGCGCGGGCGCTCCGTGACGCCGGCTTCGAGGTCATCTACACCGGCCTGCGCCAGACGCCGGAGCAGATCGCGCTCGCAGCGGTGCAGGAGGACGTCGACGCGGTCGGCCTCTCCAGCCTGTCGGGAGCGCACGCCGAGCTGTTCCCAGCGGTGGTGCGCGCGCTGCGCGACGCCGGCGCCGGCGACGTGGTCGTGTTCGGCGGCGGCGTCATCCCGGGCGACGACGTCGAGAAGCTGCGGAGCGAGGGGGTCGAGCGCGTCTTCCCGCCGGGTACCGACACGCACGACATCGTCGCGTTCCTCGAGCAGCGCCTGAGCGGCGGCCAGCGCTAGCTCCCCAGCGCGGCGAGGATCTCGTCCGCCAGCTGCGCGCCAAGCCGGAGATAGGTCGCGATCCCGTCGGCGTCGAGGCCGTCGTCATGCACGCCTGCGGCGACCACGACGACGCCGCCGAGCTCCCGCGCGAGGCGCTCCGCGAGCGGGCGCGCCAGCGCCTCCTCGCGGTGCATCGGGATCGTGACCAGCGAGGTCGCAACCCGCCTCGCGTCCGGCCGGCCGGCGGAGTCGCTCGCGATGGCGACGACCACGCAGCCGACGTGCGGGCGCTCGCCGCCGCGCACCGTGACGACGAGGTCCGCGCCGGCGCGGCAGACGGTGGCGTCGAGCCAGCGTCTCCCCTCGGCCACCCGCATCGCGATCGGTGTCTCGTCCGGTTTCGGCATCCCCCGGAATGATAGGCTCGACATCCGGTTTCTAGCTCGGGACGCGGCGGTTCGGGATCGGAGGCGGGAATGCGAGAGCGACCGGGGCTGGTGACGTTCCGTGGGACGCCGGCGACGCTGGTCGGCGAGGTGCCGGAGGTCGGCGCGCCGGCGCCGCCGTTCACCGCGCTCCGCGCCGACCTCTCGGCGTTCTCCCTGGCCGACGTCGGTGGCCGGGCGGTGGTGATCAACTCCGTGCCGTCGCTCGACACGCCGGTGTGCCAGACGCAGACGCGCCGGTTCAACCGCGAGGCGGCCGAGCTCGGCCCGGGCGTGAAGGTCCTCGTCGTCTCCACCGACCTGCCGTTCGCCATGCACCGATTCTGCGCGACCGAGGGGATCGCCAACCTCGAGACGCTCTCCGATCACCTCGAGTGCAGCTTCGGCCTCGCCTACGGGCTCCTGATGCGGGAGTTCCGCCTGCTCGCCCGGTCGGTGCTGGTGATCGACCGCCACGGGATCCTCCGCTACCAGGAGCTGGTGCCGAAGTCCGGACAGGAGCCGGACTACGAGCTGGCGCTGGCCCAGGCTCGTGCCTGCGCTTGACGGCGGCGGAGCGGCCGTCCCACCAAACCGCGCGTCGGAGGCTAGCTAGCGCCGCGGCGCCGACGCGGCGCCGCCGTTCGGCAGCACGACGATCGCGCCGCGCCCGACGATCTGCCCCTCGCCGGTCCAGGCCTCGACGGTGTACCGGCCGGGCGCGACGCCGCCGGGACCGCCGCGCAGCGCGTCCCACACGCGGAAGCCGCGGTTGTGAGCGACGAGGTCGAGCGTGCGTGAGGTCCGGAGCAGGCGCCCGTTGCGGAAGAACTGGAGCTGGACGCTGACCGGGAGACGGCCGGGCGAGAAGATCGTCGCGCGCACGTAGAGCCGGCCGTTCGGCAGCTCGCCAGCGTGAATCGTGGCCGGCAGCTCGCGCGACATCTGCATCGTCTTGGCGTCGAGGTCGGGCCCGAAGTGCATGTCCCAGAGGCGCAGCGGTACCGGCGGCACGACCACGCGCGCAAGCTTGAGCACACCGACGATCGCCGCGAGCGCGAGGACGATCGCGACGATCCGCTTCGGCTGCCTCGCCTCGCCGCTCGCGAACGCCAGCGGCATTGCGCTGAAGAACGAGAGCCCCGCGGCGAGGTAGGCGCCGTTGTGGATCTGGACATGGAGCAGCAGCGGGAGGAAGAACTGCAGCGCGGAGAACGTCACGATGGCGAAGAACGCAAGCGAGAAGGCGCGGCTGCGACGAAGGAGGCGGTCGAAAACGAGGTCGAAGCACGACAGGACGGCGAGCAGCGCCAGGCCGATCACGTAGAAGCTGTTCCACGAGGGGAAGGTCGTCGAGTAGAAGTAGAACGGCAGCAGGAAGAAGAGCGTCTCCTGGTACATCACGCGGGTGATGTAGGAGACGACACCGTGCGCCAGCCGCGCGCGCCGCGAGCGGGTCTCGAGCGCCACCCGCGAGAAGAACAGGGTCGACGCCCAGGTCAGCGCGAGGAACAGCACGACCCAGGGCAGGTAGCCATAGCGGTTGTGCGAGAGCACGAGGACGACGCCGCCGGTGAGGAGCGCCCACACCGAGTGCAGCGTCCAGAACTGACGGGAGTAGCGGCGGTAGAGGAGACGGCCGAGGGCCCGCGTGCGGCGGTGGCGCGCCTTGAGCCGGTCTCGCCGCGCCGTCGCGCTCGATTCCATGGTGGGGAATTCTAATCCCGATCGCAGCGGCGAACGGGTGTTCCGGGCTACACTTCGCGCCGTGAGCGGCGAGATCGGCAGCGGACTGACCACCTGGATCGAGGTGTCGCGGTCCGCCCTCGCCCACAACCTGCGCCTGTTCCGCGAGCTTCTCAACCCCGGCACCGCCGTGCTCGCCGTGGTCAAGGCCAACGCCTACGGACACGGCCTCGCCGAGGTCGCCGGGGTGTGCCGGAGCGAGCGCGTCGAGATGCTGGGGGTCCACTCCGCCGACGAGGTCCTCGCCCTGCGCCGCGCCGGGATCGACACGCCGGTGCTGGTGATGGGGTACCTCACCGCCGCGCAGGTCGAGCGGGTGGTCGACCCGAGCGTGCACGTCCTGGCGTCGTCGCGGGAGGTGCTCGATGCGCTCGCCGCGAAGGCGTCGCGTCTCGGCGCGGCGCTGCCGGTCCACGTCAAGGTCGACACCGGGACGCACCGCCAGGGCGTCCCGCCCGACGACGCGGCGGCGTTCGCGGGCCTGGCGAAGCGGCGCGGCCTCGCCGTCCTCGGCGTCGCGACTCACTTCGCCAACATCGAGGACACCACCGACCACGCGTACGCCTTCGGCCAGCTCGAGCGGTTCCGCGGCGCGGTCGCCGCGGTCGAGGCCGCGGTGGGCAAGGTCCCGCTCGTGCACGCCGCCTGCTCGGCCGCGGCGCTGCTGTTCCGCCAGGCCGACTTCTCGATGGTGCGGATCGGCATCTCGCTCTACGGCCACTGGCCCTCGAAGGAGACGTACCTCTCGTGGCTGATCGAGCACGGGCGCGACGGCGTCCGACTCGAGCCGGCGCTGGCGTGGCGGGCGCGGGTCGGGCAGGTCAAGGCCGTGCCGGCCGGCGTGCCGATCGGCTACGGCCTGACGTTCCGGCCGACGCGGGACGTGCGGATCGCGGTGCTGCCGGTCGGCTACGCGGAGGGCTATCCCCGCGCGCTGTCGAACCAGGGCCGCGTGCTGGTGAGGGGGCGCTCGGCGCCGGTGGTGGGCCGTGTGTGCATGAACATCGTGATGGCCGACGTGACGGACGTCCCCGGCGCGGCGGAGGGCGACGTCGCGACCCTGATCGGGACCGACGGCCGCGAGCACGTCAGCGCCGAGGAGCTCGCCGAGCACGCGGGGACGATCAACTACGAGGTGCTTGCGCGGCTCTCGCCGACACTGCCTCGGGTGCTGACGCAGCGGGTATGATCCGGCCATGAACGAGCGCGCGGTGCGGGAGCTGCTGGAGCGGGTGGCGCGCGGCGAGCTGTCGCCGGCCCAGGCCGCGGAGTCGCTCGCGCGCTTGCCGTTCGAGGCGGGCGAGGGGTTCACCGTCGACACCCATCGCCCTGCCCGCACGGGCGAGTCGGAGGCGGTGTACTGCGCCGGCAAGACCCCGGCGCAGGCGGCGGCGGCGTTCGCCGCGCTGGCGAAAGGCGGGGGACCGGTGCTGGCGACGCGCGCCGAGGAGTCGCACGCCCGCGCGATCGTGACCGCCGTGCCTGCGGCGGTGGACCATCCGGAAGCGAGGATGGTAGTGCTCGAGGGCCATCCGCGGCCGTGCGGCGAGGTCGCGGTGGTGTGCGCCGGCACCTCCGACCTGCCGGTGGCAGAGGAGGCGGCGGTGACCGCGGCGGCGCTCGGCGCGCGCGTCACGCGCGTGCACGACGTCGGCGTCGCGGGGCTGCACCGGCTGCTCGCGCACACCGACGCGCTGCGCGCCGCCGAGGTCGTGGTCGTAGTCGCGGGCATGGAGGGCGCCCTGCCGTCGGTGGTGGCCGGCCTGGTGGCGGCGCCGGTGGTCGCGGTGCCGACGTCGGTCGGCTACGGCGCGGCGTTCGGCGGGCTGGCCGCGCTGCTGGCGATGCTCAACGCCTGCGCCCCGGGGGTCGGCGTGGTCAACATCGACAACGGCTTCGGCGCGGCGCTGCTGGCGGTAAGGACGCTCCGCGCCCGGGAGCGCGCGTGACCACGATCGAGCTGACCACCGGCGGAGAGCGCGCCGCCTACCGCATCGGCGAAGGCCTGCTCGGGCGGGCGTCCGCGCTGATCGCGCCGCACCTCGACGGGCACCGCGCGTTCGTCGTCAGCGACGGCAACGTCGGACCGCTCTACGCCGCGACGCTGGCGGACGGGCTCGGCGCGCCG
This sequence comes from Thermoanaerobaculaceae bacterium, assembly GCA_035517415.1. Taxonomy (GTDB): domain Bacteria; phylum Acidobacteriota; class Thermoanaerobaculia; order Thermoanaerobaculales; family Thermoanaerobaculaceae; genus DATIYW01. The sequence continues at coordinate 9,284 of DATIYW010000131.1, forward strand.
CTGCTGACCCTGCCTGCCGGCGAAGAGCACAAGCGCTGGGCGGGGGTCGAGCAGGTGGCGCGCTTCCTGATCGCCCACGAGGCGGAGCGCGGCGACGTGCTGGTCGCGGTCGGCGGCGGCGTGATCACCGACCTGGCGGGGTTCGCGGCGGCGGTGACGCTGCGCGGCCTGCCGTGGGTCGCGGTGCCGACGTCGCTGCTCGGCATGGTCGACGCCGCCGTCGGCGGCAAGACCGGGATCGACCTCGATCTGGGGAAGAACCTGGTCGGCGCGTTCTGGGCGCCGCGCGAGGTGCTCGCCGACCCGCTCGTGCTCGCCACTCTCGACCGCCGCCAGCTCCGCGCCGGCCTCGCCGAGGTGGTCAAGAGCGCGATGATCGCGCCGTCGCGCCTTGAGCACGTGCTCGACGCGCACCTCGGTCCGGTGGCGGCGGGCGACCCCTCGAGCGCCGCGGAGCTGATCGTCGGCTGCGTCCGGATCAAGGCCGAGGTGGTGAGCCTCGACGAGCGGGAGGGCGGTCCCCGGCGCGCGCTCAACCTCGGCCACACGCTGGCGCACGGGCTCGAGGGCGCCACCGGCTACGGGCGGTTCCTGCACGGCGAAGCGGTGGCGTGGGGGCTGCTCGCCGAGCTCCGGCTCGCCCGCGACCGCGGCCTGCTCTCGACCGCGGAAGCCCAGGGGTGGGCGGAGCGGATCCACGCGCTGTCGCCGCTCCCGGCGCTCGACGGCCTTTCGTGGGACGCGCTCGCTCCGTTCGTCGCCCGCGACAAGAAGCGGGCAGGGGGGCGGGTCGGCTGGGTGCTCCCGCGTCTCGGCGGCGTCGTCCTCGACGTGGCGGTGAGCGACGACGAGGCGGCCGAGGTGTTCTCGCTGCTCGCGGCGCTGCCGCCGCAAGGCCCCTTCAACACGCTGTTCTGACGCGGCCCCAGGGTCGGGCAGACGCGGGCC
>DATIYW010000132.1:0-5069 GCA_035517415.1 Thermoanaerobaculaceae bacterium
ACAGCTGCTGGGGGTGAAGGTAACCGTGGGTCTCGAGCCGACGTCTAACCAGCCGTTGCAGCCGACCCCCTCGGCTGTCACGCCGCTTGCGTGCGCAACCGGCGCGCCAGCCGGCGGGCGGCGGAACGGCGGCGTTAGGCGTGCGCCCGGGACATGATGGCGCAGACCTCGTTTCTTGCCGCCGTTCTCAGTGGCCAGCGACTCCGCGTGCTCGCAGATGTACGCGACCACGAGGTCCCGCCAGTCGGGGGCGCCTATGTGCTGGTAGCAGACCCCGGCGCCGCGTTCAGATACCCGCGCGGGCAGTCCGGTGTGTTCTACATCGGAAAGGCGTCAAACCTCCGCCGCCGCCTGCTGACCCATGCTCGGTACATTGCAGAGGCAAGGGACTCCCGAAAGCTGACGCTCTACTGGCCGAGGTACGAGTACGGCGCCAGATTTGGAGCAAGGTATACCTTCGTTCGCACCCGCGGCACTCAGACGCCAGCGGAAATCGAAGCGCGGTTGCTCGCCAGGTTTGCAGAGCAATACCGGAGCTGGCCGGTCGCAAACGGTGCTGGGGCGTGGGACTCGCTCCGCTCACTGCGCCAGCTAGCGACGGCGCGCGGCGACGCCTAACCCGCGCTCGCGCCCAGCGTGCCGAGAAGCTCGTCCAGTTGCTCGAACGTCTCGCTGAAACCACTGGCACTGGTGCTCCCGGAGGCGATCGCGCTCTCGAGCGCTTCCGTCGAGGGATAGAGGTCGCGATAGACCACCAGGGTCCTCGCACCCCGGCCCTCGAAGGTCACCGTGGTGACGGGTCCGCCTGCGCCGCCCTCGTCGTTCGTCCAGACGAGCCGGGAGTGCGGCGTCACCTCGATGTACCGGCCGAAGAACGCCATCGGCTGCTCCGAGGCGGGGTGGCCGAACACGAAACGGTAGGCGCCCCCCGTGCGGGCATCGACCTCGCAGGAGATGAACGACACCCCGAACGTTTTCGGCGCCCACCACCGCATCAGCAGCTCGGGTTTCGTCCAGGCCTCGAAGACGACCCGCGCCGGAGCGTTGAAAGTCCGCGTGACGACCAGCTCTCGCTCGGACTTCCGTTCGACCGTCGTGGGGTTGTCGGTGGGGGCGGGCTCATTCTTGCTTCTTGCGTGCATCGATCTTCTCCCTTCCTTTCAGTTCCTCAACGACCTTGTCCAGCTCGTCAAAGCGTTCGGCCCAGAGCTGGCGGTACCTCTCGATCCAGGCGGTCTCGTCCTCCAACCGACGCGAGCCGAGCCGGCACGTCCGCACCCGCCCGACCTTCTCCGTGGTGACGAGCCCGGCCTGCTCCAGGACGCCGACGTGCTTCTTCATGCCGGTGAGGGTCATGTGGAATTTCCCGGCAAGATCCGTGATCGAGGCGTCGCAATGTCCGAGCTGCTCCAGAACGCCGCGTCGGGTCGGATCCGAAAGCGCGGCGAACGAGGCGTCGAGTCGGGCCTGCTGATACTGAACCATGTAGTTCAGTGTAGGTCACGCGGACCAGGAATGCAAGGGGGGCCCGGCGCGCCCCCGTCTTGGACTGCGGACGGAGCGCCGCCCGAGCCGACGCGGAGGCGGACACGGGCGGCGAATCGCTTGTTCGGAGCCCGAACTTCGTTCACCATTCTGCCGTGAATTGGCCCAGCGACTCATCCGCCGTTGAGCCTTCTGCCGGCGTTGGGCGAATCTGATGCGGCACTGCCGAGCACGGCCAGGAGGATGCGATGACGGTGAAGCGCGATCGAGAGGAACCCACGCGGGAGGCGCAGCTCCGGTCCTCCATTGACAGGCTCGATCCGAAGATCCAGAAGCTCGTTCGATCGGTCCGGACCGCTCTGCGCAGGCGCTTCCCGACGGCCAACGAGCTGGCGTACGACTACGGCCGCTCCATCGTGATCGGCTATTCGCCGACGGACAACGGGATCGACGCGGTCGTCGCGATCGCCGCGCGCGCCACCGGCGTATCCCTGTACTTCAACCAGGGGCCGCAGTTGCCCGACCCGAACGGGATCCTGCTGGGGTCGGGAAAGCAGACGCGCTTCATCCACCTGGAGGCGGCCAGTCGGTTGGCGGATCCGGACGTGGAGGCGCTGCTCGCCGCGGCGATCGACCAGGCGAGGATTCCGCTGCCGGCCAAGGGGAAGGGCAGGCTGGTCATCAAGCCGCCGGCTGCGAAGAAGCGGCTGCGCCGGAAGCCGAAGAAGTGACGGCGGGCGTTGCCGGGGCTGCGCGGCGGCTCGCGTAGACGTGGAATCGGCGCGGGCACGACACCACGCGCGAGGCGCGCCAAGTCTCGGGAATCGATCCGATCCGGCGCCTCCTCCGTCCGCGACACCCCGGCCTCGGGAAGGGATGCGCGCGCCTTTGCGGTTGCAAGCCGGTGTGGCTCCCGTCGATCCCCCCGAACCCGGACAGACTCGCTGCGGGCGACTGCGGAGATCGCCGGGCCTCGCGTCGCGCCGCGCGCCCGGCCGCGGCCCGGCATGCGGTCGGGGCCGCGCGCGCCGGCGGGAGCGGCAGAACCGCGCTCCGCGAGGTACCGTATAAGCCGCGCTGGAGGAACCAAGTGCCGATGAGAACACGCTGCCGCCGTGGCGGTCCGCTCGCCGCCGTCCTCGCCCTCTCGTGCGCCGCCGCCGCGACCGCGCAGACGCCGCCGGTGACCGACGCCGCCGAGCGCCGCATCGCGGTCGAGAAGCTCGCGGTGGTGGGCAGCGCGCTCTACCTCGCCGCCCACCCCGACGACGAGAACGGCGCGCTCCTCGCCTACCTCGCCAAGGGACGCAAGGTGCGCGCCGCCTACCTCTCGCTCACCCGCGGCGACGGCGGGCAGAACCTGATCGGCACCGAGCAGGGCGAGCTGCTCGGCGTGCTGCGCACCGAGGAGCTGCTGGACGCGCGGCGCGTCGACGGCGCGGAGCAGTTCTTCACCCGAGCGATCGACTTCGGCTACTCCAAGACGCCCGGGGAGACGCTGCGGATCTGGGGCCACGACGCGGTGCTCGCCGACGTCGTGTGGGTGATCCGCAGCTTCCGGCCCGACGTGATCATCACCCGCTTCCCGACCAACGGCGACGGCGGGCACGGCCACCACACCGCCTCCGCGATCCTCGCCGCCGAGGCGTTCACCGCCGCCGCCGACCCGGCGCGCTTCCCCGAGCAGCTCGCCTTCGTCAGGCCGTGGCAGGCGAAGCGCCTGGTCTGGAACTCCTGGCGCCGTCCGGGCGCGGACGCCGGCGCGGGCGCGAAGCCGCACCTCACGATCGACCTCGGCGCCTACGACCCGGTGCTCGGGATGAGCTGGGCCGAGATCGCGGCGGCCTCGCGGACGATGCACAAGAGCCAGGGCGGCGCGATCCCGTGGCGGCGCGGCAGCCTCCCCAACGACTTCGAGCTGGAGGCCGGCGCGCCGTTCGAGAGCGACCTGTTCGACGGCGTCGACCTGACCTGGAACCGCGTGCCGGGCGGCGCGGCGGTGGCCGCCGCGGTCGCCCGCGCGATCGCCGCCTACTCCGACGAGCATCCCGAGGCGGCGGTGCCGGCGCTGCTCGAAACGCTGGCGGCGATGGACCAGGTGAGCGACGGGCCGTGGCTCGCGGCCAAGCGGCGCGAGGTGCTGGAGGCGATCCGCTCCTGCGCCGGGCTGTGGCTCGAGGCGATCGCGCCGGAGACGACCGCGAGCCCGGGGAGCACCCTGAAGGTGAACGCGACCGCGCTCGACCGCTCGGGCGTGCCGCTCTCGCTGGTGCGCCTCGAGGTCCCGGCGGCCGGGCTCTCGTCGCCGGTCGGCGCCGCGCTCGCCGCCAACCAGCCGCTCGCCCGCGAGCTCGCGGTCGCCGTGCCGCGCGACGCCCGGGTGAGCCAGCCGTACTGGCTCGAGGGCCGCCACCCCGAGGGCGTCTACTCCGTCCCGGAGCAGCGCCTGGTCGGCGCGCCGCACTCGCCGCCGCCGCTCGCGGTCACGTTCGTGCTCCAGGCGGGCGGCCGGCAGCTCGAGTACGCGGTGCCGGTCGCCTACCGCTGGCTCGACCCGGTGGTCGGCGAGCGCACCCGCGAGGTCGCGGTGGTGCCGCGCGTGACCGTCAACCTCGAGGCGCCGGTGCTGCTGTTCCCCGGCGCCGCCGCGAAGACCGTGCGCGCAACCGTGCAGGCGCACGTCGCCGACACCGCCGCGACGCTTCGCATCGAGCCTTCCGACGGCTGGCGGGTCGCGCCGGACCACGTCGACGTCAAGCTCGCCAAGGCCGACGACGAGACGACGGTGAGCTTCGCGGTGACGCCGCCGCCGGCGCCCGGCAGCGGCGAGCTGCACCTCGCCGTGCGCACCGACCGCGAGGAGGCGGCGCGCGCCTTCGTGACCGTCGACCACCCGCACATCGCGCCGCAGACGCTGCTGCCGCCGGCGGAGGCGAAGCTCGTGCGGGTGGACGTCGCGCCCGCGCGCCGGCGCATCGGCTACGTCATGGGCGCGGGCGACGAAGTGCCGGCGGTGCTGCGCCAGCTCGGCTTCGAGGTGGCGCTGCTCTCCGACGACGACCTCGCCAACGGCGACCTCGCCGGCTACGACGCGATCGTCACCGGCGTGCGCGCCTACAACACCCGCGACGTTCTGGCGCAGGCGCAGGAGCGTCTGCTCGCCTACGTCGAGTCCGGCGGCACGCTGGTGGTGCAGTACAACAACGAGCGCGGCCTCGTCACCGACCGGCTCGGGCCGTACCCGCTCACGCTGGGACGGGAGCGGACCACCGACGAGACGGCCGCGGTCAAGTTCCTCGTCCCCGACCACGTGTTGCTGCGCACGCCGGACGCGATCGCGGCGCCGGACTTCGACGGCTGGGTGCAGGAGCGCGGTCTCTACTACCCGGCGAAGTGGGACCCGCGCTACCAGGCGCCGCTGGCGATGGCCGACCCCGGCGAGCAGCCGGCGGACGGGTCGCTGCTGTTCGCCCGCTCCGGCAAGGGGCGATACGTCTATACCGGGCTCGCGTTCTTCCGCCAGCTCCCGGCCGGCGTGCCGGGCGCGATCCGCCTGTTCGTGAACCTGCTCGCGGGCGGCCGTG
>DATIYW010000133.1:0-6809 GCA_035517415.1 Thermoanaerobaculaceae bacterium
GCGAGCGTGCCGGCCGGCGCGGCGGAGCGCGGCGCCGACGCGCTCGGAACCTCGCCAGCGATCAGATGCGTCCAGCGGGATTCCTTGCGCCCGGGCTCGCGCGCGAGGGCGGCGACAAACGGCTCCGCCTCGCCCGCGAGCCGCGCGAGCACCGCCTCGACATCGGCGACCGAAGCGAACGCGTGCATCCGCTCGCAGCGGCCGCGCAGCTCGCCGGCGGTCTGCGGCCCGCGCAGCAGCAGCACGGTGACCAGCGCCTTCGCCGCCGCGTCGAGCTGCAGGCGGCGGTCGAGGTTGTGTTCGAAGCGCTCGACCCGCGCGCCCTCCACCGGCCACACCAGCACCTCCGCCCGCAACCGCTCGAGGGCGGAGCGAACATCCGCCTCGGCCAGCTCCATCACCGGCTCCCGGTTCGACTTCTGGTTGCAGGCGGCGACCAGCGCGTTGAGCGTCAGCGGGTAATATTCGGGCGTGGCCTGCTGCTTCTCGAGCAGGCAGCCGAGCACCCGGACCTCCACCGCGTCGAGCGGCCGTGGCAGGCGGATCGCGCACCCCCGCGCGGCGATCATAGCCCGCTCGCCCCGGCAGGGCTTGACAAGTGCCATCCGATCATCCACACTTGCGACGTGGACTCAGACTCGTTCCATTATTCGACTCGCTCGGAGGTCGACAACATCCGGGTGCATCGGTCCCCTCGCCTCGGAGCACTGGCCGCAGCAGCGCTCGCCCTGGCGCGGCTCGCCGCGGCGCAGGAGCCGCCGATCGAGGTCAATCCGAACCGCCCGACGTTCGCGACGCCGGCCCGGACCACCCAAGTCGGCGTCGCCGAGGTCGAGTTCGGCGTGCAGCAGTCGTACCTTCACGAGAACGCCACCGCGTTCAGCTCGCCGACGCTGCTCAAGCTCGGCGTCGCCGAGGACTTCGAGGCGCGGCTGTCCACCAACGGCCTTCTCCACCTCACCGATCCCGGTTCGCGCTCTGCGACCGGGCTCGGGGACCTGGCGCTGGGAGCGCAGTGGTGCTTCGCGCGCGGCTCGGTCGGGGGCGCCGACCTCGCGGTGCAGGTCACGCACAAGTTCGCGACCGCCTCCGCCCGCGACGGGCTCGGCAGCGGCGCCGCCGACGACACGCTCGGGTTTTTCCTCAGCCGCGACTTCGGCGACGACCACGTCGACGTCAACTTCCTCCACACCTGGCTCGGGTTGCCGCGCTCGGCCGGCGGCGGGAGGGCTCATCAGCCGGCCGTGACGCTCTCGGTCAGCCACAAGCTGGGCGGGGCGTGGTCATGCGGCGGCGAGGTCTACGGCATCGGCGGCACCGCTCTCGGCGCCCGCGTCGTGTCGAACCTCTGGTACGTCGCCTACCAGCCCTCCACCCGCCTCGTCCTCGACGCCGGCACCGATATCGGCCTGACCCGCGGGGCGCAGCGGTACTCGCTGTTCGCGGGGCTCACCTGGGGCATCGGGAGGTTCCGCCGGCCATGATCGTCCCCGGCCCCACGGCCAAACCCCCGACGAGCCGGCGGCATCGCCGGCAGCGGCTTGACACTCCCGGCCGCGCGGCCAATCCTGAGACCGCCATGGCCATCGAATCCAACGACGCCGCCTCGCCGTGCGACTCGTCGGCGCCGCGGCGCGGGCAGTTGCGAGAGGGCCGTCGGTGACCGAGGACGCCCCGAACCACGCCGAGCACCCGCCGGCCATCGCCGGCGCGACATCGCTCGAGGGGCTCCACGGCTCCGTCGCGGTGCCGCCCTCCAGCGCGAGCTTCCTGCGCCAGTGGCGGGCGTTCGTCGGCCCCGCGCTGCTCGTCAGCGTCGGCTACATGGACCCCGGCAACTGGGGGACCGACCTGCAGGCCGGCGCGCAGTTCAAGTACGGCCTGCTCTGGGTCGTCGCCCTCGCCAGCCTGATGGCGATCTTCATGCAGGTGATCTCGGCGCGGCTCGGCGTGGCGACCGGCAAGGACCTCGCGCAGTGCTGCCGCGACTGGTACCCGGCGTGGACGCGCTGGCCGAACTGGCTGCTCTCCGAACTCGCGATCGGCGCCTGCGACCTCGCCGAGGTGCTCGGCAGCGCCGTCGCGCTCAACCTGATGTTCCACATCCCGCTGCTGTGGGCGGTGCTGATCACCGGGCTGGACGTGCTCCTCCTCCTTCTCTTGCAACGGTTCGGGATGCGAAGCATCGAGGCGGTCGTGCTGGTGCTCGTGGCGACGATCGCCGCGTGCTACTTCATCGAGATCTTCGTGCTGCCGCAGACGCGGCCGAGCTTCCTCGAGATGGGCGGCGCGCTCCTCCGCCCGGGGTTCCGCGCCGCCGGCATGGCGTACGTGGCGATCGGCATCATCGGCGCGACGGTGATGCCGCACAACCTCTACCTCCACTCGGCGCTCGTGCAGTCGCGCAACTTCCAGCGGGACGCCGGCTCGATCCGCACCGCGATCCGCTTCAACACGATCGACTCCACGCTCGCGCTGACGGTGGCGTTCTTCATCAACGCCGCGATCCTCGTGCTCGCGGCGATGGTGTTCTTCGGCAAGAGCAGCGTCGCGGTCGCGGGCAGCGGCGTGGTGACGTTCAGCGCCGACAGCGACTGGATCCGCGTCGCCTACCTGACGCTCGCGCCGCTGCTCGGCACCGGCGTGGCCAGCACGCTGTTCGCGGTCGGGCTGCTGGCGAGCGGCCAGAGCAGCACGATCACCGGGACGCTCGCCGGCCAGGTGGTGATGGAGGGGTTCATGCACTGGCGGCTGCGCCCCTGGGTGCGCCGCCTGATCACGCGGACCCTCGCGATCCTCCCCGCCGTGGTGATCATCGGCGTGCGCGGCGACGCCAGCGTCACCGACCTGTTGACGCTGAGCCAGGTCGTGCTCGCGCTCCAGCTCCCGTTCGCGATGTTCCCTCTCCTCCACTTCGCCAGCTCGCGCCGCCGCATGGGGCCGTGGAAGATCGGCCGCTTCCTGCTCGTTGCCGGGTGGGGCAGCGCCGCCCTGATCACGGCGATGGACCTCTGGGGGCTGCCCGACTCGCTGCGGACGGCGTGGCATGTCGTCACCGGCTGGTAGATACTCCGGGGGCCGCGCCGCGGCGCCCGGGAGGCGGACATGTACAGCAAGATCCTGATCACGCTCGACGCCACGCCGACCGACCGGGCGATCCTCGACCACATCAAGCCGGTGGCGAAGCTGATGGGCAGCCGCGTCGTCCTCCTCCACGTCGCCGACGGCTGGGCGGCGCGCTGGTACGGCTCCGACGCGGTCAGCCGCGAGGTCGAGGAGGACAGAGCGTACCTCGCGAGGATCGGCGCCGAGTTCGCCGCCGAGGGGATCGAGAACGAGACGACGCTCGCCTACGGCGACCCGGTCACCGAGATCGTGCGCTGGGTCGAGGAGCAGGGTTGCGACCTGGTCGCGATGAGCACTCACGGCCACCGCCTCCTCGCCGACCTCTTCCTCGGCACCACCGCGAGCCGGGTGCAGCACGACGTCAACGTGCCGGTGCTGCTCCTGCGCGCCCGATGAGCCCGGCGTCACGCCTGGCGATGCCGGGGGCCGACGGGAGCGGCGGAGGGCGGCCGGGGGCGGCCCGATGACCGCAGCCGAGGCGCCGGCCGATCCCCGTCCTGCCGGCGCCTTCGCGGCGCTGCGCGCGCTGCACTCGCGCAACTACCGCCTCTACTTCGCCGGCCAGGGGCTGTCGCTGATCGGCACCTGGATCCAGAACCTCGCGCTCTCCTGGCTGGTGTTCTCGCTCACCGGCTCCGCGTTCCTGCTCGGCCTGGTCGGCTTCTCCGCGCAGATCGCCACGTTCGCCCTCTCGCCGTTCGCCGGCGTGCTGGTCGACCGCTTCAGCCGCCACCGCCTCGTCGTCGCCACCCAGAGCGCGTTCCTCGTCCAGGCGCTCGTCCTCGGCGTGCTCGTCCTCACCCGGGCGATCACGGTCGGGCAGATCATCGCCCTGAGCACGGTGCTCGGCCTGGTCAACGCGTTCGACATGCCGGCGCGGCAGGCGCTCGTGATCGAGATGATCGAGCGGCGCGAGGACCTGCCCAACGCGATCGCGCTCAACTCCTCGATGTTCAACGGGGCGCGCCTGATCGGCCCGGCGATTGCCGGCATCCTGATCGGCGCGGTCGGCGAGGGCGTGTGCTTCCTGATCAACGCCGCGAGCTACGTCGCCGTGATCGTCGCGCTGCTGGCGATGCGGCTCGCGCCGCGGCCCCCCGCGCCCGCGCGACGCCGCGTCTGGCACGAGCTGCGCGAGGGCTTCGACTACGCGTTCGGATTCCTGCCGACCCGCGCCATCCTCCTGCTGCTCGCCGCCGTCAGCCTCGCCGCGATGCCGTACTCGACGCTGATGCCGATCTTCGCCTCGCAGGTACTGCACGGCGGCGCGCGCACGCTGGGCTTCCTCTCCGCCGCGACCGGCATCGGCGCGCTGGTCGGCGCCATCCTGCTCGCGTCGCGCTCCACCGTGCTCGGACTCGGCCGCTGGATCTGGCTTGCCGCCGGAGGCTTCGGCCTCGCGCTGGTCGGCTTCGGCCTCTCGCGCTCGCTGCCGCTCTCGCTCGTCGTGCTGGCGGTCGCCGGGTTCGCGATGATCACCCACATGGCCGCCTCCAACACGATCCTGCAGACCGTCGTCGACGACAGCCGCCGCGGCCGGGTGATGAGCTTCTACATCATGGCGTTCATCGGCATGACGCCGTTCGGCAGCCTGCTCGCCGGCTCACTCGCGACCCACATCGGCGCGCCGCGCACCGTGATGCTCGGCGGGGTCGTCTGCGTGCTCGGCGCCGCGGCGTTCGCCCGCCAGCTGCCGGCGGTCCGCCGGCTGGTGCGCCCGATCTACCGCGAGCGCGGCATCATCCCCGAGGTCGCGACCGCGGTGCAGGCCGCGGCCGAGGACGCCGGGCTGTCGGAACGGCGCTAGGTCGCGAACGAGGCCGGTCGAGCGGCGACCGCACGGGCGCGAGTCTCGCGACCTGGAGCGATCGGCGCCGGTTCGCTCGCCGCGTCACGGCCGCGCGGTGCTCGCCGGCGGCTGCTTGCTCCAATCGATCTGCGACCCCCAGGTGCTGTGCGGGATCGCGAACACGCCGATGGTGACGACGGCCGCGGCGACCGCCGCGGCACGGCCCGACCTCCCGCCGCGGCAGCTCCACACCGCCACCAGCCACGCCAGCACCACCAGCAGCGTCTTGTTGTCGGTGAGGTCCCAGCCGTAGGGCACGCCCGCCCACCACTCGCCGAACGCGTACCTCTGCACCAGCGGGCCGAGCAGGAAGCCGCCCACGACGAGCAGGACAAGCGTGCTCCAGGCCAGGCGCCGCACGCCCGCGCCGCCGACGAGTGCCTCGATCCCCGCCCGCGCCGCGAGCATCATGCCGACGAACATGGCGAGGATGTGCGGAATCAGGATCGCCGCCGGCACGTCGCCCTTGAAGCGGGTGACGGCGGGGCGAGGCGGGAACGTCGCGGCCTCGTCGCCCAGGCGCAGGCGTACCTGGTACTCGAGCTTGCCCGCGGCCGGCTGCTTCGGCAGCGCCGCGCGCAGCGTCCCGCCGTCGCGGGAGAGCGCCACCGTCCGCCACGGCTCGACGGTCGGGAACCGGCGCCACACCAGCTCGCCGGCGATCGCGGGATCCGCCGCGTCGACGATCACCGGCTGGTCGGAGGTGCAGCTGTGCGAGCGCTCGAGCTTGAGCGCGAGGGCCTTGCCGCCGAGCCGGACCGCGCCCCGCACCGGATACGTCGGCCCGCTCCGCTCCTGCCAGAACCCGGCGGCCACGGCGATCACGGCGGCCAGCGCCCAACGCCAGAACGTGCCTCTCATGCGACGTCCTCCCCCCCGTGCGGCGCGAACCCCTCGCCGAGCACCTCCTGCGCCGGCGCGATCGCGACGAACGCGGAGCGGTCGACCTCCGCCACCAGACGCTTGAGCCGCCCGACCTCGTGCGGCGCGAGCACGACGTAGAGCACCGGCCGCTCCTCGCCGGTGTAGCCGCCCTGGCCGTGCAGCACCGTCACGCCCCGGCCGACCTGGTGGAGGACGGCCTTGCGCACCTCGTCCGGCCGCATCGAGATGATGATCGCGGCGCGCGCGGCCGCGAGACCGGACTGGACCAGGTCGAGCACGCGCGCCGAGACGAACGCGAGCGCGAGGGCGACCATCACCGCCTCGGCGCCGAACACGAACGCGGCGACGGCGAAGATCGCGACGTTGATCGCGAGCAGCGCCTGGCCGATGCCGACGCCGAACGCGCGGTGCGCGAGGCGCGCCAGCACGTCGGTGCCGCCGGTGGTGCCGCGGCCGCGGAACACCAGGCCCATGCCGAGCCCGTCGACCAGGCCGCCGTAGCAGATCACGAGCAGGCGGTCGTGGGTCGGCGGGACGAGGAACGGCGCGGTCAGGTCGATCCCGGCGGAGAGCACTGCGACCGACACCGCGGTGCGGACGAAGAAGCGCATCCCGCCGGCGAACCGCCAGCCGAGCCAGAGCAGCGGCAGGTTGAGGGCGAGGACGACCAGCCCGACCGGGGTGTGGAACGCGTGGTGGAGGAGGATCGAGATGCCGGTCACGCCGCCGGAGACGACGTTGTTGGGCACGAAGAAGAGGTTGGTGCCGACCGCGACCAGCAGCGAGCCGAGCACGATCTGGCCGTAGTCGTAGACCAGGCCCGCCTTCCCCTTCGGCGATCGCGGCAGCGGCGGCATCGCCGCGCATGCTGCCACGCCGCCCCGCGCTTGCCAAGCCGGGCCGATCGCGCCTCCGATCTGCTAGCCTGCCGGCAGCGCACCCGCGCCGG
>DATIYW010000134.1:0-9664 GCA_035517415.1 Thermoanaerobaculaceae bacterium
CGCTCGTGCTCTCGATCGTCGCCGGCGCCCGCATCGGCGTGATCGAGCACGGCCTCGCCCACCCCGCGGTGGTGCGCTCGATGCCGAACACGCCGGCGCAGATCGGCCTCGGCATCACGGTCTGGGCCGCGTCGGAGGCGGTGACCGTCGCCCAGCGCGAGCAGGCGCGGGCGATGCTCACCGCCCTCGGCGAGGAGGTGTTCGTCGAGGACGAGGACTACCTCGACATGGCGACCGCGCTCTCCGGCACCGGCCCGTCGTACGTGTTCCTGTTCATGGAGGCGCTGGTCGACGCCGGCGTCCACCTCGGCTTCCCCCGCTACCTCGCCGAGCGGTTGGTGCTGCAGACCGTGCGCGGCTCGGCCGAGTACGCGCGCGCCGCGGGGCAGCACCTGGCGCGGATGCGCAACCAGGTCACCTCGCCGGGCGGGACCTCGGCGGAGGCGCTCTACTACCTGGAGAAGGCCGGCTTCCGCACCGCGCTCTCGCGCAGCGTGTGGGCCGCCTACCAGCGCTCCGTCCAGCTCGGCCGCGGCAAGAAGCGCGCCGCGATGGAGGGCGAAAAGGAATAGACTCCGCCGCAAGCCCGCGAAGGGAGACCGCGCCATGACGACGCTGCTGCAGCGAACCCTCGGTGCATCCGGCCCGCGTTCGAACCTCATCGTCCGGCTCCTCGTCGGTCTCGTCTTCGTCCCCGAGGGCGTGAAGAAGTTCCTCTTCCCCGAGCAGTGGGGCGCCGGACGATTCGCTCGCATCGGCATCCCCGCGCCGGAGGCCATGGCGCACGTCGTCGGCGCCCTCGAGATCGTCTGCGGACTGTTCCTTCTGCTCGGCCTCCTCACCCGGCTGTCGGCGGTCCCGCTGGTCGCGGTGATCAGCGTCGCGATCGCGACGACCAAGGTCCCGCTGCTGTGGCGGGCGACCGCGGTGTCCGCGAAGGTGGGGTTCTGGTCCATGCAAGCCGAGTCGCGCACCGACGTCGCGATGCTGCTGGGCCTGGTCTTCCTGCTGCTGGCCGGCGGCGGCGCGCTCTCGCTCGACGCCTGGCTGAGCCGCCGAGGGTCGGCCGCGGGTGGCTGATCGCAAGCGGCGCGCCCTCCGGTTCGTGCTGCTCGTCGGGGCGATGAGCTTCTTCGCGGACTTCGCCTACGAAGGGGCGCGCGGCATCGCCGGGCCGTTCCTCGCCCTCCTCGGCGCGAGCGGCCTCGTGGTCGGCGCGGCCGGCGGCCTCGGCGAGCTCGCCGGCTACGGCCTGCGACTGGTGTCGGGGCCGCTCGCCGACCGGACCAGGGCCTACTGGCCCATCACCATCGCCGGCTACGTCGTGCAGATGGCGGCGGTCCCCGCGCTCGCGCTGGCCGGGAGCTGGCAGGCGGCAGCGAGCCTGCTGGTGCTCGAGCGGATCGGCAAGGCGACCCGCAACCCGCCGCGCGACGTGATGCTGTCGCACGCGGGCGCCGAGATGGGCGGCTACGGCTGGGCGTTCGGGCTGCACGAGGCGCTGGACCAGTTCGGCGCCCTGCTCGGCCCGCTCGCGATGGCCGCGGCCCTCGCCTGGCGTCACGATTACCACCTCGCGTTCGCGGTCCTCGCCGTGCCCGCCGCCTGCACTCTCGCGCTGCTCGGCGCCGCGCGCGTCCTCTACCCGCATACGGGGGAGTTCGAGCCGGCCGGGCGAGCGCCCGCCGACGGTCCCGGGTTCTCTCGCGCGTTCTGGCTCTACCTCGCGGGGGCGGGTCTGGTCGCCGCCGGCTTCGCGGACTTCCCTCTGATCGGATTCCACTTCGAGAAGGCCGCGCTCCTGGCGCCGAGGTGGATTCCCGCCTACTACGCAGCCGCGATGGGCGCCGGCGGCGTCGGCTCGCTCGTCTTCGGCAAGCTGTTCGACCGGGTCGGCCTGAAGATCCTGGCGCCGCTCACGGTCGTGACGGCGCTCTACGCCCCGCTCGCCTTCCTCGCCGGCCGCTGGCCCGCGCTGGCGGGCGTCGCGCTCTGGGGCCTCGGCGTCGGCGTCCACGAGTCGATCCTCGCCGCCGCGGTCGCGACGATGGTGCCGCCCGAGCGCCGCGCCACCGCGTACGGACTCTTCACCGCCGCCTTCGGGCTGTTCTGGTTCCTCGGCAGCGTCCTGCTCGGAGTCCTCTACGACGCCTCGCTCGCCGCCGTGGCGATTGTCGCGGTGGCCCTCCAGATCGCGGGCGTCCCGTTCATCCTCGCCGCCGCGCGCCTCCGCCTCGTAGCACGATGATCCCCGCGACGCGGGGCAGCCGTGAGGCCGGTCCCCTTCACGCCTCTCGCGTCTCGCAATTCGCCGTTCGCCCACTGCGCCGGGAACGGCCGGGAGGCTTCCCGCGTTAGCCGGTTGGAAGCTGGAGCGGAGGAGCGAAATGGCCACGACGCCGACCGAGAGCATCTACGGGATCCAGCAGATCGCCCGGCTGCCGCACCACCTCAAGCAGCACATCGTCGAGCAGCAGTACGACCGCTACTCCCCGGTCGACCACTCGGTCTGGCGCTACATCATGCGGCAGGCCGTCGACTTCCACGCCAAGCACGCGCACGAGGCGTACGTCGAGGGGCTGCGCCGCACCGGCATCGGCCTGGAGCGGATCCCGCGCGTCGAGGAGATGAACGAGATCCTCGGGCGGATCGGCTGGGGCGCGGCGCCGGTCGACGGCTTCATCCCGCCCGCCGCGTTCATGGAGTTCCAGGCCCACCGCGTGCTGGTCATCGCGGCCGACATGCGGCAGATCAACCACATCCAGTACACGCCGGCGCCCGACATCGTCCACGAGGCCGCCGGCCACGCGCCGATCATCGCCGACCCGGAGTACGCCGAGTACCTGCGTCGCTTCGGCGAGGTCGGCGCCAAAGCGCTCTCCTCGCGGCAGGACTTCGAGCTCTACGAGGCGATCCGCCACCTCTCGATCCTCAAGGAAGCGCCGGGCACGCCAGCCGCCGAGGTCGAGGCGGCCGAGAAGCTGGTCGCCGAGCGCCAGGCGGGCCTCGGCGAGCCGTCGGAGATGGCGCGCCTCTCGCGCCTGCACTGGTGGACGGTCGAGTACGGCCTGATCGGCGACCTCGCGCACCCGCGCCTGTACGGCGCCGGTCTGCTCTCCTCGATCGGCGAGGCGGAGCACTGCCTCACCGACGCGGTGAAGAAGCTGCCCTACACCGCCGGGGCGGCCGACGTCGCCTTCGACATCACCACGTTCCAGCCGCAGCTGTTCGTCGCCGAGAGCTTCGCGCAGCTCAACGACGTGCTCGACCAGTTCGCCGACACGATGGCGTTCCGCCGCGGCGGACGCTACGGCCTCGAGGCCGCGATCGCCTCCGCCAACGTCGCGACCGTCGAGTACAGCTCCGGGCTGCAGGTCTCCGGCACCGTCGCCGAGGTGCTGGCCAACGGCTCGGGCGAGCCGGTCTACTTCCGCACCAAGGGGCCGACCGCGCTGGCGGTCGGCGGCGTGCAGCTCGAAGGCCACGGCAAGGAGACGCACGCCGACGGGTTCGGCGCGCCGGTCGGCCGCGTCGCCGGCCACTCGCGGCCGCTCGAGTTCCTCGACGACGAGCACCTCCGCGCGATCGGTTTGGAGCGCGGCCGGGAGGCGAGCCTCGAGCTGCCCGGCGGCGTGCGGGTGCAGGGCCGCCTCGAGCAGATCGTGCGCGCCGCGGGCCGCACCGTGCTGCTCAGCTTCTCCGGCTGCACCGTCGCGCGGGGCGACCGCCTGCTGTTCGACCCGAGCTGGGGGACCTACGACATGCCGGTCGGCGAGCGCGTCGTCTCGGTGTTCCACGGCGCGGCGGACCAGGACGCGTACGAGCAGGTTTCGTTCGTCCCCAAGGAGCGCACGGTCAAGGTCCACGCCGACGAGGCGACGCGCCGGATCCACCGCCTCTACGACGCGGTGCGCCAGGTGCGCGAGAGCGGCCACGGCGTCGAGGCATTGTCGGCGATCTACCTCGACCTGCGCGCCAACCACCCCGGCGACTGGCTCCTCGCGCTCGAGATCCTCGAGCTGCTCGCCAAGCACGGCGCCGACCCGGCGCTGCAATCGCAGATCCGCGGCTACCTGGAGTCCCGCGCCGACGAGCCGGAGCTCTCCAAGCTCGTCCGCAACGGGCTGCGCCTGCTCGAGAACTAGCACCGGGCCTGGACCGCAGCGGGCAAGCGGGAGGGGACAGGCGGGAGCGCGCAAGCAGGAGCAGGCGGGAGCGGGCAAGCCGCTCCCCTACCATTTTCGTCTTCGTTCTTGTTGTCGTTCCCGGTCTTGACTCCCTCGGAGCCGAGTCAGATCGGTCCCGACAGGTCGCCGACCTCGATCGTCTCCACCAGCACGCCGGACGGGCGCGACAGGGCGTACGCCACCGCCTCGGCGACCTCGGCGGGGGCGATCATGCGCCGCCGCGGCCAGCTCCCCGGCACGCCGTCCCACAGCGAGGTGTCGGTCGCGGCGGGGTAGACGTTCACCACCCGCACGCCGCGCCCGCGCAGCTCCTCGCGCAGCGCCTGGGAGAACCCCTCGAGCGCGAACTTCGCCGCGCAGTACGCGCTCCAGTCGGCGAACCCGCGCCGCGCCGCGATCGACATCACGTTGACGATCGTGCTGCCCGGCGCGAGGCGCGGCAGCAGCGCCTGCACGAGCAGGAACGGCGCGGTCGCGCCGACCGTGAGGCTCTCCTCCCACTCGGCGCGGGTGATCTCGCCGACCGGCTTGACCAGCGCGCTGCCGGCGTTGTTGACCAGCGCGGCGAGCTCGCCGTCGCCGACCGCCGCCACCAGCCGCCCGATCGTGCCGTGCCGGCCGAGGTCGCCGCGCACCACCTTCGCCGCCCCGCCGCTGGCGATCACGCTCGCCTCGGCCAGCGCGAGCGCGGCGGCGTCGCGGCCGTGCAGGATCAGCTCGCGCCCGGGTGCCGCGAGCCGCTCCGCGATCGCCCTGCCGATGCCGCGGCTCGACCCAGTCACGAGGTAGCGCTCCATCACCGGCCTCCCGTCCGCCGCAGCGTGAAGCGGTTGTTGGCGGTCTCGAACAGCCGCACCCGCGCGAGCCGGCCGCCGAGCCGCTCGTCGAGGCGCGGGGACAGGCGCAGCACGAGGTTCTCGCCGGTGCTCGGCGCCTCGCGGAAGTCGTCGGTCTCGAGGTCGAGGTGGCGCCGGTCCCATGCCGCCAGCGCGTCGCGCAGCGCCGATTCCAGGCAGACGAGCGGCAGCAGCGTGCCGGTCCGCGGGTCGTAAGCGCCCGCCGCCGTCGCCTGCACGGTGTAGCGGTGGCCATGCCCGTTGCGGTTGGCGCAGTGGCCGAACAGGCGCTCGTTCTCGGCGTCGGAGAGCTGCCGCACGCGCAGGCAGTGCGCGGCGGAGAACGAGCGCTCCAGACCGAGCCCCAGCTCCCGCCCGTCGAACTCGGCGAAGAACTCCGGCGTCTCGTTGAGGCGCACCCGCGCCACCGGCAGCGAGCGCGACAGCATCGCGAAGATCACGCGCGCCAGGCTCTCGGTCGTCAGCGGCTCGCCCGCCAGCTCCGCCACCTCGACGCCGAGGTTGCGGTGGTCGAACGCCGCGTGCACCGCCGCCAGCGCTGCCGCGACCTCCGCGTGCGGCGCCACCAGCCCGGTCGCGCCGCCCGGCTCGCCGCGCAGCGTGGCGCGCAGCCGGTAGCCGTGGCCGTGCCCGGCGGGCGAGGACGCGCGGCCGAACAGCTCGCGGTTCTCCGCCTCCGACAAATGCGGCGAGTAGGTGCGCCGCGCGGCGGAGAAGTCGAGCCAGAAGTCGCGCTCGACCGCGCCCGAGGCGTAGGCGGTGGCGGCGGTCGCCGCCGACTCCTGCAGGTGGCAGGCGATCGCCTCGACCGGCAGGTCGCGCGTCGCCTCGCGCGCCTCGGCGAGCAGCGCGCGCGCCAGGTTCTCCGGCGTGGGCGGCATGCGGTCGAACGGCGGCGTGTCGAGGTTGAGGAAGCGGTGGTCGTAGCGCCCGTCGACGAGCGGCCCGAGCCGCCGTTTGATCTCCGTGAGGTTGACGAGCAGGCCGGTGGCCGGGTCGATCGCGCCCGAGAAGACGAAGAACGCCTCGTAGTTCTCGCCGCTCCCCCACGCGCCCTCGCGCCCCGCGCCGTAGACGCGCTCGTTCTCGGCGGCGCTCCAGCCGTCGCGCGCGAGGCGGCGCGACGCCGAGAACGTGAACCTGCGGTTGGCCGTCAGCAGCATCGCCACATGCTAGTCCATGGCAGCGATACGCGTCTCGCACCTGCGGTCTTCGCGATGTCACCAGATGAGCCTGGACATAGGTCGTGTAGGCCCGCCGCAGCCGGCGAACGCAGGGCAATCGGAGCGGGCGTGTAGCCGCGCCGGCGCCGGTGCGTCTATCGCTAGGCGCGCGAGCCGGTCGCACCGGAGGCGTACCCGGAGGGACGATGAGGATGCGAACCGGCGAGCGCGACAACGCGAGAGACGCGGCGCCGCCGGCGCCCCGGGGATCAGCGGGAGACGCCGATCGGCAGCTCCATGATCCGCCCGCGCGCCCCGCGCGTGGCGGCGAACAGCAGCGCCTCGCCGATCGCCGCCGGGTCCACCCACCCGGCCGGGTCGGTTCCCGGCATGTCGCGGCGGTTGGCCGGCGTGTCGATCGGGCTCAGCGGGTAGACGATCGCGACGCGCACACCCGAGGCGCGCACCTCGCGCTCGAGCGAGCGCAGGTAGAACGTGAGCGCGGCCTTGGCCGCGGCGTAGACCGCCATCCCGGCGCCGCCTCCCCCACTCCAAACCAGGTTGGTCGAGATCCCGGCGACGAACCCGTCGCCCTGCTCGATCAGCGTCGGCAGCACCGCGCGCACGGCGTGGAAGAGCGTGCGGACGTTGACGTCGAACATGCGGTCGTAGAGATCCTCCGCCGAGTCGATCACCGGAGCCGCCGCGAAGGCGCCGGCGGTGTGGATCAGGCCGTCGACCCGACCGAACGCCGACCTCGTCGCCGCGACCATGCGCTCGGCATCCGCGCCGCGGGTGAGGTCGGCGGTGACCGCGAGGTCGTCGTGGACGACCGCCCGCTCGGCGACCGGCGTGCCCTCGCGGTCGACCAGCGCGAGGCGCGCGCCCGACGCCCGGAACACCTCGGCCACGGATCCAGCCAGTGCGCCCGCGCCGCCCGTGACGATGTACACGCGCTCGTTCCGCGATTCCATCCCTGCCTCCGTTCGGCTGCAACCGCGATTATGCACCGGCGGCGCGCGGCGGCCTGACGGTCCGGCCTTCGCGACCGCGATGCGACGCAACCCGTCCGCGCCGGGTGGCGTAGGATGGGAGCGTGCTCAGGATCGGCCGCGATCCCGAGACCGTGAAGCAGCGGCAACGAACTCGCAGCCCACGACGATCGGAGGTCAACGCCATGCAGACCCGCCCTCCCCGCATCGCGCCGTGCCTCGTCCTCGCCCTCTGCGCCGCGGGCGCTCTTGCCGCCGACCCGCCGGCACCCACGCCACCGCCGTTCGACAGCTTCTTCACCCGCAGCCTCCACTTCACCAACCGCGGCATCGAGTTCCTCTACGCCAGGGAGCAAGGCGGCGTCGGCACGATCACCGGCAAGACCGCGGCGGAGGCCGGCTGCGTGCAGGCGAAGTGCCACGTCGCGAGCTGCGACGCCTGCCACCGCAAGGACGCCGGCGGAAAGTCGAGCTACACGCTCGACCCGGCGGTCGCGCAGGCGGCGTGCGAGGGCTGCCACGACGCCGCCACGCCCCAGACCGACGTCCACGCGGCCAAGGGGATGCGCTGCATGAGCTGCCACAGCGTGCGCGAGGTCCACGGCGACGGCGTCGCCTACGACACCTACTCGCAGGCCGGCGCGCTCGACACCCGCTGCGAGAGCTGCCACGCCTCGATCGCTCGCACCGCCAGCCACACCGTCCACGGCGGCAAGCTCGACTGCTCGGCCTGCCACACGCTGGCGGCGCCGAGCTGCCTCAACTGCCACCTCGACGCCACCCGCGAGGCCAAGAAGGACAACCAGATCCCGCTCGATGGCGTGCTCTTCCTCGTCAACCACGGCGGCCGGGTCACGACCGCGAACCTGCTCAGCTTCGTCTCCGGCAAGCGGACGATGGTCACGCTGGCGCCGAACTTCGCGCACTCGATCACGCGCGCCGGCCGCACCTGCGGCGACTGCCACGCCTCCGAGATCGTCGCGCGGATCGCCGCCGACACGCTCGCGCCGGCTCGGCTGGAGGCCGGCAAGCTCGCGAGCGTGCGCGGCGTGGTGCCGGCGGTCGAGGGGATGACGTGGCGCCTGCCGTTCCTCGAGCGCACCGCCAACGGCTGGGCGCCGATCGCCGGCGCCGAGCCGCCGATCGTCCATTTCTCCGGCAACTGCGCGCCGCTGACGAAGGAGCAGCTCGCCCGCCTCGTCGCGCCCCGCGCGAGCCGATAGCCGGGTAGGTACGCCCACCCGCCTTGGTGTCCGACCACAGATGGGTGAGCCTGCGCTGGGCTGTGTCCCGAGGTGGCGAGACACTTCGTTGGGAGTTCACTTCGGATTCGGATCGCAGTGACGGCCGAGATTCCGCCGTGGAATTGAGATAAGCTAGAACCAGCGTGTGAGAACCCAATCAAGCCTGCATCATGGCGGAGAGGAGCAGGTCATGAGAACGTCCATCCGCAAAACGATGTTGGCGCTCGTCATCGGTCCCGTAGGTGCGGTCCTAGCGCTGAACGCGCCGGCCCAGACGGTGGCCCTGCAGCTCTGGAACCCGGATCCCACTGCAGGGAGCATCACCGTGAGCGCGCCGTTTGATCCGTGCGACGCCTCCTGCACGCTCGCGGTGCCGTTGGGGGACACCGTCACGCTGACCGCGGTACCTGCGGCGGGACACCAGTTCGACGGGTGGGCCGACGATTGCTCCACGCCGGCGACCACGTGCACGCTGCGGATGGACGGCAACAAGTTCGTCGCCGTGGCGTTCAAGTCGGCGGACGCCCCTCCAATGACCGCGATCCACCGCTTCCACGACGCCCCCGACGGGTGGGGTCCGAGCAACGGCGCGCTGCTGGCCGATGGCGGCTGGCTCTACGGAATGACGGCGGCGGGCGGCGCGGCCGGCGGAGGCACGATCTTCCGCGAAACGCTGGACGGCAGCCGTCACGAGAGCCTCCACCAGTTCGTCGGCGGTGCGTCCGACGGGTTCAACCCCCACGGCTCGCTCATCGATTTCGGCGGCATGCTCTACGGGACGACGTACCTCGGCGGGACGGGTTTCTGCTTTGACGGCGCTTTCCCCGACCTCTGGACCCCGCCCCCATGGTTCCAGAGCACGTGCGGCACCGTCTTCAGGATCAATCCGGACGGGAGCGGCTTCGCGCTGCTGCACCTGTTCACCGGCGACAGCACCGACGGGGGCTCCCCCAATGCGTCACTCCTCGCGTTCGACGGCCGCCTGTACGGGACGACCACGCGAGGCACGATCTTCCGCATCAATCCGGACGGGAGCGGCTACACGATTCTGCATACCTTCGGCGACGAGTCCCCGGCGGGCACGCTCATCGTCTCCGCTGGCCAACTGTACGGTATGACTCGCTATGGCGGGCTCCATGCCAAGGGCACGATCTTCCGGATGAACCCCGACGGGAGTGAGTTCCAGGTCGTCTACGAATTCGAGGACTGGATCTCGGGCGG